>CAKRPQ010000039.1 GCA_934385225.1 uncultured Eubacteriales bacterium
GCAGTCGTTGTCGGGTCATATGTCTGAATAAAAGCGTCAAGCGTGTCAACTGTTTCGGTTTTCGTGTCTGTGTCTTTGTTTTTGCTACCACCGTCATCTTTTCCGCACGACGCAAAAAGCATCACGGAAACAGCAATCAGAGCAACAATAAGCATTTTTTTCAGGATTTTCTTTTCTCCAAGCATTTTATTGCATTCCTTTCTTTTATTTAATATTTGTAATCCCCGAGAAAATCACCGTTCATAGCAAAAATATCGTCACACATATTTTTGATTTCTTCAAGCGAGCATACAGCCGATGTGAGAGGATCCATACAAACAGCGTGGAAAACTTTACGCTTATCTTTTGTCATCGCAGCATCAACTACAAGATTTTCTATATTTGCCGTGTTGCCGACAAGCATTGCAATATGTGCCGGAAGTTCCCCAACCATGATTTTTTCATAGCCGCTTCTTGTCGCTATTACAGGCACCTCAACGCATGCGCCTTTCGGAAGATTCGAAATTATACCGTTGTTTATAATATTAGCGTTAAAGTTGAACGGAGTACCGTCACCAAATCTCGCATTGAAAATATTTGCGGCATATTCAAGCCCCCTTTTGGTATCAACTTCGTGATTATCGATCCAGTCGTTTATTTCGTTCTTCCAATTCTTTTCCCTGTCAATATGAATATTGAGTGAGAAACCGTATTCACCGGGATTCCAGTTTGAATATTCGGTAGGCGTGCAGTATTTTTTTAACAGATCGGGGCGTTTTCTGAACCACTGATTATATTCGGAGTTATGTCCGCTTGATTCTGTAACGTAGTAATCGAAGTGCTTGAACATTTCATTGCGGACGACTTCTTTCCCGTAGTATTCGGGATTATCAAGCAATTTTCTGAGTTCGGGATAAAGGTCTTTTCCGTTTCTTTCAAGTTTCAGGAAAAATGCCTGATGATTGACACCCGCACATAAATAATCAAGCTCGTTATAAGGTACTCCGAGCCACTCCGCCAGCATACTGCTTGTCCCCTGAACGCTATGACAAAGTCCCGTAACATCAACATCGGTATATGTCTGCATTGCTTTACATAGCATAGACATAGGATTTGTGTAGTTGAGGAAAACAGCATTCGGACAATATTTCTTTATATCGGCGCATATGTCAAGCATAAGCGGAATATTTCTGAGTGCTCTGAAAATTCCCGAAACGCTTCTCGTGTCGCCTACGCAAATATCAACGCCGTATTTTTTCGGTATTTCAACATCATATCGCCATATGTTCACGTCGCCGTTGAAAACCGTACAAAGCACACCGTCAGCTCCTTCGAGTGCCTCTTTTCTGTCAAGGGTACTTACAAGTTTTACGCTGTTTTCTCTACCCATCGCCGCAATGATTTTTTTTACCGCGGCAGTAATGCGGTCAAGTCTTTCCGCATTTATATCCATAAGTGCTATTTCGCACTCATAAAAAGACGGATATGTAAGCAAATCGCGGACAAGATTTCTCGTAAAAACAAAGCTCCCCGCACCGATAAACGCAAATTTTTTCATGACATTTATTCTCCTTTTTTTGTTTATATTATAAATGTCATACATTAAAAAGTAAATAAAAAAAATAAATATTATATGGACAAAATTACTGTTTTATGCTATAATAGCCGCAGAGGTAATGATATGATAAATATTTACAACGGAAGCATTCACGACAGATCAAACTTCATTTCTGTTAAATATCTTAAAATAAACAGTTGCGGCTGTCAGACAATTACGTCAAACCTCACAACAATACGCGAAAAAGGCAGATTGGATTACCATATCGTATTTATCTGCGAGGGACTGTGTTATGCTGTCTATGAGGGCAATGAATACGTTCTTAAAAACGGAGATTTCATAATATATCCTCCGAATATATATCAAAAATACGCATTCAATGATAAAGGAAAATATTTATGGATTCATTTTGCGGGACGAGCCGTTAATGAGATTCTTGAAGAAGCAGGCTTATCTTTCGGCGTTCACAGAGCCGTGGCATCACCTGCTGCCGTAAAAGCAAATTTCGAATCGCTCATAAGCTATTTTCACGGATCTCAAAATTCAAGATTATCATATTCTTTTTTGAAGCTTCTCTATAACCTGTCAAAAATCGAGTCAAATTCATTACAGGTGTCGGAAAATATCTCAAAAACGATTTCATACATAAACTCTAATTTTGAAAGAAAAATCACGCTTGACAAGCTCGCCGATATTTCAGGCTATTCCAAAAGTCGTTTTATGAGTGTTTTTTCAAAAGAAACGGGTATGACTCCGATAAAATATCTTAATAAACTCCGAATTTCATGCGCGGCAGAGCTTCTTGCCTCGGACGGTCAGAGCATTTCCGAAATCGCTTTTGCTTGCGGATTTAACGACAGTCTTTACTTTTCCCGTGCGTTCAAAAAGGCATACGGCATATCACCGTCCGAATTCAGAGAAAAAAACAAATAAAAAAGCGGTGCTTTCGCTTTTCGATCGCACCGCATTATTTTTTACTGTTCGGACCGGACGGAAAACCGTTCAAGTCCTTTCTTTGACCCCGAAACGAACATTATATCTCCGCCTTTGAAAACATAATCGGGTCCGACGGATTCGACTGTTGTCCCGTTTGATTCGACGGCGATAATATTAAGCCCGAATTCCTTGCGAAGATTGACTTCAAGGACGGTTTTTCCGATCATTTTTTCGGGAACTTCGAATTTCGAAATATTAAGCTGCTCGGTAAGTTGGACAAAGTCGAGCATTTTTGACGCTTCAAGCCTATGCGCCAGTCGAACAGCCATATCACGTTCGGGGTAAACGACCTCCGCACCGAGTTTTTCGAGTATTTCGCCGTGTTCGGCACTTGTAGCCTTAGCGATAACTTTCGGAATACCGAGCGCAACAAGATTCAGAACCGTAAGTATTGACGTATCAATGTGTTCTCCTATGCAAACGACCGCGACATCACAGTTTCCGATACCCGTTTCTTCAAGCGATTTTCTGTCGAGATTTCCGACAACGAACGCGTTTTCCGTATATTCGCGCATCTCACGCACTTTATTCTCTTCCCTATCCATGACGAGAATATCCGCGCCCGATTCGACAAGTTCAAGTGCCAGAGCGCTTCCGAACCGTCCGAGACCTACTATACCGTAGCTCGTTTTATTCCTTTTAGTCTTTTTTGCCATTTTGCTCTCCTTATTTTCACCCAATCGAAATGTTTCCCTCGGGGTGACGCACACGCTCGCCCTTGTCAAAATACCAGAGCGTAGCTATCGTCATGGGGCCCAGTCTTCCGATATACATTATTATTATCGACAAAATCTTGCTTTTATCGCAAAGCTCCGAAGTAATTCCCGTAGAAAGTCCAACCGTTCCGAACGCACTTGCCACCTCGAACAAAATGTCACGTAGCGAAAGTTCCGGCTCAAACAAAGTCATAAGATAGGTTCCGACCGCGACAACCCCGATTGCCATAGATATAATGACTGCGGCTTTTCTGAAAGCCGCACGCGGAAGCGAATACCTGAACGCCTTTTCAGATTTATTTGTTGCCGATGATTTTATGCCTTCGAGAAGCGCGAAAAACGTTGTGGTTTTCACACCGCCGCCCGTTGATCCGGGGGATGCGCCTATAATCATAAGTCCAATTATAATAAGCAGGCCGGAATTCGTAAAATCCGAGAGCGGATATGTTGAGAATCCCGCAGTTCTCGCCGAAACGCTGAAAAAGAATGCGCCGAGCCATGATATATTTTCAGTCAGCTTTATCAGAACGGTTCCGACCGAGAGAAGTGCTGCCGTCATTGTCAGGACGACCTTTGTGTGCATGGAAAACCTGCGGAAGCGAAATTTTTTCGATACGATTTCATCTATTACAAGAAATCCGAGACCGCCGAAAATGACAAGTACATTTGTGACGGTATTGAGAAGAACGTCGTCTTTATAAGGGATCAGATTATGACCTCCGCCGAGCACATCAAATCCTGCGTTATTGAACGATGCTATCGAATGAAAAACACTGATCCATACTGCTTTCAGCGGCGGAAAATCGCGCACGAACACCGCAAATGAAAATATCGCGCCTACAAGCTCGAATATTATCGTTACGGTGAACACTTTTTTGAGAAATGCTACCGTACCTTTTACCGAGTCGAGATTCATTGCCTCTTTAACAAGATTATTCCCCTTGAAATCCATCTTTTTCCCGACGGCAAGCATAAATCCTGCGCCGACGGACGCAACACCGAGACCGCCTACCTGTATAAGCACCGCAACGACGATCTGCCCGAAGAGTGTAAACGTATCTCCCGCATCGGCTGCTATAAGTCCCGTAACACAGACGGCACTGACAGATGTATAGAGCGAGTCTATATACCTAAGACGAACGCCGCTTTTGAGGCTACAAGGCAGCATCAGAAGCACCGAACCGAGGAATATCAAAAGCGCAAAGCCGAGCGCAATTATACGCGCGGGCGACTGTTTTCTTATAAATGCAAACATTATAGCTTTCCTTTTTTGTGTTATGGTATAATTATATCACACATCAAAACACTTTTCAAGGGACAAGCTAAAATTTTACAAATCAAAACGGCTCGCGGATAAAACCGCGAGTCGAATTTTTATTTCCACAAATCTTCAAGTGTTATAACCATATCGTCATTCATCATCTGTCTGCCGTCACCGAGTCCCGTAACGGAAAGTCCCCACGCCCATGTCAAAAAGTACGTCAGCTTGAAGCCGTCTTTTTCCATTCGCTTCATATCTTCGAGTAGTTTCCGGCAGGAATAGTTATACCCTATTCCCTTTCCGCTATCGTCTTTTATCGTGAGAGAAGCACCGGGTCCCACCTCGGTAAGTGCCGCAGGTTTTCCTGTTTGCATAACCTTTGAGTACGACTCATCTGCGTTCACCTCGTAATTTCCGCCTGTGTACCAGTCACAGCCGACGATATCGACATATTCGTCACCCGGATACGCATACATAACATCTTCAAGCCAGCCGCCGTTGTAATTCGGCGAATAGACCCAAACGGCATTGTCAATGCCGAGGTCTTCCGTTACGATTCTGCGGAACAGCTTCCAAAAATCGTGCATTGTGTTCTTCGAAAGACTGACGTCACCGCCTTGCTTTACGCACCACCAGAACCAACCGCCGTTCATTTCGTGAAGAGGTCTGAACATAAACGGAATTCCGTTCTTTTTCAGAGCATTAAGAAGTCTTATTGTAGGTTCAAGAGTCTTTCTGAATTTTATATTAAGAGGCGTTCCGTCCGAAATAAGCTCGCGTGCCCTTTCGTTGCTGCCGAGATTCCCGCGATAAAAAACATTGTCGGAAGCATTTTGCAGCGGGTTCGACATATGTATGCAGACCGAGACAATTCCGCCGTCAGAGACAAAATCAGCCGCTTCGGAAATGATTTTTGATAGAGTATAATCATCAAGCGTATCTACGCCGCTATGATGCGGATTGAACACGCTGTAAACACCCATATCAAGTTCAAGTATGCACGCGCGCTTGCCCGTTTCCGAAAGAAAACGATCATCTGTCTCTTTTATATCCGAACCGTTGCCGAGCGTTCCGTATGTATGACACCCCGAAATGACTTTACCGTCGGTATTATAAACTCTGTCAAAGAGGCGCATGATATCATCTTTTGTATACGGAACGGAAAACGGAAGTCTTCCGCTTCTGTCGCTCACTTTTCCGCCCTCTATATCACGCACAAGCATATCAAAGACGGTGTCAAGAGTTCTGACACTTGAATACAGATAAATATTCCCGTGTTCGTTTTTTATGCTGTATGTACACACATCGGTGTCGGTCGCGGAAATTACGATACACTTTTCTTTTTCTTCTTCATCGGCTTTTCGCATTCCGTATTTTTTCGCAAGAGTATCAACCTTAACACGCGTTTGCGGAACAAGCTTTTCCGAAAAGGGGCTATCGGGGGTATAAACACTGTATTCCGAGTAAATCATCGTCTTTCTCCTTTATTTTTCCAATATGCGGCAACGTCGTCAAGAGTCATTACGAAATCATCGTTCATGAGATCTCTGCCGCCTTCAAGTCCCGCGATAGAGCCGAGACCAGTCCATGTCATGAAGTATGTAAGATTATAACCGTCCTTCTGCATTCTCTTCATATCTTTGAGAAGATCGTCGCATGTGTAGTTATAACCGATAAGTTTTTCGTTCTCGTCTTTGATTTCAAGTGAGCCACCGGGACCGACCTCGGTAAGCGCCGCGGGTTTACCTGTCGACATCACCTTTACATAGGAATCGTCGCTGTTTATCTCGTAGCTGCCCGATGTGTACCAGTCACAGCCGACTATATCGACGTATTCGTCGCCCGGATATGCATAGAGAACATCAGAAAGACTACCGCTGTTATAGTTTGGAGAATATACCCAAACGGCGTTATCAATGCCGAGTTCTTCCGTGACGAGCTTATAGAAAAACTGCCAGAAATCGACCATAGTCTGCTTTGAAAGCGTTGCTCCGCCCTGATTTACGCACCACCAGAACCAGTTACCGTTCATTTCGTGAAGAGGTCTGAACATAAACGGAATACCGTTCTCTTTGAGAGATTTGAGAAGCCTTATTGTCGGTTCGAGAGTTTTACGAAGCCCTGCATTAAGCTCCGTTCCGTCGGTAAGCATTTCACGCGCGGCGTCGTCATCTCCGAGTTTTCCGCGGTAGAAAACGTTATCCGACGCGTTTTGAAGCGGGTTCGGCATATGAATACATACGGCAACGATTCCGCCGTCGTTTGCATATTCAAGCGCATCGGAAACGTTCTTTGAAAGCGTTTCGTCGTCAAGCGTATCCACTCCGTTATGATACGGGTTGTACGAACTGTATTTTCCCATATCAAGTTCAAGTATAGCCGTCTTCTTTCCTGTTGCTTCAAGCATTATTTCGTTCGTTTCTTTTATATTCGAACCGTTACCGAGGTATCCGTATGAATGACAGCCCGAAAGGACTTTATCGGGTGTATTATAAACTTCGTCGAAAAGCCTGAGCATATCCGCCTTTGTGTACGGCACGGTGTAACCGAGAGTTCCCTTTTCGGACGTTACGGCAATCTCCGTACTGCCTTCTTTTGCGCGAAGGAATCGGTCAAGAAAAGTGTTTGCCGCCGCTTCGACAGAAGCGTAAGAACCTGATATTGTGACGTTACCGCTATCTGTGTCGGTATCGACCGTCCACTCATTTACGTTTGTTGATCCTGCCGACACGAGAATATATTTATCATTCTCGTAAAGGCTGTCAAATTTAACGACTTTAAGGTTCGCACCAAGGATTTTATCGAATATTTCATCGCGTATCATATTTGCGACGTTCTTTGATTTCAGATACGTTTCATCGCTGTTCACTTCACTTCCGTAATAAGCTATCTTATATTCGGAAATATCCGTGCCGTTTATTGTGAGCTTGTCGTATCTATATTCCTTTTTATACGAAAAACCGTCGCCGAGAGGGATAAAAAGAGATTTTCCTTCGCCGTATATGAAATAATTTATAAAAATATCCGCTGCCTTTTCAAGCGCTTCGTCCGAACCGCCGATTATGTATATCTTGTTTCCGCTGCTCTTTACGGCATAATCGGATTCTTTCATCGAAGCCTCGACATCGGACATGGTTTTATCCTTTGTCTTTCCGACGACAATCTCAAAAGCATTTGACTTTATTCCTCCGAAATCCGTATTAAGCTCCGCTTTTACACCCGTCTTTTCGAGGATTGCCGTCCTTACGCGCGTAGCCGTCTTTTTGACGCTTTCGCTTGCCGTATCCGAACGAAGAATATCGTAAGCACTTATATCTGCGGCAAGGTTCGCTTTGACAAGCACCTGTTTACCCGCCTCGTCAAACAAGGTCAGCTCTGCGTCAGCCTTTATCTTGTCATAATCGTTCTTTTCGGTGTCACTTTTCCCGCATCCGACAAGCGCGAGAAGCGCGAGTAAAAGCATAGCGACAAATGAAATATGTTTTTTCATATAAACAACCTCCTGTTTCTTACGTTTTTATTATACACTATCTACAAAAAGAGTTCAAGAGTTTTTGATTCTTTTGTCTATACGTAAAAGCGGGACTTATATAAATAATCAACGATTTTATTTCTATTCGTCGTTTTTAGGCGCATCTTTTTTCTCAAACCTGTGAATTTCGGGAGGCTCTATATCGGAAAGCGGGTTTCGCATCATGGCTTCTTCCATATCTCTGTTGCTGACATGTGTATATATCTGTGTTGTATTAAGCTGTTCGTGACCGAGAATATCTTTAAGAGTTCTCACATCGACCTGCCCAGACTGATACATAAGTGTTGCCGCTGTATGACGGAGCTTATGAACCGAGTAACCTCTGTTTCCGAGCCCGGCTTCGTCAAGATACTTTTTTACCATCCACTGGATTGTTTTTACGCTTATCGGGTTATTCCGTCCTCTGCCGCTCAAAAAGAGCGCATTTCCGCAGTTCTTGTATTTCGGTGCTTTTCGCTCTTCGATATACTCTTCAAGAGACGCACGGCAGGCGGTATTCAAGTATATTATCCTTTCCTTGCTCCCCTTTCCTTTTACGCGAAGCGAGCGAAGATCGGGGTCAATATCGGTCGTTTTTATCCCGGCAAGTTCGGAAAGTCGCATTCCGCAGTTAAGAAAAAGAGTGATTATACAGTAATCCCTTATGCGTGTCTGTGACATTTCATCGTTTTTAACGGCATTAAGAAGAGAGACGCTCTCATCAACCGTGAGAAATTTCGGCAGTGCCTTTCCCTTTTTCGGTGTTTCTATATCTATCACGGGATTGACGGTGAGAAGATGTTTTCTGTTAACAAGATATTTATAGAGAGCTTTTATTGCCGACAATTTACGCGCACGGGCGGCGGGTTTGTTGTTTCGCCCCTCGGTCGCATAGCTGAGAAAATGATATATCTCACTCGGTGTTATGCTCCCGATGAAAGAAACGTCTATGTCGCGAAGGTCGATATTATTAAACGCTTCCGTATCGGGTTCGATACCTTCTCTTGATGATATGATATAGCGAAAAAAAGTTCTGAGATCCGTCAGATATTCGTCTACCGTCTTTTGCGAACACCCCTGCGTGACAAGCTTGTAATCGGCAAAATCCCTTATTGTATTTGAAAATTGATTCATATCTACCGAATACGGCATATTTAACTCCTTAATAAAAATTTACAAAATGTAAATTTTATCTTTTTATGCTTGATTTTTAGTTTGCTAATCCTTATAATTATCTAAAAAGGAGATATTATGAAATTTAAGGATTTTATGAAATACTATTCTTACGGATATGTAAGAATTTTTGTTGATCAGATCGCCATTGCGATCTTCGCTGTCGCAGTTGCGGTCGGTGTTTCGAGCAAAGGCACGACTCTCGCCGTTATATCAAGTATTTTCTCTGTCTGTTTCTTCCTTTTCGCCGTGGCGGCTCTCACTTTTAAGCAAGGCATCTCGGACAAAGAAAAAACCGAACTCGGACGATTTAAGAAAAACAGTCTGACAGGTTTTTATATGGGACTTATCGCAAGCATACCGAACTTTGTTCTTGCTTTGCTTCACGCTTTCCTTGCACTGTTCCCGTCGCTTCAAAATTACAAAGGTATTGTAAATGTAATAATGAAGCTCATTTACGGAGAATACCTCGGTCTTCTGACACTGAGCATCGGGGAAAGAAAGCTCGGAGAAATGATACTTCCGTTCTTTATTATGATAATTCCCACCTTGCTCGCCGCGTTTTTCGGCTACTACTTTGCGATAAACGGCATCATAGTTCCGAAGCCGACCAAAAAAGATCTTGAATAATACGAAAAGACTTCCACCCCGTGCGGAGGTCTTTTTTATATTTCTGTTTTATACTTTTCGCGGTAAACTTTCGGCGAAACACCGTAGCGTTTCTTAAAAACGGTTGAAAAATAGTTTGACGTTCCGAAGCCGAGTACGCTTGATATTTCTATAAGCGAAAGAGACGAGCTTGAAAGGAACCACGCCGCCTCTTCAAGCCTCAGGTGCGTAATATACTCCGAAATGCTGACGCCGCATTCCTTTTTGAACGAGTGCGAAAGCGTAGAAACGCTGCAATGGAAAACGCGGCTTATCGAATCCATTGTAATTTTATCGGTGTGGTGCTGATTTATATAGTGGATAACGTCGTTTATAAGCGAGTTCCCGCTCGGAAGCGTTTCTTTTACGCTGTCATACGCAACCTTGAACATACTTTGGAGCGGGTGTATAAGTGTACCTATAAAATCCGCGCTTGGAATATCCGAGGAAAGTCCGCTTCGCCATTCACCGAGAAGTGCGTCTTTGCCGACCGAATATTTTTCGGCGTAACGGTCAAGTTTTGCGTGCGAAACTTCATTTTCGCCGCGATAACCGCTGACACAGATGAAACCAGTGACCTTATCGTCGTTCTTTATCGGATAGACGAACTCACTCACACCTGCATAGCATGTGCCGAAAAATTCGCCCGCAATACACCTTTTGGCAACGTTCGCCTGTTTCGCTATGCAAACGTTCCATGTGCCGCAAACGCTCTTGATATATCTGCAATATGAATTTATATGAAAATTATATCTTATAAGTCCCTTACTGCCTGTCACGGGATCACCGTCAAGCGAATGAACGGTTATAAAAAGGTCGTGTTCCTTTATGAGATAGTCGAGATAATCTGTTATATCGGTCATTATCGTTCGCATGAAATCACCTCTTTTTGCATGATTTTATAGATAATCGGTGTTTTTTGAGAGGAAACGGAACAAGATTTGGTATATACTTATTTTAACACAAACAAAAGGAGCTTGTCAATATGTTTTACATTCAAAACGAAGTCAAATGCAAAATTGCAGGCGAATACGACGTTATCGTCTGCGGCAGCGGTCCTTCGGGTATGGGTGCTGCAATTTCCGCGGCAAGAAACGGTGCGAAAGTTCTTTTGATCGAATATCTGGGAAATGTCGGAGGCGTCTCGACAAGCGGCATGATGAGCCACTGGACGGGCAACGTAAACAGCAGACTTTATGACGAAATACTGGCGCGCGCGAAGAAAAAGAACACCACAGTCAAAGACGTCGAAAGGATAACGATCGATCCCGAAATGCTTAAAAACGTATACTGCGAAATGATAAAGGAAGAAGGTATCGACCTGCTTCTCTACACTTTCGTTTGCGACGTAATAATGGAAGGGCGCAAGGTTAAAGGCGTTATCACGGAGAGCAAGAGCGGAAGATGTGCATACATGGCAAAAGCCGTTATCGACTGCACAGGCGATGGCGATGTTGCCGCAAAGTCGGGGGCCGAATTCTTTCTCGGACGCGAAGAAGACCAGAAAATGCAGCCCGCAACAATAATGTTCAAAGTGGGCGGCGTTGACTACGACAGAGCTGTTTTCCCGGGAGCTTTTGAGGACACGGTTGAAACCGAGAAAGGCGAACTGCAATCGCTTGCAAAGAAAATACTTCCTTTCCCCGCGGGACACGTTCTTCTTTATCGTTCCACACTTCCCGGAATTGTCACCTGCAATATGACAAACTGCATTGATATTGACGCGACAAAAGCGGAAGATCTCACGCGCGCGGAGCTTGTCTGCCGCTCGCAGATGGAACCGATAGTAAAATTCCTGCGCGAATACGCACCGGGCTATGAAAACTGCTACATAATAAGCGCAGCGTCTCTTATCGGCGTGAGAGAAACGCGCCATTTCATCGGCGTCAAACAGCTGAACGAGCGCGACATTCTTGAAGCAAAGGTATTCCCCGACGCCGTTGTCAGAGATGCGCACTTTAATTTCGACGTACACAACATGAGCGGCGCAAGCCTTGACGCAAGCGGCGTGCAGAAAAAGTTCACGCAGAAAAACGGCTATACTATTCCCTACGGTTGTCTTGTACCGAAAGAGACCGACGGACTTCTCCTTTCGGGCAGAAACATATCGGGAACGCACATGGCACACTCAAATTTCAGAGCAATGCCTATATGCCTTGCAATCGGCGAAGCGGGCGGAGTTGCCGCCGCATTATCGGCAAAAAGCGGCACAGAGCTTCGTGACATTGATGTAACGGAAATTCAGAAAAAAGTTTTTGTAGACTGACAGATATAAAAAACGGACTGCATTTGGCAGTCCGTTTTTTATTTTTTCAGAAAACAATATCGTTCGGGTCAAACGACGCGGAAGAAGTGCGGGCATCGGAGGAATTTTCGTTTTCGGTATTCGGAGAAACTTCGTCTGTATCGCTTTCGTGTTTCAGGCTAACAGCACCGCTGCCGACAATCTCATCGAAAGTCACATTTTCGTTCTGCATAAGAATATTCAGGACAGTCATATAATCACGGAGCATCTCACGAGGAGTGATCATAGAATCCGCACCCGCTCTTGCAAGGCAGATTTCAAGGAAACGCTTCACCTCTTCGTCCGTTATTCTCGGTATAACACCGTAATTCTGCGCATAGAGCTTTGTAACACGACCGAGGAGCGCGTAAAGTTCCTCGTCCGAAAGTCGGCGTAATCTTATAACGGGACCTATCAGATTTTTATACCCGTCCGCGGAAAATCTGCTGTTGCAAAGCCTGCTGCGGAGTGCTTCGTAGCTAAAAAGCCCGCGCCTCGTATCTTCGAGAAATTGAGGCGTACCGCCGAGAATTATATCAAGTCCCTCGGCTTTTCCTTGGAGCGTATCGTTAAACATCGAAAGAATTTTTTCATAGTTGTTTTCACGCGAAACGCGGTGTGTGATTTTATAAAGGTTCACACATTCGTCGATTATAACGACAAGACCTTTATATCCTATTTTTCTGACGAAAACAGCCCATATTTTAATGAAATCATACCAGTTTTCGTCGTCGATAATTGACGAAACGGCAATGCCTAGCGAACCACGCGCCTCGGTTTTGGTCGCATACTCTCCGCGCAGCCAGCGCAGGCACGCGCTCTTTTTTTCGTCGTTACCGAGCGAATACGATTTATAATATTCGCTCATCACGTTTGAAAAGTCAAAGCCTCCGACGAGGTCTTCAAGGTCACGCAGCTTCCCGAATATTTCACGCGACACGCAGGCCTCAAAATCGGCATCGGAAGTGCTTTTCCCCGCAGAAACAAGCTCCGAGCGCAATCCGTCAATCCATCTTATAAGTATTTTTTGAAGTGCTCCGCCGTCGGGAGACGATTTGGAAGCCATATTCTTTATGAGTTCTCTGTATGTTGCAATTCCGCCACCGCCGCTGCCGTAAAGCCTTCTTTCGGGCGACAGGTCGGCGTCCGCCGTGACAAAACCGCGTTCGGTTGCATAGCCTCTTATAAGCTGTAAAAGGAAGCTCTTGCCGCTTCCGTAACGTCCGATAAGAAAGCGCATCGAGCCGCCGCCCTCGCTAACATTTTCAAGGTCTGAAAGAAGCGCCGTTATTTCGTCTTCTCTGCCGATAGCTATATACGGAGCTCCGCTTCTCGGAACAACGCCGGCGGAAACCGAGGCGAGAAGCGCGGTCAATATTCTTTTCGGTACTTTTTGATTTGTATCAGTCATTTTCGAACACCTCCGCATAATCGGGTATTACCGTGTAACCGTTATCTTCTTTTTCAAGTATTATATCGCCGAAAACATCCGCGGCAATCTCATTTATTTCGTCCGCAACCGAGTCGATGAACTTTCCCCTCTTGCCCGCAAAGGACTTTTCGCTCTCAAAATCTCCTGTTAAAGCCGCTTTTACAAACGGCATATATTCATTTAGAGCCGATATTATATCGTCGTCTGCGCGAGTTTCGGTCTGCATTACAGTATCCTTTTTAACCTCGTTCACATTTTCAATCTTCGCATCTTCATTAAATGTTTCAACGAGAATTCGTGTTGTATTCCACGAATTTTCCTCTATTTTCTTTGCGTCGGCAAGTGAAAATTCTTTCTTCGGAAGATCATACAGCTTGTCATATTCGTATACCTCGGAGGTAGGTCTTTTGATCTGTCTTTTACCCGAAATATATCTGTCAAGATATTCATCAAGGCAGGCTCTGACTTCGGGCGGCAGAGAATAAACCGTGAGCCTTGATTTCACGCCGATATACGCTCTTATTCTGTTTTCTATATGCTTCACGGCATCGGTTATAAGAAAGCGCATTTCATAGGAACGCGAAAGCGAGCAATACTTTACTTCTATATCATATTTATTCTGCGGCGTGCAGAGCATGCCGACGAATGCCGAACGTTTCAGCTCTCCCGTACAGACAAAAAAGCCGTTTTTATCCTTAAAATAATCAACGAGTTTTTCTATTCCCGCGGGAATATATTTTTCGTACAGTGCGAGATTTTCGCCTGTCGCAAACTTACTTTTTGTATAGTCATATTCGGAACATTTTCTTATGAGAGCGACAAGCTCTCTTTTTTTGTCATCGCCGTCGGCGGAAATGAACAGCTCGCCTATTTTCGCTCTCGATATCGCCTTTGAAAGCACATTTCCGAGCATTTCGGGGCACGGGATCAAGTGATGGACAAGCGAGTAGTCCGTTATCGCCTCAGGCATAACAGAGTCAAGCTGCGGAAATTTCTCCGAATAACCGTCCCAGATAAAGCAAAGCATATCGAGAGCTTTTCTTCTGTCATTTACCACATTTATCAGTTCGTAAATGTAAAGCAAAAGATATGAGTATTCGATTTCGGGCTTCTGTCCGTCTCTTAACAGTCCGCGAAGATAAAAATATCTGTTCTTTTGTTCATCTGTAAGCTGTGAATACTGCGGAACATATGAAAAGAATGCAACGTCGCCTTTATCGGAGCTGACAGCGTCAAGATACTTTATTCCGTCATTGTAAAAATCAGAGTAATATTCGAAATCCGTCCGCTTGAATATTTTCACTTCTTCTACAAACGGTGTATCGGGAGAATAAACCTCGTACGGCACGCGGCTCTTTTTCTCGGTGCGTGCAAACGTCAGCCTGTTATCCTCAGAACGCATATCTATTGTCTTGAATTTATTTTCCGATGTCTTTTCCTTTGCGGTAAATATTACGGTTTCGGCGTGCGTGTCGTAGGTATGAGCGCGAAAATCACCCGTCACTTTCTTCTTCGGGACGAGCTTGTCTATGTCCCAGAAATCATCAAGTTCGTCTTTTCTTTCAGCCACGCTCTCACCTCCGAGAAATTATTATTTTATTATATCATTCCCTTCGTTTTTTGTCAACAGTATAATTTCGTTTCAAGAAAAAACGGTGGGGGTTCCCACCGTTTTTTCATTTTTTATTTATTTTGCTCCGTTTTCGATTGCCTTTCTGACAAAGTCGGCAATCATTTCTGCTGTGCCGTCAAGTCCGAGTCTACCCGTATTTATCGAAAGGTCGTAGTTATCGAATTTGCCCCACTTTTTACCCGTATAGAAGTTATAGTAGTTCATTCTTCTTTTGTCGGTCTTTGTGATGAGATTCTTCGCTTCCGCCTCGTCAACGTCGTGTCTCTCGCAGATACGCGCAATTCTTTCGTCCATATCCGCGTAAAGGAAAATGCTGACCTTATTTTTATGCTCTGCAAGAACATAGTCCGCGCATCTTCCGACGAATACGCAAGGTTCGTCCTTTACAAGGGATTTAATTATATCTGACTGAATTATAAACAGTTTATCGTTTATCGGAACATCAAGACTGTATCCCGTATGAGGTGCGCCGAAAACAGATGACCCCATCGCGAGCGTATAAAGCAAACTGTTGGTTGCCTTTTCATCGGCGCTGTGTATGACGTCAGCGTGATAACCGCTCTTTTGCGCCGCGAGAGTTATAAGCTCTCTGTCAACAAATTTGTAGCCGAGCAACTTTGCCGCTTTTTCTCCTACCGTTCTTCCACCGCTTCCGTATTGTCTTGCTATCGTGAGTGCAAAATTTTCAGACATATTCATACCTCCATGCCGTTATAATCTTATGAGTAACATAGAATAAGTGTACTCTTTACATATATATTTTATCATAAAAAACGCGAATTGTAAAGTATTATCTTCTAAAAAAATCGGCACATTCATAAATTTTACATAACAAGGCGGTGAATTTATGAGAATTGCAAAAAGATTTTTTATGAGTGCCATTTTACTTGCTTTTTCGGCTCTCGTTATGAGAAGCATAAGTCTCAGCTTCGGCGCATACGTTTCCCGCACGGCGGGTGCGGAGGCAATGGGCGTATTTTCTCTTATAATGAGCGTTTTTTCGTTTGCTCTCACGCTCGCAACGTCGGGAATAAATCTCGCGGTCACGCGAATGGTCTCGGAAGCTCTCGGAAACGGAAATCACGGACTTGCAAGGAAAAATATGCGTGTATGTCTCTCCTACTGTCTCTTTTTCGGTTCGCTTTCGGGAGTGTTTTTGTTTATATTTGCCTCCCCGATAGGCGGCGGGATACTGAAAGACGACAGAACCGTTTTTTCTATGAAAATTCTTGCCGTTTCGCTTCCGTTTATTTCGGTTTCGTCCGCTCTCGGCGGGTACTTCACGGCGGTGAGAAGAGTTTACAAAAGCACGCTTTTCGGCGTGCTCGAACAGTTTGTAAAAATTTTTTTTACGGTCAAATTATTTGAAATATTTATCGGACGCGGAATCGAATACGCCTGCATCGCCCTCGTTACAGCCGATGCGGTATCGGAAGTTACAGCCGCCGCGGTGTCGGGACTTCTTTATCTGCGCGACAGGAAGAAATACATAAAAAAAGAGCCTTGCGCCGTAAGTACGCAGTCGGCTCTTAAAAATCTCTGCTCCATTTCCATGCCTGTCGCACTCAGTACATATATA
>CAKRPQ010000040.1 GCA_934385225.1 uncultured Eubacteriales bacterium
ACATATACATCGGCGGCAAATAACAAGAAGAACAACAGAAAGAGCGAGATACTCTTCCGCGAGACGGAGGCGCTGTCCGTGCTTTCGATGAAGCTCTTTTCGGAAAAATACGAGAGTGAGCTGCTTGAAAAGCGCGAAAAAACTCTCCTCCTTGACCAGTTCCACGATATTCTGCCCGGCTCGTCGATAAAGGAAGTTTACGACGTGACGGATAAGGATTACGAGCTGATTATGGGCGATCTGTGCCGACTTTCGGACGAAAAACTGCACAGTATAGCCGAGAACGTCGGGGCAAAAGGGCTTCTCGTTTATAACCCGTCGCCGTTTGAGACGAGCGGCGAGGTCACAAATGGCGGAAAAACGTACTTTGCGCAGAACGTACCCGCGCACGGCTGGAAAGTTATATCCGAAAACGATGCAGCGGCTTACGACACTGCCGAAACGGATAAATTCACGCTTGAAAACGAGCTTGTCCGCGTCATCTTCGACGAAAATTACGATATTGCCTCCGTTTACGACAAAGAAACGGGTCGCGAGCTTGTCGAAAACGGCAAAAGGGCAAATGTTCTCGAATTTTACGAGGATATGCCCGAAGATTATGACGCCTGGGACATCTCCGAATACTATATGCGCAAAAAATATTTCTGCGACGGCGTTCTTTCGGTGAAAAGCGTTCCGAACGGCATATGCGTGAAGAAAAAATATCATTTTTCGACGATAGAGCAGACGATAACGCTTGTACGCGGCTCAAAGCGTATAGACTTTGCGACAAAGGTCGACTGGCAGGAGGATCATACGCTTATGCGTGCGTCGTTCCCGCTTGATGTGCGCGCCGATTACGCGACGTATGACGTCGGCTTCGGAAGCGTAACGCGCCCGACGCACGGCAATACGTCCTGGGATAGAGTGAAATTCGAGGTCTGCGGTCATAAATGGGCGGATCTTTCGGAGTACGGCTTCGGTACGGCGATTCTCACCGACAGCAAGTACGGCTATTCCTGCCGCGAGAACGTGCTTTCTGTCTCGCTTCTCAAATCCGCCGTGTTCCCGAATCCCGTTTCGGACATCGGAACGCATGAATTTACGTATTCGCTTTTCCCGCATACGGGCGATTACAGGAGCGGTCATGTTGTGCGCGAGAGCTATGCGCTGAATATGCCTCTCATGTGCGTGCCCTGCGGCGGGAACGGTAAGCTGTCTGCGGAATATTCGGGTGTTTTCTGCAATGCCGAAAACGTCGTTGCCGAGACGATAAAGAAGGCGGAGGACTCTGACGGCGTAATAGTCCGCCTTTACGACGCGTTCGATGCGAAAACGGATGCCACCGTCACGACAGGCTTTGATTTTGAGAAAGCATACGTCTGTGACCTTATGGAAAACGAGCTTTACGCGCTTGAAAAGAACGGCAGAAGCGTGAATGTGCACGTCGGAAACTTTGAAATAGTAACGCTCAAATTTATATAAGGGAAGATGAAAGGGAAGAGCCGAGGCATTTGCCTCGGCTCGCTTATTTATTCAATATATATTACTCTTTCGCGTCTGCCTTTGCCGCCATCGCCTCGCGCTTCCATTCGGAGAGCTTTTCGGGGTAGAGCTGGGCGGTCATACCGCCGTCTACGGTAAGCTCCGTTCCCGTTATGTTCTTCGCACCGTCGCTTCCGAGGAAGTATGCCGCATTCGCAATATCCTCAAAATCCGAAATATCGCCGATCGGCGTGAGAAGTCCGTTAACTATCTGCTTGTCGCCCATCTTGACCCAGCGCTCGGTTTTTATCGTTCCGGGGAGAACGACGTTCGAACGTATTCCGTAGCGGCCGAGGTCAATGGCAAATGCTCTTGACATTGAGATTATGCCGCCCTTTGAAGCGCAGTAGGCGCTTCTGTTCGGTATTGCCCTGTATGCGGTGTTTGAGCCGATGAAAACTATCGCGCCCTTTCCGTGTTCGCGCATACGCAGAGCCGCCTGTCTGACTATCATGAAGTTCCAGACGAGGTTCGTCTCAAAAACTCTGCCGAATTCCTCTACGGGGACTTCAAAGAAGCGCATACCGACCGTGGGATCGGTGCCGAATCCCATATCGGCGGAGTTCAGAACGACGGTTTCGACAAATCTCCCTTTTTTGTCGATGTCGGCAAAGATGTCCTTTACTCTCTGTTCGTCCCTTATGTCGAGAGCGTAACCGCAGGCGAAAACGCCGTATTTTTCGGCGACCTTTTGCGCAGCCTCCTCGGCTCTTTCTCCGTTTCTGCTCGTGATGAATACGTCGTAGCCTTCGCTCGCAAATTTTTCGGCTGCGGCAAGACCGCTGCCGACCGTACCGCCTGTTACAAATACTGCCTTTTTAATATTTTCCATTTTCTTTCTCCTCTCAGAAGTAAAATGCCGTTTCGGGCGGTCTGATGTCGGTAAGTGCGCCCGTATAGTGGCGGAGCGTGTGCGGTTTGTAGGGGTATTTGAGGCACGCCTCCTCGTTTATTTCAATGCCGAGCCCCGCACCGTTCGGGATTTCGATAAAGCCGTCCGCATATTTGAGATTTTCGTTTGTTATCTCGCCGCGGTATGCAACGTCGGAGTACATTATTTCGAGGATAGAGAAGTTCGGGCAGAGTGCGGCGAGTTGGAGCGTTGCGGCGCACGCAACGGGACCTGACGGGTTGTGCGGCGCGAACGGAATGTATCTGCATTCGGCTTCGGCGGCGATGTTTTTAAGCTCCATAATACCGCCCGCGTGCGAAACGTCGGGCTGAATGTAGTCTGCCGCCATAAGATCGAACATTTTCTTGTAGTCGCGCATTGTGTAAAGGCGTTCGCCCGCGGAGATCGCGACGGGTGACTTGTCGCGGACGGCTTTCAGCGCGTCGAGGTTGTCGGGCGGAACAGGTTCTTCAAAGAACATCGGCTTAAAGGGCGCAAGCTCCTTTGCGATGTTTATCGCCGTCGGGATATTGAAGCGTCCGTGTCCCTCTATAAGCAGATCGACATCGTTTCCTACGGCACGGCGCACTTCATCGACACAGCGCAGAGCCTTGTCGAGGTCCTTTCCCGTGATTTCGAGATAGCTTTTTCCGAACGGATCCCATTTCATCGCCGTAACGCCGCGTTTTACGGCGATTTTCGCCTTTTCGGCAAATTCTTCGGGTTCTTTCGCGCCCGCGAACCAGCCGTTGACGTATATGCGCACCTTGTCGCGCACTTTTCCGCCGAGGAGCTGATATACGGGAACGCCGAGCGTCTTTCCGAGGATATCCCAGAGGGCTGTTTCGACGGCGGAGAGTGCGCTCATAAGCACGGGACCTCCGCGCCAGTATGCGTCGCGGTAGATGTCGTGGCGATGACGCTCTATGTCGAGCGGATTCTTTCCGACAAGGTATTCTTTTATGTGTTCGACCGCGCCGAAGAGAGCCTTTTCCTTGTATTCGAGGGTCGCCTCGCCTACGCCCGTTATGCCTTCGTCCGTGTATATCTTGACGAACACCCAGTTCGTTCTGAAACAATCGACGGCGAAGGTCTTTATGTCGGTGACTTTCATTTTTGTTTTGCGTCTCCTTTTTCATTTTTTGATAAGACAATGATATATCATTTCTCGCTTTATATATGCCAAAATCACGTTTTTTTTTATATAATCCCGCTTAAAGCAAAAAACAGTGCGTCCCGCCGAAAGCGGGACGCACACCCCAAAAAATACGGAATATTAAAGTCGAACCCTCTTTGTTTTTTGCTTCCGTTTACAATCAAAAGAGGAGGAAAAAAGCATTTTTATATCGACGGTCAGCCTGCCGTGTGGGCATTTCCGTCAAGGTCGGTGTACGAAACGCCGTTTTCGGCACACCAGCTTGCAACGCCTGCGTTGCGTACAGCCTGCTTTACCGTGGTAACCGCGTTAAACGGCGCTCCCGTTATGCTCGTGCAGCTGTCGGGCAGAATGACGGTGTTAACGGACGCGCTTGAAACGAAGTTGCCGCCCGTTCCCGATACTGTTTTGTGAGTTCCCGTCGAAAGGTCGATAACGCCGATTTCGGGAGTTCTGTTTCCGACGTAGAAGCCGAGAAGATTTGTCGTGCTGAAAAACGGTTTGTCCGTTCCGCCGCCGATATTTTCAGGAGCGTGAATGAACCTGACGTTATAGCATCTTATAAATGCGCAGTCGAACGAAAAACTGTCAAGAGAGCTGATCTCAATAATCGGGTATTCTTTTTCGCCGACCATTATGGTAGGCTTTGCACGGTTTGCCTGATAATAGGATGCGGGATAAACCGTCGTGAGTGCCTCACAGTCCTGGAAAGTTCCGTATGTTCCGAGCGTTTTGCAGGTGTCGTCATAGACTATCTGTTCTGCCGCTTTGAAGCGGACAAACGTGTAGCCGCCGCCCGAAATGCCTCTGTCAAGCACGACATACTTTAATTTCGAATTTGCGAGGAATGCGGAGTCGGATATCATCGGGTGCGGGAGCTCAGCCTTTGTTTCGGTGCTGTTTGCCGTTTTGAACTCCCAATATGTACTGCCGAGCTGGGTGTTTTTGTTCCAGGCAAGATTTTCGGCGAGCTTTGCGCTCTCCACGCCGTTGTCAAGGTGATAGATCAGAACGTAATCTCCTGAGTAGTCCGTGAAAGCGTAGGCTTTAAGACCCGTTATCGCCGTCGCGGGAGTTGCAGAGTACATCTGAATACCGTTGAGTGTCAGATCGCCGCCCGTGTAACCGTTAAGATAGACCGCTTCCGAATCTACGGTGAGGTCGCTCTCGGCGATCGTGACAAATTTGTCCGAGTTTATAAGGGTGTTCCACGCGATGCTCTCCGTATCGTTCGACGCGTTTACCGCACCGTCGCGGTACATACCTATCGTTGCATCGTAAAGGCTCATCGCGTCGCTGTCGGTGTATCTGATCTCCTCTGTGCCCTCCGCGTCTTCCCAGATCTCGTATGCAACCGTCTTTATTTTCGATGTGTAGTTTGCTTCGGTGATGTTTACGACCGAGAGAACAAAAGAATCGCCGTAGTTGTTAGCGACAAAGCCGTCATTTTTGTTCCAGACAACGTTTTTGACTACTGTCCCTGTCGTGTCAAGTGTAATGCTTTCCGTGCCTGCCTTTGTGAGCGTTCCGAACTCTTTAAGTGTCCGGCCGTCGTTTACCGCAGTCTTGTCATATGCGAATCTTGCGCGCAGACCGTTCTTTTCGGTGAGCCTTATCTGGAAGCCCACGAAAGATAAGGCTTTCTTAAAGTCTTCGGGGATTTCCGAGGGGCAGGTCGCGGTGATGCCTTCTGGAAGTACGCTCGCTTCGACTGCGGATTTTACAGTCCCGTTTTCGCAGATTATCTTTGCGCCGCTCGGAAGACTTGCGAACGCGCCCGTCTCGACCGATGTGATGTTTGACGGAACGTAAACTTTTGTAAGGCTTGTGTTACCGCTTGCGAATGTGGCAGCCTTTATTGTCGTATAGCTTGCGTGTGTCGGGAGTTTTATCGCCTTTATCGACGTACAGCCGACAAATGCCGTTTCCATAAATCCGCTCGGATTATCGTCTTTGTTGCTCGACATATTCGTAAAGTCGATAACGCCGTCCTCGCCCGTGCCGAAATAAAGCGTAGTGAGGCTTGTGCAGTTCTTAAACAGGTTCTTTTTTGCCGTGAATCTCTGATCGCTGTATTCAAAAACGACCTTTTTGAGGTTCGGCATATCCGAGAAAAGTCCGTCGTAGTATATCTGGAATTTGTTGAATTTACCGCCGTTTATCGTTTCAATGTACGGTTTCCAGAGTGCAAGATAATCTGTCGCACCGTAATCTATCGGAGTCCAAAGGCTGTTTACTTCTGTTATCGTCAGTGTCTTTGTCTCGTAATCGAAGCTCCATTTTGCTCTGTCCGCGCCTGTGCCGTCGGACTTTGAGTTTGTGATCAGTACTTCGTATTCTTTAAGGAAATATTCGTAAATCTCGTCGTCCGTATAATATTCTTTTACAATATCGGGGTCGTTTCCGAATACTGTCGTATCGTACGCGCCTCCCGCTACCGTTTTCAGAGTAAAGGACGCGTTTGTTCCGTTTGCGTCGTAGAACGTATCTTTGTTTATCGAAACGCCCGATGTTTTGTTTGTAGTGAGAACGGTGATGTTCGTTCCCTTCGGACCCGAACGTATAAACGTCTGGTCAAGTGTCTTTACAATGTTTCTCAGGTCAAAAACGTTTTCCGTTTTCTCCGTACCCGTTATGTAAATGCAGGTGAGCTTATCGCACTGACCGAACGCACGTGCTTCAAGTGTTGTCATTTCGGCGGGGATGCCAACGCTTTTAAGGCTTACGTAGGCTCTGAAAAAGGCAGCCGGCACAGTAGTTATCGGCGCACTTATCTCGATGTTCTCGATGCTTCCGATGCTGTCTTTCCACGGAACATTGCGGTCTGTTATATCAGTCCACCATTGTCCTTTTCCACCCTTGAAACTTGGGCAAATGTCGGACGGAAATTCTGTCTCCGTACCGGTTATCGTGAGGGTCTTGGATGCTTCGTCGTATTCCCACCAAAGGTCATTTTCGCCTATCTGCGCTTTTTCCGCGAATGCGCTGACGGCAAGCAGGAGTGCCGTGACGGCAACCGTGAAAAGCGTGAGGAGAATACGGGTTCTGTGTGATCTTTTCATTTCTTTGTTCCTTTCAATTTATATATATTAAAACACTCTTTTCGTTTTTGGGGGATAGACGAATAAAGTGTTTCTGATCAAAAGTTCCCCATAAGGGGGAGACTTCCTCTCGGAAGCCTCCGAATGAAAGGGAAAAATGTGTGGGTCAGCGCGCAAAGATGAAATAAAAACGCGTGCCCGTGACGTATGCTTATTTTTTCGGCACTTTTTTCTTCATTGCGAAGATAACTGCGCCTGCGATTATGACGACGGCTGCTACCGCTGCTATTACAATAATGAGAACGGTATTTCCGCCGTCTGTTTTGTTATCCTGTATATCGGAAGCCGCGTCCGTGTCGTCAAAGTTGAACATTCCCGTGCTTTCGGCACTTTCCGTTTCGGGCGCGGAGACTGTCGTCTCTGCCTCTGTCTCTGTTACGGCGACCGTGACCGCAGCTGTCGATTCATCTGCCGATGTTTCGGGAGGCGTGCATTTTACGGGCGCGGGCGTGTTCGCGGAAATGTCGTAAAATGTGAGATTGTTTGCCTTTGCGTATTCCTCGGCATAAGAAGCGGGTGTTCCGTAAATGCCCGCGAGATTCGTGTTCTCTTCAAATACGGACGAGCCTATTTTGCTGACTTCGGGATTTATCGCAACATTTGCGATGAGATAGTCGTATGCGAGAATAAATGTTGAAAGTTCCTTCTGATTGCGCAGATCCGCAAAGCCCTCTATCGCCTCCGTACCCGCTCTGTATATAGATTTCAGGTTGTAGCACTTTTCGAATGCCGCGTTGCTTATCTCGAAATTCTCGGAGTCGGGGATCTGAACGGTTTCAAGATTTTTGAGTTCGCAGAAAGCGTATTTTCCTATATATGATATATGTTCGGTCACTACGACGTGCTTTACGCTGTTTTTGAATTCAAACCAGGGCTGATTTTTTGAGCCTCCGCCGTAATAGTTAGTGATGTCGCCCATCGCTCCGACGCCCTTTATTGTGAGAACGCCCGTCGCTTCGTCAAAGTCAAACACGGCTCTGTCGCCGCACGACGGAAGCGTTGTATCAATAAAAACAGAAAATTCGTGCTTGTTTTCGGAGTTGGCAACGTCGATTATGTTGTAGAAATTCTCCTTCGCGTAGGCGATGAGAGCCTCTGTCATGTTGTAGGTGTAGATGTTCTGCAACTTCATCGATATCGGCTTTTCGATGGCCGTCGTCTTTTTCGGGAGAATAATATCCGTTACCGCCGTTTCTTTCAGAACATTGTCTCTCAGTGCCGCGAGCCCCGAAAAGTCCGCCGTGCCCTCTCTTCGTTCTTCGCCTTTTCTGTATATTGTCGTAAGAGAAGTACAGCCGTTAAAAGCGTCGGCATCTATCTGCGTCACGTTCGGACCAATCTCAACGTCGATAAGCCCCTTGTGATTCATGAGTGCTTTGCCCGTGACCTTGTTTATGTATGAACCTATAACAATGTGTTCAATCTCGTCCTTGTATTCCTGCCAGCCCTTTTTGTCGTCGGACTTGTCGATTCGTCCCGTTTCGTTGTAGGATTTTGTGCAGGATATAAAATAGAGCGTTTTTGTGCTTGCCACGTACGCCCAGTTCGTGTCGTAAACGGATTTGCCTTCGTATGTTCCCGTGATGTGTCCCGTCGCCGTGGCGTTTTCGGGCATTTCTTCAAGGGGATCGTTCGGAGCGGCAGTCGAACCGCCCGTTGTGCTTCCGCCCGTTGTGGGGGCGCTTGTCGTCGGCTTTGTGCCGTCCGTTTTTTCGCCGGTTTCAAGGTTTATGAACGTGTAGCCGTTCGCCTTTGCAAACTCTGCCGCCTTTGAGTCGGCGTATGCCTTTATTGCGGGGAAGCTCTCCATATTGGAAAAAACATTTATATCAATTTCGGTATCTTTTCCCATAATTGTGAGCGTGGCGAGTTGCTTCGACTGCGAGATCGCCTTTGCGGCGAGTTTTGTCACGCCTGCGGGGACTGTAAATTCGGTGAAAAGAACGGATTTGATAAATTCTGTTTGAAATTCACCCGTGAGTGTCTCCGAGAACTTTATTTTTGACGCTGCTCTCGAATTGTCAAGCACATACTTGCTTTGAGTGATCGATGCGATATTGCTGAAATCAAGAGTGCCTTCCTCGGGAGTTTCGCCTGCCGTGTAAACGCACGTCAGTGCGGACGTTCCCTGAAATGTTCCCTCTCCGACGATTGACGTGAGAGACTTCGGAAGTTCGATTTTCTTTACGGTTCTGTTGAGGTCGAAAACGCCGCCTTCGAGCCCCGTAATTCCTTCCTTAATTATTACGGTGGTAACGCCCGTCAGCTGTCCCCAGCCGTTCTGGATCGGAGACGACCATGCGGCTGCCTTGCCCGTTACGGGATCTATGCCATGAATTACTGTCGACGGTGTCTTGTCCGTCGCGCTTTCGTCAATCTCAAATGTACAAACAATATCTTTATCCTCGGTTTTTGTCGTCCATTTGATGTTCGTCTCGTTTCCGTCTTTGTCGCGCGTGTAACCCGTTTCGTCGGCAAACGCAAAGACGGACATGAGAACGGCGGTGAGAAGTACCAGTGCTGCTGTGAGAATCGCTTTTTGTAGTTTTTTCATTTTACTCCCTCCAAAATCGGATTATCGTAGAATAATTATAACAAAAGTTTTGTTTCTTTTTAATACAATTTTCAAACTAAAATTTATAAAAAACAAACATTTTTGTTTTTTCTACGATCATCGACACTATTTTATCACACCGAAAAACAGTTGTCAAATGACCGAAAACGGTGATTTTGTTGTATAAAATCAACAAAACCAGACTTGCGCATTTGTGCAATATAACGTGCTTTTGAGAGACTTTATTTTACTGCCCGAAAATGCGTGGTGAAAATGCATAAAAAGTATTTTCCTATTTTGTTGCGATTGACGGAGCGGACGCGGAAAAAATTTTTTAAAAAATTTTTTCCGCGCGCCCCGATCGGACACGTTTTGTGCATAATGCCTAAAAACACCCGCATACTTTTGTGCAAAATTGTTGTGCGCATCGCAAAAAGGGGCTTGACAAACAGATTTTTTTACTATATAATAGTGACAACTTAATAAAAACGCCTTGATAGAGGTCGCGAAAAAGAAGAGTAGAGAACGATGTTAAAACGCCGACAAGCGGTCGTTCCCGAAAGGCTCTTTCGCCGAAGTGACGACGAATTGTCGACGTCGGTCGCTGGGTGTACGCAGAATATGCGTGCAACTGTCGCAGAAATGCGGAGTGCTATTGCGGACGATATGATTTTCTTTATAAGACAATCTCACCCGTGATAGAAAATATCACGGGTTTTTATTTTGAAATTTTATTTTTGAGGTGAAGAACCATGAAAAAACTCTTATCCGTAATTTTAACATTTGCGCTTCTCATTCTGCCGCTTGTGCTTGCTTCCTGCGGCGAAAAGGAATCAAAGGACGCAAAAACGGTCGATATGTCCGCCGTAAAGTCGCTCTCCGACCTTGAAGGACTTAAAATCGCCGCACAGGCAGGTACTTTCCACGCCGATGCGACAGCACAGATTAAAGACGTAAAATCCTCTACATATCCCGAATTTGCCGACCTTCTTACCGCCGTAAAATCGGGTGCGATCGACGGCTATGTTGCCGAAGAGCCGACGGCACTTTCCGTTTGCGGCTCGGACGATACGCTCGATTACGTTCATCTTGTAAATAACGACACGGGCTTCAAGGCAGGCAAAGAGGACGTCGGAATCGCAATCGGTGTTGCGACAGGCTCCGAGCTTCGCGATAAGATAAACGCCGTTCTCGCGGAGATTACCGAGGAGCAGAAAGAAGAGCTTATGCAGCAGATCGTTGATATTACGATCGGCAAGGAAGTTACCGAGTTTGCTATCTCGTCGGAAGAACCCGCAGAGCCTGTCGGCACGCTTAAAATCGGTATGGAATGTGCCTACGAGCCGTACAACTGGACCGAAACAAAGGCTGAGAGCCTCGGCGCCGTTCCGATAAGCGGCGAGGGCAAGAACGGAATGTACGCAAACGGTTACGACGTTCAGATTGCGAAGTACGTTGCAAACAAGCTCGGAATGTCTCTCGAAATCTATTCGTTTGAGTGGGATTCTCTCGTTCCCGCCGTTCAGTCGGGTGCTATCGACGCCATTGTCGCGGGTATGAGCCCGACGGCGGACCGCGAAGAGGAAATCGACTTCACGGACACCTACTACGAGTCCAACCTCGTTATAATCTATAAGAAATAATGGCAGAATTTTTCAAGGACGTTGCCGACATCGTCGTAAAGCATTACCCGTATCTGTTAAAGGGTATCGGCAATACGCTTCTTCTGTCGCTTGTCGGCACGGTCGCGGGACTTCTTATCGGACTTCTCACGGGCATCGTCAGAACAGCGCCGAAGTCGCATTTCGCACCTCTCCGTGTGCTTCACAGTATTCTTAACGGCATTATCGCCGTCTATATCGAAATTTTCCGCGGAACGCCTATGATGGTTCAGTCGATGGTCATTTACTGGGGCTACGCGTTCGCCGCGGGCGGAAAAACTCTTCCGCTTATCCCGTCGGGTATCATCATCGTGTCGATAAACACGGGCGCGTATATGGCTGAAATCGTGCGCGGCGGTATCATTTCAATCGACAAGGGGCAGTTTGAGGGCGCTCTTTCGCTCGGAATGTCGCACGCACAGCTTATGACGAAGATTATCATTCCGCAGGTTATGCGTAACATTCTCCCGTCGGTAAGTAACGAGTTCGTTATAAATATCAAGGATACGTCGGTGCTTAACGTTATCGGCGTTACGGAACTTTACTACTTTGCGGGCATTATCAAACGCCAGAATTTCAAGACGTTCCAGACGTATCTTGTCGTTTGCGTCCTCTATTTCATTATGACGTTCACGATAACGAGACTTCTCCGCTTCGCCGAGAAAAAGCTCGACGGAAAGGGGAATTATACCGTTTTCGGTTCGCAGACAGATCCGAGCGCGGAAATTCATGTAAAGAAGCAGGAGGCGGCGATAAATGACTGATAAAATCATAGAACTGTCCCACCTCGGCAAGAGCTTCGGCGATCACAACGTCTTAAACGACATCAGTTTTTCGGTGTCAAAAGGCGAGACGGTGAGTATCATCGGCGCGTCGGGTTCCGGAAAAAGTACGATGCTCCGCTGCATAAATCTGCTTGAAACGCCGACGTCGGGCGATATCCTCTACCACGGCGAGAGTATTCTCGGAAAGAATTTCAGCCTGTCGCAGTACCGCGCGCACGTCGGAATGGTGTTTCAGAGCTTCAACCTGTTCGCGAATATGACCGCGCTTGAAAACTGCATTACGGGACAAATTTCGGTGCTTAAAAGGAAGCGCCCCGAGGCAAAGGAGACAGCACTAAAATACCTCGAAAAAGTCGGAATGCTTCCGTACATAAACGCAAGACCCGCACAGCTTTCGGGAGGACAAAAGCAGAGAGTTGCGATTGCGAGAGCACTTGCGATGGAACCCGAAGTGCTTCTTTTTGACGAGCCTACGTCGGCTCTTGACCCGCAGATGGTCGGCGAAGTCCTCTCCGTTATGCGCAACCTTGCGTCCGAGGGACTTACGATGATAGTGGTGACGCACGAAATGGCGTTTGCACGCGATGTTTCCGACCGCGTTGTGTTCATGGCGGACGGCTATATCTGTGAGGAAGGCGTGCCCGAAGAAATATTCGGCGCACCGCAGAACGAAAAGACGAGAGAATTTCTTTCGAGATTCCTCGGAAATTAAAAAAATCCCCGAATGACGCACAATTTGTGTGGCATTCGGGGAATTTTATATTATCAGACAAAACAGTATTAAAGCCGGGTGTCAAGAGAACTCTTTTCTCTGAATTTTGAAGGTGAAATTCCTACACTTTTTTTGAATGCTCTTGAAAATGCAAGAGGATTTTCAAAACCTGTCGATCGGCTTATATCCGATATCGGTATTTGCGTGTCCGAGAGTAATTTTTTTGCAAATTCAAATTTTTGATTTTCGATGTATTGTTTTGGAGACATACCGCATTTCAGAACGAATATTTTGTAAAGGTACGGCTGTGTTATTCCGAGAAATTCCGTGATTTCGGAAATTTTTATCGGACGTGAAATGTTTGTTTTGATATAATGCACTGCGTGTTCAAAATAAATATCTCGGTTTTTATGCGTGCCCGATTGATTTTTCTCGTGATTGTTGAAAAGATGCAGAAAGATTTCAAGTATTTTTAAGGTACTGTAATTTTTGTTATGATTTGCTTTTATCAGCGCCGTGAGATTTTTTACGTCGGGAATAAAATCATAAGAAAAAATTTGACTTTCGCTGTCTGCATTTATTTTTTCGAAGAGGCACTCGGCGGTCGGGTCGCATATCGTGACCCACAAGTAGGTCCACGGGTCGTCCGAAGACGGATAATAGTATTCGTAGGTGCCGGGTCTTATGAGAAATCCCTGACCTGCCGTCACCGGGTTTCCGTTAAAATACCCTTTCCCGGAAATGACATAGTGTATAAGGTAAATATTTCTTCTGCCGGGACCGAATCTGTTGTTTTTCGGATCGGAACTGAATCCGATGTTTTCGATTTGAAGGAATTTATTGTGTTCCGTCGAAATTATATGGTAAAACATCGCAGCACCTCCGATATTATAATTATATCATACCATGTTATGATTTGTCAATGTACACCCCCTTTTTTTACTGCTATAATAAATAAAAAAAGGAGTTTTGCGTTATGAATTTGTTTATTACGGTAGCTCCCGCAAATTACGCGGGAAGCATAAAGGCAGACCTTGTCTGCAACGGAAAAAACGATGAGTTGGTAATTCAGAAGGCTATCGACAGGTGCGTTTCGGAGAATAAAAATGTTATGCTGTTAAACGGAATTTATCACATTGACGGATTTCACAATTATTACGGTGACGAGGGACCGCAAACGGCGATCTGTTTTCCGAATGTATGGCGCGAGATCAAATTTTTCGGGCAAAATCACGAGTACGGTTTTCGTAAAAGCTATAATAACGGTGTCGTGTTGTATGTCTCGGAGGAGGCACTGACGGGAATTGCCGAAGAAACCGATGTTGTGAGAGGACAGTGGAGCTACGCGGGAGTACAGAACGGTTCGTCGCTTCATATGGAGGATATTTCGGTGTTTCTTGCGAATAATAAACACGGGATAAGATGTGTTGACCTAAGACGAACAGACAGAGTTGAAATTAAAAATATGACACTTGTCGGCTATGCGGATTCTTTTGACAAGGATCCCGATTACGGCCTCGGAATACCGCCCGAAGTTCCCGCAAAGGGGTGTATAGGACTCACCATGACAGACGGGAGCAATAACAGTTACTGCAACTACATAAACGTTCAGACCTACGGATTTGACGAAGGAATACAGGTCGGCGGAGAGCATGTCGTCTGCATAAATTGCGGAGCTGCCGGCGGGCGTTACGGCTTTACATTCGGAAATTACGAAACACATTGCGGTTCGAATCACCCTATCACGCTTATAAACTGCATGGACGAAAGAAATATAAACCTCCCGCTTTTCAATATGTGCGGTGATGACGACGGGAACGGAAAACGCTTGCAGGGGAGACAGGAGGTGACTCTTATAAGTTTTAATATGGAACGTGTGGAGAAACAGACTCCCGGCGGAAAGCTCGGAGATGTAATGAGAGAGGTTCACCCCGGCACATGGAGAGGAAACATTGATTTTACGGTGCAGCCCGCATGGAACGCACTTAATTCCGTGAATTTCAGGCTGTGGGAAAATGACGGATCGGGAAGCGGCATAAAAACGCGAAACAACTGCCATAAAAGTATCTGTAAAACGTCCGAAAGGCTTGAATACTATCCTACGCTCGGACAGCAGATTTTTGATACCGACTTAAACAAAATGCTTGTGTGCGTTGACCCCGAAAACAGAAGATGGGTTGACTGCGACGGGAACGAAATGTGACCGAAAACCCGCGTAAATAATAAATATCCCTCCGTTTTGCAAGTGCCCGTTTTTTACGGACCTGTGCATGCGGAGGGATATTTATTTCAGCCTAACGACGGATCTTCTATACCCATCTGGCTCATAAGGTGCTTGTTGAATTCGACGGCGGTGTTGTAGCCCATCTTTTTCTGACGATTGTTCATTGCCGCTATTTCAAGGATTATCGCAAGGTTTCTTCCCGGGCGTACGGGGATCGTTATCGCGGGTACGTCTATGCCGAGAATGTTTATCGTCTCGCTGTCAAGTCCGAGACGGTCGTACATTTTGCCCTGTATCCACGGTTCGAGGTTTATTACAAGGTCGATTTTTTCCGTGTCCTTTACCGCACCGACGCCGAAAAGGCGCTTGATGTCAACGATGCCGATGCCGCGAAGCTCAACGTAGTGCCTGATTATTTCGGGGGCGCTTCCGACAAGCGTTGTTGCCGAAACTCTCTTGACTTCGACCGCGTCGTCTGCGATAAGTCTGTGACCGCGTTTTACAAGCTCTATCGCCGTTTCGCTTTTGCCGACTCCGCTGTCGCCGAGGAGCAGAAGTCCTTCGCCGTAGACTTCGACAAGAACTCCGTGCCGCGTTATTCTCGGTGCAAGCTCGACGTGAAGGTACGCTATTATCGCGGCGAGCAGAGCGCTTGTCCTCTCCTCGCTTGTTAGGACGGGAACACCGCATTCGTCGGCACATTCGAGAATTTCGTCAAAAACCGAAAGCCCCGACGAGAAGATGAGTGCGGCGGGCTTCATTTTCATATAGTTTTCGACTCGGATTTTTCTCTCCGCTTCCGAAAGCTCGGCGAGATAAGCGTGTTCCGCCTTTCCGAACATCTGAATCCTTGATTTTTCGAACTTTTCGAAAAATCCCGTGAGAGCAAGCCCCGGTCTTTCGACGTCGGGGTTTGATATGTATATTTCGTCGGCTGATGTCGGCAGATAGACTTCGCCCAGGCGCATTTCCTTTATCAGTTTGCTTAATTTTATCGAATACGTCTCTTCCATTTTCGCATTCTCCTTGTTTTTGTTTGCTTGACACAGTGATTTTGAATTTAACGGTCACAGGCTTCAACAGAATTTGGGGAGGTGACCATGATTTGTTTGAATTTTACTTAACGGTCACGGTTTTTAGCTGAACTTTGCAAATTTGCCTATGGCAAATTTGGGGAGGTGACCATGATT
>CAKRPQ010000041.1 GCA_934385225.1 uncultured Eubacteriales bacterium
GTCTGTAAATATACGTCCCGATTTCCGCATAGACGAAGAACTTTTCGTCAGAATGGCGCAGGTTTCGGTCTTTTTCCCGATGATGCAGTTTTCATGGGCACCTTGGCGCGTCCTCTCAAAAGATAACTTTGAGATTGTGAAAAAAGCCGCCGAAATGCATGCGCGTCTTGCACCCGAAATAATTTCGGAGGTCGAAAAAGCGGCAAAAACGGGCGAGCCTATCCTACGTCACCTCGAATACGCATACCCGCACCGCGGATATCAGAGCATAACGGACGAATTTCTCTGCGGCGAGGATATTCTCGTCTGCCCCGTCGTCACAAAAGGAACTTTCGAAAAAGACATCGTTGTTCCGAGCGGCAGCTGGCAAAGTGAGGACGGCATCGTTTATACCGAGGGTGTCCACCGCGTAAAGACACCGCTTGACAAAATCTTTTATTTAAGAAAGATTAAGTAAGAAAAAGAGCGAAGCATGCGCTTCGCTCTTTTGTATGCACGGCAATTTTTGAGAGGGAAGAAACCGTACAATACAAGGAAATGGAATATATTGAAAGAAATGGCCGTCTGTTATCGGAGTATTCCGTCTCCGAAAATCGAGGGGTTCCCAAAAAAACAATTTATTAGTATTAGTCTTCTCATCAGCTTATTTTGTTGAATGAAACAAGTCCCTCATAACCAAGAGGAAGCAAATAAGTGTCACTCGTCTTGTCATAAACTATCACACTCGGATTACCATGAAAGTCAGCGTGTTTTTTGAGTGTTATCTTCGTCCTGTCTTCATTCATTTCATAAACTCTAAATGCACCCTCATTACGTCTTGCAACGAAAAGATAATTACCGCAAACAACAGGGAACCCGACAAGTCCTTCGAGCTTTGTATATTTTCCGTACCATGAGTATGGACCGGTATACGCCTTATCTCCCGTTGCAGGTATGCGCTGAACACTATTGCCACCGGTTATCATAATATAATCACCGTCCGCGCATATTCCGCATCCCTGAGCGATCTTTGCAATCCAATTGTTTTTTATCACAGGATCTTCGAGCGTGTCCCCTTTGCCAAAATCGACAATTGTTGTAGCATAAGTACCTGTTGCGGCAAATACATAAAGATATCTATCCTCTGCGCAACCTATCGAAATCTGATACTGATATACCATAGGGTTGTTGAACTGTTTATATATCACAGGCTTTTTTATATCCCTAAAATCGACAAGGCAAGAAGAACCGCCATACTGTGCCACCGCAAACCTTGCACGCGGGGAAAGTTGAAGTTGCGGGAACGATACACCCGCCTCGGAAAGTCTTGAAATCTCACTGAGAACGGTCGGATCGTTTTCGTCAATCTCATAAATTGCGATTCCCGCTCCGCCTTCGGCAACGTACAAATGATTTTCATAAATCTGAATGTCAAAAGTAATATCGGGAGAAGGATATTCTTTTATTTTCTGCAATGTTGTCTTATCAAGAATTTCGATGCCTTTTGTTCCGGACGCGGTATAGATTATGTCCCCGTTTACCGCAACAGCATGAATCTGTCCATCCGAAATATAATTCTTTGTCTCTGTGCCGAGAAGCTCGCCAAGATTTTCTTTTACATATGAGCGGGTATACTCATTATCGGGTTTTACTGTACTGTCATTTTCGTCAACGGTGAGATATCCGAGTGATTCCGGCAATTTTGCATGATAAAGACCGACATAACTATCGTAGCTTGCACCACACAAATATATATTGTCACCGTCAACATACGAGTCTATTGTCGCAACAGGCGTACAATGCAAAAACGGGGATATAGTCGATGCCGTCCACTTTTCATTTGACGTGCCGTAAGCAACCTGATAATATGCTACTCTGACAGGGGCTGACGGATCGCTAATATCATAGACATACGTTCCGGAATGCGAACCTCCGAGGAAACAGTAATTCCCGGCAGTATAAACTCTCCATATATCCGGTATAGAAATCGCCATACCGCCGTCACAATTCACCCTTGCAAGTCTTTTCGGGTTCAGCGGATCCGAAATATCGTAAATTTCAAGTCCGTTTCCGAGACCGTATCCGGCATCGGTACGCACACTTGTTTTACTCTGACCTGTCGCCGCGTAGAGAATGTTATTTTTTATCCAAACACCGTCCCCCTTTGAATCCAGGTTTATTGTGCTTGCGAATTTCGGATTATCTACATCGCGTACGTCGTAAACCTTAACCGAACAACCGCCCCACGTTCCGCCATAAATATAGCCGTTATTGTAATAGACATTTTGGCACTCTCCGAGCGATATATTAGAAACGAATATTGGGTTTTCAACATCACTTATATCGAAAATATCCACTCCGAAAATTCTGTCGGCAATAAACAGATAATTTTCATAAATATCAAGTCCCGTTGCCATTTCAAGGGAATCAATACGCCCTTTTTGAGTCGGCAAAACAGGATTCGATATGTCGAAAACAAATACACCGTTTGCTCTTGCAACAATCACAATTGATTTTCCGTCCGAAGTGAGTTTCATCTGACGAAGATCACCGATTTTCTTGTCGGATTTGTAAAGACGTTCATTCGTGTTTTTATCAAAAACATAGATATATCCGTCGGTGATAGCATAAACATAATCGTCTTTTACAAGGACATCCATGCAACGCTCACCGGCATCGGTCATATTTGTCACAGATGTGCTGTCCGCCATTATTGTGACGGATTCCCAGTCTGTCGACTTAACCATATACGTTCCGGCCTCGGAAAGACCAAATTCCCTGCCGGTTTCGGCAATCTCCGGAGCGCTTATCCACATTTTTCCGGAACGATTAACATAGAACTCGACAGCGTTTTCAGTTCCCTGTGATGTAAACGGCATTTTAATTTCAGTCCACTGCGTAGAAATAGGGTATGTATATTCTCTTACCGCTGCGCTGCCACTCATAAGGCTAACCGTAAGCGTATCACCGGCTTTGACACCTTTTGCATACACATTTATGCTGTAAACCGTCCCTGCCGCAAGGTTATTTCCGATATCAAACGAAACTGTTCCCGCATATGGCATATCAAGTTCATATCCTTCTGTAAGTCCGTCGCAATCAGTGATCGGTATATCTTTTTTAGTAATATCTGCCAACTTCCACTCTTCACCACCTTCAATCGTCGGATAATAAGTTGAACCGCTTGGAATTTTCGGTGAAGTTACTGTGCCGTTACCGGTTACTTTAAGATAATCATATACGTTTTTACTAAGCTTACCCTGCACAACTTTATATCCGAGATTATCGTCATCGGATTGATATCTAAACGCATTTTTCAGATTAAAAGTATCGGCTTCACCGTCTTTAAGAGACGGAAGAATTATTGTGAAGGCTTTCTTCCCTTGATATACCGCGCAGTTTGTACTGTCTCTTCCTGTCAATGTTCTGAGATTTGAATTACTGAAATCTAACACTAAATCCTTAAAATCGGCCTCTTTGAGGTTGCCCTCGCCGCAAGTAACGGAACAAAGATCGCCCCACGGACCGTATAAAGCGGCGTCGGTAAGACCTTTAAGACCGGACGGGAATCTGATTTTTTTGACGCCTGTTCCGGAAATATTAAAAGTTCCGGCAAATTCGGTCAAACCCGACTGTGATAAGTCGGCATATCCGGTGTATTTACTTGCATCCGTCCCGAACGGGAGAACCGTAGAAATCGCTCCCGCATGTGAAAACGTCCTGTTTCCTATGTTAAGCCCGCTGTTATATATGCACTGTTTGAGCCCCGTAGCATAGTTAAACGTATAAATTCCGCAATCCGTAACGCTATCATCAAAAACAACGTATGAAATTTTTTTATAGAGTTTATCAGCCGGGATTTTTGGGTTAGGCGCTCTTCCCGCAGTATCAAAAACAGTATTATCATTAAAGTTGGCAATCTGATTTCCGACATTATAAGCAGCCCATCCCGGAACAGCTCCTCCGCGGAATATCGCAACATAATCACCGTTTCTGTCAGCAAATATCGATGCTTTTCCATAACCTGATGTCGACATATTATGTTCACTTGCAAGCTGAACGTTAAGGAACTCAAATGTATCACCAAACTCTTTTCCATACATATCCGTCCACATGTTTGACGGATAATCCGCTTCCTTCGAAAATGTCACAGCACCGTTTGATGCAAGCACGTTGAAGCATACTTCCTTATCATCCTCCATACTGCCGTTTATGATACCGTTCTTAAACATATCAAGAGTAAGATCATAAATGCTGACGTATTTATATGTAGCATCGTGTTCGGCATCGGAAGCATAGTCGGTGTAAATTACATTGCTCTCGCCCGTAGCAATATTTTTCCATATCTCATATCCTACCGGATATATGTCGGTATCAAAATTACTTTCGTAACCAACTGCTGTTAGTGCAAAATAGACCTTTCCGTTCTGTTCGGCTATAATTTTAGTTGAAGGTAGAATACCGTCCTTGTTCCCGACAGCCTTCTTCACGATCTTTGGAGTTTTTGTGATCCATTCGCCGTTTTGCTCGGTAATCTCGGTCGTATAGGCTTCTGCATTCGCCCTTGATGACAATATTGCGCCGTATTCGACAAGTTCAAATCCGACGTTTTCGATAGTTGTATCAAAAACAAAGAGACTCCTCAAACCGTTATATTCTTTTACTCTGACCTGAAGCCCATCAAATGTAAGAGCACTTTTCGCTTCCGCGACCGCTGTCTTAAATTCAACATTGTCGTGCGATTTGGCATATGTTTCGGCAGCAGAACCGCTTTCGCCGACGAGCGTTATATTACACCCCAAAAAAGCATCGTCGGCGATTATTTTAACGGTATCGGGAATATAAAGTGTTTTAAGCGAAACGCAATCCGCAAACGCACGACTTTTTATCTCGTTTACCCATGTCGGAATATTCACATCAGAGAGCGAAGTACATCCCTCAAACATAGACGGAAGTATATAATAAATTTTATTTCTTATTTCGTTTGAACCGTAAGCCGTCTCGCTGTCAAGAAGTACTTTTTTGATCGAAGTACACCCCTTAAATGTCGAGGAAAGTTGACTTTCGTCATTTCCGATCGAGCCTATGTTTGTAAAATCAACATAATCGGACGTGCTGTTTCCAAATCTAACGACTTTAAGCTTTTCTAAACCGCCGAAAAGTGAGTCGGCAGACTGATAACGTACCACTCCGTTAGAATTTTTGAAATTTTTAAACTCAATAGTCTCTACATTCTCACAGCCAAGTACTTTTATATTGTTCGACCATTTGTAAATTGATGCGTCTATGACCAATTTAGTTGCAGAAGCCGCGTATTTTTCTTTGAATTTCACAAAGTCCTGAGAATGCCAGACAAGTTGCTGAATACTGTAATTCGAATTGGCCGTATCGTTTCCGCCTATACGCATCGTGTCATTTTCATAAGACCATGTGTAATAATTGCTGTTTGAATCAGTGTATTCACCACTTGTTGCAACTTCACTCGTTGCTGAACAGGGCAAACAAATCATAAGTGCCGCTACTGCCACAAAAAAGCATAACAAAATCTTTTTCATTATTATCCCCTCCGAAATCATATCTGTAATTATTATAATCGTGTCAAGAAAAGGAATCAAGTCATATTTTGTTATGTTTTAGACAAAAGTTAGCTTTTCAGGCATGATCGGAATGAAAATGATCAGCCTTAAAAGTGTTACAGCAGTCTCTGTCCGTTTATTGTCAGCCTGAAATGAAGTCCGAGCTTTTCGGCTGCCTTTCGGCAGAGTATCATTCGGTCAAGGAATATCTCAAAGTAGTCCATAACAGAGCCGAATTCCGTATCGACGGCAAGCGTCAGTTCGATCTCGGTCCTCTCGTCGTTTATGCGCAGATCCGAGCTTGTGACGGAATAGTTTACCCTGTCGTGAATGTCCATTTTCCCTATCTCAACCGTCCGAACGCGGCTGCGGCGGACGTCGGATTTATCGGCAAGTATGAGTGCCGCGGCGGCCGCGCTTACGGGTACGCCGGTACCCTCGTCGTGATTTCCTATCGCCGACGTTATAACGGCAATCTCCTCCGCGGGAAAATTCATTTTGTCAAGTATTCTGAACGCCATGACCGCGCCGCTCTGACTGTGATCCACGCGGTTCACAAGGTTTCCGATGTCGTGCAGATACCCCGCAATGCGGGCAAGCTCCGCCGTCCGCGCGTCGTACCCCATAATTTCAAGGATACGCCCCGCCTTTTCGGCAACCGTCGTGACGTGCGCAAAGCTGTGTTCCGTGTAGCCGAGCTCCGCAAGAGTTTCGTCAGCCATTCTTATATACGTTCTGATGTTTTCGTTCTTTTTTATCTCTTCGTATGTCATATAATCTTCCTTAATTTATATTTTCTCTGATATATATTACTCCGCGAATGAAAAAAGCAAAAGGCATTTTTTGTAAAATTTATGTACGCAAGCCTTTGGGATAATAGTTCTTCGCGCGTCCCGACGTGACCTTCGCGCCGCCTACGGGTGCGCCGCAGTAAGCAACCGCCGCAAAGCCGTTTTCGGTGTCCGCTTCGATCTCCTCGCCGTGAAGATAACGGAATATCCGCTCGTCTCCGCTCTTTATATCAATTATTCTTCCGAAAAACTTTCCGTATGCGGAGAAAAATCCGTGATGCGGAACTACCCTGCCCTTTACCACGTTCCCGACGGGAACTCCCGCCACTTTGATACCCGACGCGGGAAGCGGAAAATCGGGGCAAAGGAAGTAATTGTCGCCGTGTTTTACAAGCCGATTTTTTTCCGCCTCGGCGATCCCCTCTTCCGTCAGAACGGCACGGAGAAACTCGCGTATTATCGCGGCATCGGAATCTTTTTCGCCCGATTTTGAAGATGTGACAGGTATTTTTTCTCTGTCTTTGCCGCTGCTTTCGCCGTCCCGAATAAGAACCGCCGCGAACTGTCCCTCGCCGCCCGAAATGTGCGGGTAAAAGCGGCGGCATTTTTTTAGATTTTCGTCACCGCCGAGCATTATACCGTCGGACGTCGCGTTTTTTATGCTTTCGGGAACGTCGGCAAGGTGAAAATCGGGGTGTTCCGCGATAAAAGCGGCAATTATCTCCTCGTTTTCTTCTGGCGCGAACGTGCAGGTCGAATACAGGAGCGTTCCGCCGCATGCGACGCAGTCATAAACGTTTTCAAGTATTTCACGCTGGCGCGCGGCACATTTTTCGATATTCGAGAGGCTCCATTCCGATACGGCAAGCGGGTTTTTGCGCATCATTCCCTCGCCCGAACACGGGACGTCCGCAATCACAAGGTCAAAAGCCTTTTTGTATGTTTTTCCGAGAGAAGCACTGTCGGTATTCATAACTATCGCGTTCCGAACGCCTGCCCTTTCTACATTTTGTGCAAGCACGGACGCGCGTTTTGCGTCGATCTCGTTTGTAACGATAACACCGCTGCCGCCGAGCTTTGCCGCCGCCTGCGCGGTCTTGCCTCCGGGAGACGCGCAGACGTCGAGAACTGCCATTTCCTCTCTTATATTGACGCATTCAACGGGCGTCATGGCACCCGGTTCCTGTATATATATCGCACCCGACGCGTGAAGCGGGTGCGTACCGATATGTTCGCACTCAAATCGAAATCCCTCGCGGCAAAATCCGATACGGGAATGTTCAAAATCGCACGCCTCCTCGAATATCGGAACGCTCATTTTCAGTGTGTTCACGCGAAGCGCACGCACAGGCTCGTCCGCCTCAAAAACGCGTTCAAACGCCTCGTAGTCTCGCTCCGTACCGAGTATTTTTTTCATTCTTTCTTTGAATTTTTCGGGCAGATTCATTTTGCCGCCTCCGTTTTCTGTCGGAATTATACTATTATATTACCATATAATCGACGTTTTCGCAAGTCTTTCAAAATATTTTTACAATACCTATTGACAAATCGAAGATTGTGTGGTATTATTTATAGGTCACAGGTATAGCGGACGGAGAAGTCGCGTAGTTGGTCTAGCGCGCACGACTGGAAATCGTGTAACCGTTAAAAGCGGTTCGAGAGTTCGAATCTCTCCTTCTCCGCCAAAGTAAAAAGCAGGTTTTATGCCTGCTTTTTGTTTTTACATAGAACACTAAAACGAATGACCTCCCGCGGTTTTGAAGTCGCGGGAGGTCATATTTTTCAAGAAAATCAAAGGACAGCGCGGCTTTATTTCAGACCGCAGATTATGTTTTCGAGAGCCTCGCGCGACGGTGCTTTAACGGTATATTTGAAATCGTCGCGAACCCATTCGGCACTGAATGTGCCGTCCTCCTCATGCGTGAACACATCAAGTCCGCCGATATTCTCGGCGTCGCCCGCAGGGTTCGGGATTTCATACCCATTTTCGATCTGGATACTTCCGCCTTTTTTAAGCATTACCATCACGTTTTCGGAATCTTCGCTTGTAAAGCAAACGATCTTACTGACGTCTTTTTTCTTACCCGGCATAAGAAGTCCGAGATCGCCCTCGCCTCTTTTCATCTCCAAAACGGTTTTATAAGTTCTTGTGCTGTTTGAAAAGACAAATTCCGCGTCACCGTCGGTAACAACTCCGCCGCTCTCGGCATAGCTGTCGAAATTTTCACGCATATCTATTACCGAATCGGGGTGTTTTGCCGTCCCGCCGTATGCGATCGCAGCATACGCCGCAAAAATAACGGGCACAATCAGAACCGCAAGGAACGAAAGGCGGTCTTTTTTTGTCAGTTTCTGTCGATGCTTTACCTCTTTGCCGTCGCGTATTATTTCAATAAATTGCGATTTCTTTTCTTCGTGTTTATCGCGTCTGCCGTTTATTTTCATAAATGCCTATCCCTTTTGTTTTTGTCGTAGAATGCTTTTATAATTGTTTTAATCGGAACGTAAATGTACTACAAGTATATTATACATTCTTAAAAGCAATTTTTGGGACAAAACCAAAGAAATTTTCATTTTGTTTACATTTAGACCGCAAAAACACGTTTTTATAGTGCTTACAACCCCGAATTACAGTTCAACGACGTCCCTTGGCTCTCTTACAGTCCATTTTCCGCCCGTAAAGTCGGGAATCGGCATCGGTGCGCCGCCCGCCGCTATCGACTGCTCCGAAAGAGCGGTCACAACCATCCATGAAGCCGCGTCGTAAACGTCGATGGGCATTTCTCTGCCCTCGCGGTACGCCTTTGCAAATTCGACGAACTCTATCGAATCCATGCCGCCGTGACCCGATTTTATCTGCTCGTCGGTGATCTCCTTCCAGACCTTCGGCAGATACTCTGATTCATATTCTTTACCCGTATTATTGAGCGTTTTGTAGAAGTTTGCCGTGTCGGGATCCCAATTTTCGGGCTGATCGAGGTAGACCATATTGTTCGTACCCTCATATAAGCCTTTTGTGCCTCTTACGGTAAAGTCGCGCGAATAGAAACGTGGCAGGCTCGTATCAAGTTTAAGTAGAATAGTTTCTCCGCCCGCGCAGGTGATTATTGTATGTACGATGTCGCCCTGTTTGAACTTTTTGCCGATAAGTTCGGGGTTTATTGTGTCCTTATGTTCTTCGACGTATGTCTCCATACCCGCCGACTTCGACGCGACCGAAACAAGCGACACCATTCTGTTTCCGCGGTTTATATTAAGCAGCTTTGCGATGGGTCCCAGCTCATGCGTCGGATAATTTTCGCAGCAGCGGTTAAGGTAATTGCGCAGACGATAGTGCCTGTTCTCCTTGCCGTGCGTCACCTCTTCTCTGAGGTCGTGAGAATAAGAGCCTGCACAGTGAACGATCTCACCGAAAACGCCCTTTCTCGCCATAGAGGTTGCGAGAAGTTCGAGCTTGTCGTAGCAGCAGTTTTCCATAAACATAAACGGAACTTTTGTCTCTTCCCATGTGCGGACGAGTTCATAGCAATCGTCCACCGAATACGCGCCGCCGACTTCGAGAAGGACAGCCTTGCCCGCCTTCATTGCGGCGACGGCTATCGGAACGTGATATTCCCATGAGCAGGAGATAAGAACGGCTTCCGTATTTTTATCGGCAAGAAGCTCTTCGTATTTCGTCGTGCAGAGCGGCGACGTCTCGCTGTCACGCTCGGCAACGAACTTGCGCGCGTCCTCTACCCTGTCTTCGTAAACGTCGCAAAGACCGCTTACGGTGAAGTATTCGTCAAGCTTTGTGATGTTGTCATGTAACAGTCCGGATCCGCGCGCGCCGAGACCTATCACTCCGAGTCTGATTTTTTCTGTTTTCATTTTTTTAACTCCTTTTTACATTTCGTGGCTTTCATATCAATTATAGTCCGTCGCGCGTCTCTTGTCTATGGTATTTTTTGCGTTTTTTACTGTGTTTTTTTACGGATCGCGCAGGAAAAGAACGCAATATTTGAAAAAACTCTTGTAATGAAGCCAAAAATGTAATATAATAATATATGACTACGATTTCGGGAGAATAAAATGCAGAGCGAAAAGCAGAAACATATCCGCAATTTCTCAATAATTGCACATATAGATCACGGCAAATCGACCCTTGCCGACAGAATACTCGAATATACGAACGCGGTCGAAAAGCGCGAAATGGAGGATCAGGTCCTCGACAATATGGACCTTGAACGCGAGCGCGGAATAACGATAAAATCACGCGCCGTAAAGCTCGACTACACGGCGCCGAGCGGCGAAAAATACGTTCTCAACCTTATCGACACGCCCGGTCACGTTGACTTCAACTACGAAGTATCCCGTTCGCTAAACGCCTGTGACGGCGCGCTTCTCGTCGTTGACGCAACGCAGGGAATAGAGGCGCAGACGCTGGCAAACGCATACCTTGCCGTTGACGCGAACCTTGAAATAGTCCCCGTCATAAACAAAATAGACCTTCCGTCGGCGGACGTCGAAAAGGTCAGAGGCGAGATAGAGGACGTTATCGGCATTCCCGCGGAGGACTGCCCCGCGGTCTCGGCAAAAACGGGACTCAACATAGGCGACGTGATGGACAAGATAATTTCCGACATTCCCGCACCGACAGGCGACGAGGAAGCGCCGCTCAAATGCCTTATTTTCGACTCGTATTATGACAGCTACCTCGGCGTTGTCGTTTACGTCCGCGTTATGGACGGCAGATTGCACGCGGGCGAAAGAATAAAACTTATGAGTACGGGCGCGGAATTTGACGTTGTAGAAGTCGGAACTATGGAGCCTTTCGGACTTAAAAAATGCGACGAGCTTTCCGCGGGAATGGTCGGATACATCACCGCAAGCATAAAATTCATCGGCGACACGCGCGTAGGCGACACGGTAACGCACGCGGACAGACCCGCAGAAGTGCCGTGCGAGGGCTTCAAGACCGTTCTTCCGATGGTTTATTCGGGAATTTATCCGGAGGACGGCGCAAGATACGGTGACCTTCGCGACGCACTCGAAAAGCTGCGTCTCAACGACGCATCGCTCGTATTTGAACCCGAAACCTCCGTCGCGCTCGGCTTCGGATTCAGATGCGGATTTCTCGGGCTTCTCCACATGGAAATAATAGAGGAAAGGCTTGAAAGAGAGTTCAATCTTGACCTTATCACAACAGCTCCGAGCGTTATCTACAAGGTGAAAAAGAGAAACGGCGAGACGGTGCGCATAGACAACCCGTCAAACTACCCAAGTCCCGACGAGATTGAAACCGCTTACGAGCCTATGGTAAAGGCAAACATCATAACTCCGACGGAATTTGTCGGCGGTCTTATGGATCTGTGTCAGGACAGGCGCGGTGTTTTCCACGATATGAAGTACATTGAAGCCGAAAGAGTGGAGCTTCACTACGACCTGCCTCTGAACGAAATAATATACGACTTTTTCGACGCGCTGAAAAGCCGCTCCAAGGGCTACGCGTCACTTGACTACGAGATGTCGGGGTATGAACCGAGCAAGCTCGTAAAACTCGATATTCTCCTTAACGGCGAGATAGTCGACGCGCTTTCGTTCATCGTTCACGAGGACAAAGCGTATGCGAGGGCGAGAAAAATAGCCGAAAAATTGAAGGACAATATTCCGCGCCAGCTTTTCGAAATTCCGATACAGGCGGCAATAGGTTCAAGAATAATCGCGCGCGAGACCGTAAAGGCTCTGCGCAAGGACGTGCTTGCAAAATGCTACGGCGGCGATATAACGAGAAAGAAAAAGCTGCTCGAAAAACAGAAAGAGGGCAAGAAAAAGATGCGCAGGCTCGGTTCGGTTCAGGTATCGCCCGAGGCGTTTATGGCTGTGCTTAAACTTGACGACGAAAACTGACAACCGATCTATCACACGCAAAAAGGAGGCGGATCGCTATGAAAAACGAAAAACTGCCGCTCGGACTTTATCTTCACATTCCGTTCTGCGCGAGCAAATGCAAATATTGCGATTTTTACTCGTTTCAGACAAACGACGAGGATATGAAGGACAGCTATATTTCCGCTATGATGCTCCAAATGGAGGATATTTCGGAAAACTGCCGCGACCACGAGGTGGATACCGTCTATATCGGCGGAGGAACTCCGTCGCTTTTGTCCGCAAAACAGCTCGCAAGGCTTCTCGACTCGGTAAGGCACAATTTCAGGGTCGATAAAAACGCGGAGATCACGATTGAGGCAAACCCCGGAACTGTCGACGAAAAAAAGCTGCGGGCAATAAAAAAGCTCGGCGTCAACCGTCTGAGCATTGGACTTCAAAGTGCGCACGACAGCGAACTCAAAGTGCTCGGACGAATACACACAATGCGCGATTTCGACGACGCTTTCAGAGCGGCGCGCGAGGCGGGATTTGACAACATAAGCGTTGACGTTATGTACGGAATCCCGAACCAGACGCAGGCATCGTTTGTAAAAACGCTCGAATACGTGACAGGACTTTCGCCGGAACATATATCGCTCTACTGCCTTAAAGTCGAAGAAGGGACGCCGTTCTACAAAATGCGCGAAGAGGGACGTCTCACGCTTCCCGACGACGACGAGCAGTATGAAATGTATTCGGGTGCCGTCGATTACCTCGCCGCAAGAGGCTACGAGAGGTACGAGATGAGCAACTTTGCAAAGGACGGCAGAGTTTCGAAACACAACATGAAATACTGGAACTGCGAGGAGTACATCGGCATCGGTGCGGCGGCACACTCTTACTTCGGCGGCGAGCGGTATTCTATGATAAGAAACGCGACAAACTACATAGACGGTCTTGAAATCCTCGAAGCGGGAATAAAGGTCGTTGACGAGAGCAGATTTATAGAAAAAAACGAAAGTATGAACGAATACGTCATGCTCCGTATGAGGCTTGAAGACGGCGTCGATCCCGCAGTGTTCGGACGTCTCTTTGGTGTAGACTTTGTCGAAAAGTTCGGAAGATACCTGAACGAATACGTCAAAGACGGCTTTGTGACAAAGAAAAACGGCCACTACGCCTTCACGACAAAGGGAATGTTCGTCAGCAATTACATTCTGTCTGCCGTACTTGACTTCCCCGCGGATCTTCTCTCCGACATCTGACATAAAAATTCACAAAAAAACTGTTGACAATATATCGGTTTTATAATACAATATAATCAGAAAGATAAGGACGGTGTTTTTAACAATGGAAAACAACAAGAAAAAAATAGAGGAAATGGCAGACGACATTCCCGAAACATATACTCTTACAGACGATGAGGGCAACGAATTCGAAGTTGAGCTTCTCGCTTCTTTCGAATTTGACGGCAAGCAGTACAGAGCGATAACGCCCGTCGAAACCGACAAGGACGCAAAGAAGGACGATTCTACGGTAGAATATGACATTCTTCTCGCCACAATCGACGAAAACGGCGACGAAATACTCACATCTATCGAAGATGATGAAGAATTTGACAAAGTTGCCGATTTTTTTGACGACGCATTTTTCGGCGAAGTGGACTACGACGCCTGAAAACAGCGTATAATATGAGCGAACGGTAAGGAGCGAGACTTTTTACCATACGGTATCCTGCTTAGTTTGTGATAAACGGGTTAATTGAGACCCACAATTCTTAAAAGGAGTCCGGAAAAACTTCCCGTATGGATTGCAGGCCTCCCGCCTTTGCGAACCGATTGACTTGTCTCGGTGCATTTGGCGGATGTTGGAAGCAGTAAAAGTAAGGGAGAGGACGCCGCCTTGCACACGCAGGGTTTTCACATTCCCATTTACACGGCTCGGCGGGGCTACATTATTAAAACACGGGACTGCGCTTTTGCGTAGCCCCGATTTTCATTTTGCCACCCTTTTCTTCGCGTCGGCAGTTGTTTTTTTCGTCCTCGTCCGCGTTGTCTTTTTCTTTGACGCCGCAGCACCTCTTTTGGCTCTTCTTTTCGCTATCGGCTCAAAACAGAGTGCGTATTGCTCCGTACATCTGCCGTCCTCGAAAACGTTCAGAACCACACTGTCGGCTTTGCTTGATATGAGATTGTACGCTCCGCCGAACGACGGGTACGAGTCTACGATTTTGCCCTCGCGTTTGCCCGTTTTGTAAGCTCCGAAAGCCTCTTCGTAATCCTCACCTTTCTCAATTCCCATATCCACCGCATCAAACCGAAGCTCGCTCGTTCTCGCAAGATCGTCCCACGAAACAAAGGCAAATGTTCTCCGCACATCTTCGGGCGTTATCCTTTCAAGACGGACTGTTTTTGTCCGTTTTTCGACGTCGTCATCACCGTCATCCTCTGCGCGTCTGAACGTGAACAGATACAGATCCGAAAGACCGATTTTCTCGGCTTTATAATTAAAAAGCTCCCGATCTCCCGCGAGTCGCATCTCTCCCGTGAAATCGAAAGTTTTTCTTGTCCTGATTATGTCTATCATTGTATTTTTCCTGACGGATTTGGAATTTAAGAGGAAAACTTGCTCCGTCGGCAAGTCAAAACAGAAAAGGTCGAACCGAGAAATAATGTCGCGTACTGAAAAAATGCGTTATCAGATTCGTCTTGTCATGCTTCTCTAATATTTATGTTATATATCTGAATGCCCCGTTTTGTCAAGTAAATCATATGAAATTTTATAAAAAATTTATAGTCGATTTAAAGTTTGTCAAAAAAATAAAAAAACGCACCGAACTGCGTCGGCGCGAATTTTTATTAAATAAAACTCAATCAATCTTGCCTGCGCGAACAAGAGCAAGTGCTTTCTGGAGTTTTTCAAGTTCTTCCTTCTGAACATACTTGAACTTGACATCTCTGAATGCCTTTACGACAGCTTCACCGTCGATCTTTGTGCAACGAGCGTATTCGATAAGAACGAGAGTTTCAAGAGCGTGCATAGCCTGCTCGTCAAAGCATCTCATGATATCGGATGCGTTTTCGCCGAAGAAAGTGGAGAAAGCGTTCTTTTCGACAACACGACCGTCGTTGAAACGGCTTATTATCTCGATCGGGAACTCCGAGGTGGAGTAAAGAACCTTATGAGACGTCATGTTGTAGTCAAAGAACAGAATGAGTGAAAGGTATGTATTCCACGTCATGCGGCGGTCGCCTCTTTCGATAGCACCGTACGTCTGTCTTGAAACACCGATCATTCTGGAAATTTCGTCCTGTGAAATCCCAATTTTGGAGCGAAGCATCGGCAGAATAGGCGTGAGTACATTGATAAGTCTTTCTTTCTCAGAATTCGGGAGAGACCATTTTGACTTGTTATCCATAATTTGAACCTCACTTTTCACGACAACTGTTCATTGTCATTTTTCTTTTATTATACACCCTCAAAACC
>CAKRPQ010000042.1 GCA_934385225.1 uncultured Eubacteriales bacterium
CACCCGAACAACGTAAAACGCGTTATCCGCGCACTCGAAGTATTCAGGGTCAGCGGAAAGACAAAAACGGAACTTGACAGGCTTTCGCGCGAAAAGGAATGCGAATACGACCCGCTTATAATATGCCTTAAAGCCGAAAACAGGGAGCTTCTTTACGGGCGCATAGACAGGCGCGCCGAGGAAATGATGAAAAAAGGTCTGGAAAACGAAGTCAGAGATCTTTATGCGCGCGGTATGCTACCCGAAAACTCCACGGCGGCTCAGGCGATAGGCTACAAAGAAATGATTGCCTGCATAAAAGGCGAGATCACCGAGGAGGAGGCGCTCGACGAGATCAAGCTCGCCTCGCGCAGATACGCAAAAAGGCAGGAAACATGGTTCGGACGCCGCGAAAACGTCGATTTTATCACCATTGACGACGGACATCAAACAAAAACATTTGAAGAGATTGTTAATAATGCGGTGAAACTGTTCAATTCTTTCGGATTTTGTGATATACTGAATAAAATGTGAGAAAGGCGTCAAAATGGATACAAAATATCTGAAACGCGTTGCAATATATTTTGCTTCGGCTGTCGCCGCGATAGCTCTCATTCTTTACATCTGGTATCACCTCGCTGACGGCTTCACAACCGACATCACGACAATGTATGCCGAGCCCTCCTCCGAGAGGACGGTCATCACGGGAGACGGATATATTTTCCGAAACGAGGAATATGTTTTTTCGTCTTATTCGGCATCGGACGCGGTCAATTATCTCGTCTCGGACGGCGAAAAAGTGGGCGTTGACAGTCCCGTTGCCGAAAGCTATTCGGACGCATCGGGGTACGGAATAAGAACCGAACTTGACACCATTGAGGAAAAGCTGAACATTCTGAAAGAAAGCTCGCTCGGGCAGAATGTTTCGGTCTCGGACACGGCGGCGACGGACAAAAAGATAAATACCTATTACCGAGCAATCCTCGAAAGCCTTGCGGAGGGAAAATACAGCCACGCAATGCGCTCCTCGTCGGGACTTCTCATTCAGATGAACAAAAGGCAGCTGATAACGGGAGAGGTCGGAAGTTTTTCATCGCTCGAAGCCTCGCTTGAAGCAAGAAAAACATCGCTTGTTTCAAAGCTGAGCGGAAGAAGCGAGACTGTTTTTGCGGAAAAGAGCGGGTACTTCTACATCGGCACGGACGGGTACGAAAAAATCTTCTCGTCGGACAAGATAAATACCCTCACGCTCTCATCGTTCCTTTCTCTCACCGAAAGTGTCCCCGAGGACTTCGGCGGTCACGCGCCGATAGGCAGAATCGTCCTCGACTACAAATGGTATATAGTCGTTCCGATGAAAAAGTCCGAGGCGGGCAGTATAAAAGCGGGACGCGACTACGAGGCGGTCTTCCCTTACAACTACGACATGAAGCTGACGCTTCACGCCGAAAAAATTCTGACCGATGTTACAGGCGACGCCGCCGCGGTAGTATTTTCAAGCGGAGAAATGCCCGACGATTTCGGTTACAGACGTATGCAATCGGTTGAAATAATCACGTCCGAGGTGACGGGATACAGGATACCGAGCACTGCCGTCCGCGTAAAGGACGGCACATACGGCGTTTACACGCTCTACGGCGGCAAAGTCATCTTCAAGAGAGCCGAAATACTCGGCGAGACAAACGGCTACTACATTGTGAATATGACGGAACCGACGCGCGAAACGGAAAGTTCCGAAACGAACGCGGAAGAAACGGCAGAGACAGAAACGGAAATTACATACCCGTATCTGTCACTTCACGACAAAATAATCATATCCGGCAAGGATCTGTCGGACGGAATGGTATTCTATTGAACGGAGACATCAAAAAAATGACAGGCGACGTACCCAAAAAAGAAAACGACTGTGATTACGATTGCGATTGCAATTACGATTACAGCTACATAGACAGAAATTTCGAAAACATAAAAAAACGCGCGGAGGACGCAAAAAAGCGCTCGCACTACGGTCAGGACGTTAAAATTCTCGCCGCGGTCAAATACGCGACGGCGGGCGAAATAAAGCACCTTATCGAAAAAACCGGCATTACAGACATAGGCGAAAACAGAGTACAGCAGCTTCTCGAACACTACGAGGAGATAGGCAACACAATAAAGAGAAAAAACGTGAACGTCCATTTCATCGGCTCACTTCAAACCAACAAGGTAAAGTACATTATCGACAAGGTGACGCTAATACACTCGCTCGACAGCGTAAAGCTCGCCGAGGAGATCGACCGTCAGGCGAAAAAACACGGAAAGACAATGGACGTTCTTGTCGAAATAAACTGCGGCAGAGAGGAAAACAAGGGCGGAATTCCGCCTGAGGAGACGGAGAGCTTTTGCCGTGAAATTATGAATTTTTCATCTATAAATTTATGCGGATTTATGACCATGGCACCCAAATGTGAAGAAAAAGCAGAATATTTTCAATATTTTGATAAAACTTATAAACTTTTTCTTGACATTTGGAGAAAAATCGTTCATAATAATAGAGAGCCTATTGTATCAATGGGAATGAGCGGCAGTTTTGAGGAAGCTATCCTCTGCGGTTCGACCTGCGTTCGCATAGGCAGGAGTTTTTTTGAAAAATAATTTGTATATAAAATTTTGGAGGAAAACATTATGGGAATAATGGATAAATTCAAGAAATCAATGAACAACAACGACTACTCCGACAACTACGACGATTACTACGACAGCTTCGAAGGCGGCTACGACGATGTTCCTCCGCAGGAAGAGCCTCAGCACGCTCCTCAGCAGGAACCCGCACAGAACTTCTACAACCCGCCCACAGCTCCCTCGCCTGCTCCCGCAGGTCTCGGCGGAATGTCGCTTAACGGAAGTGCTATCGAGCTTAAAGTCGTAAAGCCGACAGAGTTCAAGGAAGGTCCCGATATTGCGGAGCATCTTCTGAGCAAGCGCACAGTCGTACTTAATCTCGAAGACGCAGACAAGGATACATCGAGAAGACTTATCGACTTCCTCTTCGGCGTAGCCTACTCAATCGGCGGCGCAATAAAGAAGGTTGCCAACAACGCGTACGTTATCACGCCCGCAAACGTCGAAATCTCGAATGACAAGGATTCTGCCGCAAAGCAGGCGCAAAGCGCTCAGCAGCCCGCGCAGAACACAAACGGTTATAATTTCTGATAAAACGAAAACGGTTGATTATGTCCCGCACGGAGTTTTTGATACCGTAATATATGTATAATTTGCGCCGCATTTTATGGGGTGCAAATTGTCGTATAACAAGAGTTGCGGCATATAATTTGCGCCGCATTTTATGGGGTGCAAATTGTCGTATAACAAGAGTTGCGGCAGTATGACCGCTTTGTCGTCTGCCGCGTCGCTTTTTTAAGGAGGAACTTTTGGGTGCAGTAACTTATGTAATATCGCACGCAGTCTTCTATTTTATAGAGGCGTTGCAATTTGCCATGATAATACGGGCTCTGCTCTCATGGTTTCCGCTCGACGATGACAATATCATCGTATCGTTCGTATATTCGGTAACAGAACCGTTCATCTACCCCGTGAGGCTTCTGCTCGAAAAATCGGACAGGATAAGCTCGCTGCCGATAGATGTTTCATTCTTCGTCACCTATCTTATTCTCTTTGCAGTATCGACTCTGCTTTCGGTTTATGGCGGAATTTGAATGTGAACTGCTTTCGGCAAGGCTTTCCGACCTTATGCGCGAGGCGGAGCGCGGATATGTGACGCACTCGTCGTTCCTTTCGCCCGCGGAGGTCTTGTTTGCAAAGAAGCGGAAAACGCCAAACGCCTTTTTCTTCGGCGGATACGACGGTGCGGAAAGAGAAATCGTATTTTTTCTGCCCGAATATCTCGAAGCTATGACGGACAATTTTTCGGACACGGCAAAAATAAAAGAGCTCATATCGGACACCCTCGCGGAGGAAATAAAAACAGTCCGAATAACGGGCAGCGGCTATAAAAAACTGTCTCACAGAGACTATCTCGGCGCGCTTCTGAACCTCGGAACAGAGCGCAGCGCATTCGGTGACGTCTGCGTAACAGGCGACAGCACAGCCGTGGTTTTTGCCACGCCGCACGTTGCGTCACTGGTTAAGGATTCGCTCGAAAAAGTAGGTTCCGACAAGGTCAAAGTCGAAATTATGGGCTCCGAATTTGTCTTTTCGTTTGAGAGAAAATTATCCGCGATAAACGACACGGTAGCGTCGGACAGATTCGACTGCGTAGTAGCCTCTCTTTGCCGCAAAAGCCGCGGCAACGCAAAGGAACTGATTCTGGGCGGACTTGCGGAACTCAATTATTCCGTTTGCCAGAAGACGGACGCTGCCGTATCGGCAGGAGACACAGTCTCCGTTCGCGGATTCGGAAAATTCGTCATAAAAAACATAACGGACGAAACAAAAAAAGGTCGCCTGCGCCTTGAAGCGGGCAAGTATATATGAATTTTCGGACAAGCGGAGGTGTATTATGAGCGTCTCGGAAACATTCGACAGAAATTTCAACAAATGTATGCGCGGGTACAATCCCGAAGAGGTTGACGGCGCCGTAGATGCCCTGCTCCGCTACTGCGACGACCTCGAAAGCGCAAACCGCGAATTTGAGGTTGCAAACAACGATCTTATAGACGAAAAAACAGGGCTTGAAGAAAAAATTGCGGGACTTGAAAAGGAAAAAGCAGAGCTTCTCGGAAAAATATCCGAAATGTCCGCGAACCTTTCGAAAATTGAGAGCGTTTACAACGAATACAGAACAAAGTTCGGCGAGGCGAGAGATCTCGTCGGCAACGCAAAACGCTCCGCCGCAGAAATTACCGAACGCGTGGAATTAAAAGCCGACACGATAATCCGCGATGCCGAAAGAAAATCCGAAAAGGCACTCGCCGATCTCGGAAAAGAAATTACATACAGAAAAAAACTTATCGACGATCTATCGGACTGCTACTCCGATTTTCAGACGAAAATCTGCGCGGAGCTTGGCAAAATGCTTGACAGAGTTTCTAATTTTTCAGCTGAAACGGACATTCCCGACGTACCCGACAGCTTGCTTGCGGGCGCAATGAGCGTTTCCCTGCCGCCGTCGGTCGATGATATGATAACGATTCCCGACGCTGCGTCTGAAAAAACGGTAAAATCCGACGCAGTATCGGAAGAAAAAACGGTAAAATCTGACGCAGTATCGGAAGAAAAAACGGTAAAACCCGAAAGCACCGCGTGGGAAGCGGTAAAACAGGCGGCTTCGCCCGAAAAAAAGTCGGAAGAGCCGAAAAAAGAAGAACAGACCTCGAAAAACAAGACGGCGACGGAAATTCTCACCTCGATAGGTCCCGTTATAACGGAAAAATCGGGGACGGCGAAAAAAACGTCGCAGTTTGATGATATAAAAGCGTCCGTAGAACGGATAAATTCAAAGGTAATCGAAAAAAAATCAACACCGCATATATAAAAACAAGGAGACCTTTTCTTATGCCAAAGGACTACACAAACACACTTAATCTGCCCTCGACCTCATTCTCGATGAGAGCAAATCTGCCGCAGAGAGAACCCGACACACTCAAATACTGGGACAGCATCGACCTCTATCACAAGATGCTCGAAAACAGCAAAGACAGACCGCTTTACGTTCTCCATGACGGACCTCCTTTCTCGAACAACAAGATCCACATGGGAACGGCTATGAATAAAATCTTAAAGGACTTTATCAACAAGTCGAAGCACATGATGGGCTACCACGTCCCCTACATTCCCGGCTGGGACAACCACGGTATGCCTATCGAAAGCGCTATCATAAAGAAGAACAAGCTCGACCGCAAGAAGATGTCGATTCCCGAATTCAGGAACGCCTGCCACGAATTTGCGCAGAATTTCGTAAACGTACAGCGCAACCAGTTCATTCGTCTCGGCGTTACCGGCGACTGGGAAAATCCGTACCTTACGATGAACCCGTCGTTTGAAGCGAGAGAAGTCAAGGTCTTCGGCGAAATGTACAAAAAAGGCTACATCTACAAGGGTCTTAAACCCGTTTACTGGTGTCCGCACGACGAAACGGCACTGGCAGAAGCCGAAATCGAATACAAGGATATAAAATGCACCTCGATCTACGTTAAATTCAAGGTCAAGGACGACCTCGGCAAGCTCGACGATGCCTGTGATCTTTCAAAGACGTACTTCATAATCTGGACAACGACAACATGGACGCTTCCCGGAAACCTTGCAATAGCTCTTCACCCCGACGAGCAGTATGCGCTTATAAAGGCTTCCGACGGAAATTACTACATCACCGCCGAGGCTCTTGCTTCAAAAACAATGAAGGTGGGCGGCATTGATAACTACGAAATCGTAAAGACGATGAAAGGCAGAGATTTCGAATTTATGAAAGCTTCTCACCCGTTCATCGACCGCGAAAGCGTTATCGTAAATGCCGATTACGTCACTATGGACAGCGGTACGGGCTGTGTTCACACCGCTCCGGGTTTCGGTGCGGACGACTACATCACCTGCCGCAGATACAAGATGGATATTATCGTTCCCGTTGACGACAGAGGCTATCAGACAGCCGACGCGGGCAAATTCGCGGGAATGTACTACGAGGATTCGAACGAGGCTATTCTCGCCGACATGAAAGAAAGCGGCGCTCTCTTCGCATCCGAAGAAATAATGCATCAATACCCGCACTGTTGGAGATGCAAGCACCCGATCATCTTCCGCGCGACACCGCAGTGGTTCTGCTCGGTCGAAGCGTTCAAGGACGCCGCCGTAAACGCCTGCAAAGACGTCACTTGGCTTCCCTCATGGGGCGAGGACAGAATTATCTCGATGGTCAAGGAAAGAGCCGACTGGTGTATTTCAAGACAGCGTCACTGGGGTCTGCCCATTCCCGTATTCTACTGCGATGACTGCGGCAAGCCCGTAGTTACCGACGAATCTATAAACGCCGTTTCCGATATGTTCGGTGCGGAAGGCTCAAACGCATGGTATCTGAAAGAAACAAGCGAAATTCTTCCCGCCTCCTTTAAGTGCCCGCACTGCGGCGGAACGCACTTTACAAAGGAAACCGACACGCTCGACGGTTGGTTTGATTCGGGTTCGTCTCACTTTGCCGTTCTTGAAGGCGCGGGGCTCCCTGAGCCTGTCGATATGTACCTCGAAGGCGCGGACCAGTACAGAGGCTGGTTCCAGTCTTCTCTTCTCACCGCTGTCGGCGCAGGAAAGACGGGAAAAGCTCCTTACAAGACCGTTCTCACGCACGGATGGGTCGTTGACGGCGAGGGCAGACAGATGCACAAGTCTCTCGGCAACACAATCGCACCCGACGAAATGGTCGAAAAGTTCGGTGCGGACATCGTTCGTCTCTGGGTCGCATCAAGCGATTACAGAGTTGACGTTCGCGTTTCCGACGCGATCTTCAAGCAGCTCTCCGAGGCTTACAGAAAGATACGCAACACGGCAAGAATTATTATGGCTAACCTCGGTGACCCCGCAAACGATTTCGACCCGAACAAGGATATGGTCGGCACCGACAAGCTCTTCGAAATAGACAAGTGGGTTCTTTCCGAACTCAACGCGCTCGTCGAAACCTGCCGCAAGGCTTACGAAAACTTTGAATTCCACGTTGTTTATCACGAAATAAACAAATTCTGCACGATAACGCTCTCGAAACTCTACATTGACATCACAAAGGATCGCGTTTACGTCGAAAAGAAAGATTCTCCCGCGCGCCGTGCCGCTCAGACGGCAATGTTCATCGTCCTCGATTCGCTCACAAGACTTATCGCACCGATGCTCTCGTTCACAGCCGAGGAAATCTGGAAAGCAATGCCTCACACATCGTCCGAAAACACCGAAAGCGTATTCTTCAACCTCATGCCCGTTTACGAAAAAGAATATGAGTTTGAGAATATCGAAGCTCACTGGAACAAGCTCTTTGATTTCAGAGACGACGTAATGAAAGCACTCGAAAAGGCAAGAGCGGACAAGCTCATAGGCAAATCTCTCGACGCAAAGATAACAATTTACGCAAAGAACGACGATATTTATGCAACGCTCCGCGATTTTGAGAGTGAACTGAAAACGGTATTCATCGTTTCGGGTGTCGTAATCGAAAACGCAGATGCGCCTGCCGACGCGTTCACCGAGACAGATTCGGGCATAGGCGTAAAGGTTGAGCCCGCCGACGGCGTTAAATGCGACAGGTGTTGGTCATTCTCGACAGACTGCACGGAAGAGGACGGCAGTCACATCTGCCGCCGCTGCCACGACATAATTAAATCGCTTTGATCAAAGCATCATAAAAACCGATGCGAGACTTCCGATACTTGTATCGCGGAGTCTCGCATTTTTACTTGGAGGAATATGTTCTACTGGATATCTCTTGCGCTTCTTGCCGTCGTTCTCGATCAGGTAACAAAGATTCTCGCGGTGAAGTATCTTATGCCCGTCGACACCGTTCCGATCATAAAGAGCGTACTTCATCTCACCTATCTCGAAAACACGGGTGCAGCGTTCGGCTCTCTTAAAAATTCGCGTTGGGTCTTCCTCGCGGTCTCTACGTTCGCAATAATCGCGCTCGTTTTCTATATGTTCAGGTTCAAGCCGAAAAATCGTGTTCTCTCGGCGGGACTTGCATTCATCATCGGCGGAGGCATAGGAAATATGATCGACCGCATTGCAAAAGGCTATGTTGTCGATTTCGTCGATTTCAGACTGATAAATTTTGCCGTTTTCAATGTTGCGGACTCGTTTGTCTGCGTCGGCGCGGCACTTGTAATCATCTACATTTTCTTCTTTGCCGAAAAGGAAGACAAGAACGCAAAGAACGAAAAAAAGGAAAGCAAAAATGAAGAAAACACTGACGGTAACCGATGAACAGGCGGGAAAACGCACCGATGTACTGCTTTCCGAAGTTCTCGGCATAACCCGCTCGTCAGCGGAAAGGCTTATCGAAAGCAAAAACGTTCATATTGACGGAAAAAGCGTAACGAAAAGTCTGAGAGTCTCTGTCGGGCAGTCGTTTGAGATTGAAATTCCCGATCCCGAACCGTCCGAAGCCGTTCCCGAAGACATTCCGCTCGATATAATCTATGAAGACGACGATCTTATAGTCATAAACAAGCCGAAAGGGACTGTGGTTCACCCCGCGCCGGGAAACACAAGCGGAACACTTGTAAATGCCCTGCTATACCACTGCGGAAGCACGCTTTCGGGCGTCGGCGGCGTCATAAGACCCGGTATAGTTCACCGAATAGATAAGGACACGAGCGGGCTTCTCGTCGTCGCAAAGAACGACGAAACGCACCTTGCACTCTCGGAGCAGTTAAAAACGCACACGATAAGCCGCGTTTACTACGCTATCTCCGTCGGCAATTTCGGAAGCGAAACGGGCACCGTAAACGCTCCGATAGGGCGTCACCCGACAGACAGAAAAAAGATGGCTGTGATAAAAAGCGGGAAAAACGCAAAAGAGGCGATAACGCACTACACCGTACTCGAACATTTCAGTGGCTTCACATATATAAAATGCCGCCTCGAAACGGGCAGAACGCACCAGATAAGAGTTCATATGAGCTACATCGGTCACCCGCTTATGGGCGACACCGTTTACGGCGGCGGAAAAACGAAGTTTGAGGTCTGCAACAAGGCACTCTTATCGGGGCAATGCCTGCACGCGGGCGAGCTTGAATTCATTCACCCAAGGTCGCGCGCGCTTATGCACTTTGAAGCACCTTTCCCGCCATATTTTTTGGAATTACTCGAAAAGCTACGAAAACTTTAAGGGGATATTTTATGAAACTCGCAATATCAACGCTCGGCTGCACCGATCTGGGGCTTGAAAAGATAGTTTCCGAATATAAAGAGATCGGCATAGGAGCGATAGAAGTACGCGGCATAGACGGAATAATGGACAACGGCAAGATCCCGTGCTTCTTTCCCGAAAACGAAAAAGACACAAAAAAGCTGTTCGAAACGAACGGAGTTTTTATAATCTGCCTTGACACGGGTGCCTCGTTTGACACGCCCGAAAACGCGAAAAAAGGCATTGACGAGGGCAAAGCAGCAATCGAAATCTGCCGCAGATTCGGAATACCGTACATACGCGTTTTCGGCAACGCCCTTCCCGAGGGTGACGAAAAGGCGCGCGAAAAAACGGCGGAGCTTATATCGGGCAGCATCGGCGAGCTTTGCGCCTACGCCTGCGGGACAGGGATAAAGGTTCTCCTCGAAACGCACGGAAACATCTGCACTGTCGAAAACATACGTCCGATCATTGAGAGAATAGGTACAAATCCGAACTTCGGACTTATATGGGACGTTGCGCACAGCGACAGATACTACGGCGATGATTTTGAGCCTTTCTACGAATACATAAAACCGTATATTTGCCACATTCATTTTAAGGACCATTTCCGCCTGCCGAACCACGAAAACCGGCTGACCGACATCGGAGAGGGTGAAATTCCGCTTCCGAAGATAGTCGGACTGCTTAAAAGAGACGGATACGACGGTTATATTTCGTTTGAGCACGAAAAGAAATGGCACCCCGAACTCTCGGAGCACGAGGCAGCGTTTGCAAAATTCGTCACTTATATGAAGCAATTTGAATAAAAAACAAAAGCGCCGCGGTTTTTCCGCGACGCTTTTGTTTACTATGCAAGAATTTTGAAGCGCGCAACAGCTCGGACGTTTCGGTGAAATCCGACTCAAAATTCGTCAGTTCTGTGATTCTTTAAGCTCTTTAAGCTCTTTCATAAATGTGTCAAGATCCTTGAACTCACGGTAAACAGAGGCAAAACGAACATACGCAACGTGATCGAGCGCTTTCAGTTTACGCATTGCCATTTCGCCGATCTCAACCGACGTAATTTCCTGTTTAAGAGAATTCTGAAGCTCGGTTTCGATCTCGTTCGCAATATCTCCCGCATTTACGGGACGCTTCTGACAGGCTTTGAGAAGTCCCGAAAGCAGCTTGTTTTTATCGAATATTTCCCTGCTGCCGTCCTTCTTTATCACCACTATCTGTACCGACTCGATAACTTCGAATGTTGTGAAACGCTTGCCGCATTCGGGGCACTCGCGTCTACGTCTTATACTTTTATTTTCGTTTATCGGTCTTGAATCTATTACCTTGCTGTCAATATAACCGCAATAAGGGCATCTCATATGTTTCTCTCCTCGGAATATGTTAAAACGGTAAAAATTCCCGCCTTTCCACATATATTATACATTAAAAGTGCCGAATTGTAAAGAGTATTCCGTATTATTTACGGAATTTATTTATCGAAAAAGTAGTCGTCAATAATGTACGCAGCCGTTATGTGCGTAACAAGCCCACGGGTCATCATATCGTAAAGTCTTGCCGCGCACGAAAAGTCGCTACCTATCTCGTACGCCTTTCTAATGCCGTCGCACTCGATCGAAATGCCGAAATTTTCATTTTCGTCACTTCTGCCGACAAACCCGTATCTTACCGTTTTACCGTCAATTTCACGGTATCGTATTTCGCTTTCCTCATTTCCCTGTTCATTACACTGCTTTTTCAAAATGATAAATCCCCAATCTTCCAATACATATGTATCGGATTATTCATTCGGTTTCGCGGTAAAACTAATAAGCCGCAAACCGATTAAACCACTACTTTATTAGTCTTGCCTATATTATACCACTTACGTTTTCTTATTTGTTGTCAAATACGGCATTTTCAGCATGTTTAGTTTCCATATTTTGGTAAATATAAAATTTACGCCGATATTTTACATTTTTATCATCAAAACGGAGGTGTGTTTCTGATTTTTTTATTTTTAATTGTAAAAAATATGTTTATGTGCAAATTTTATGCGCTTAATGATAATATTTTTAGTTGACATTTTTCCTTGTATATTATATAATTTATATATATTTATAAAATTAAAATTCATTTTTTTAATAAAAACCCGCTAAAAACCCAAATTATACCGCTACATACGAAAGAGAGGCAAATAATGCAAAAAAACAGACAAAAAAGACGGTTCGACATTATTCGCGCCCTTTCGGGCATAAGCAAAGAGGCGCTCGCAATACTTAAAGTCGGGCTTCCGATTATTGCCGCCGCGCTCACAGCTCTGTCACTTAAAATGCACGGAGAGCTTGAAAATGATCCCATTCGCGTCATCACGACTTATCCCGATATGTTTTCTTACATACTCGCAGCGCTCACTCTCCTTATTCTCGGTGCGGCACTCTTTGACATAATATCAAAAAACAGATAGCGCGTATATACAAAAAATATCCGCGTATTATTGACTTCCGTTTTTTTATATGGTATAATAAATGCGGCGGTGATCGCGCCGCATATTTTATTACTTGCCGCTTTTGCGGCAAAACGGAGGTTCAAAATGGTTGTTACTAAAAAATCCGTTATCGGCGACATTCTTGACGAAGCTCCCGATACCGCGCAGTTCTTTTTCGAGATCGGAATGCACTGTCTCGGCTGCCCCGCTTCAAGAGGCGAATCAATCGAAGACGCTTGCGCCGTTCACGGAACTGACGCAGACGCGCTTGTCGACAAGATCAACAAATTTCTTGAAAACAAATAATTAAGGAAAACAATAGCCCACGAAGGAATTACCTGCGTGGGTTATCTGTTCGGATACACTATGATAAATCTGCCAAAACTCGATTCAAGACTGCAAACGGCAGTCGCTTACCTCAGAAAAGACGCGGTTATGTACGACGTCGGAACGGATCACGCCTATCTGCCTATTTACTCCGTCGCCGCGGGCATTTCGTCGTCCGCCGTTGCCTCTGACATAAACGAGTGTCCGACGGAACGCGCGCGTGCAAACGTCGCTTCTTACGGCATGAGCGACAAAATAACCGTCATCAGAAGCGACGGACTTTCATGCGTTCAGGATTACTCGCCGTCGGATATTGTGATATTCGGCATGGGCGGCGAGCTTATTGCGGGCATTATCGAAAAAGCGCCGTATGTAAAGAACGAGAACATACGGCTTATTCTGCAACCTATGACCTGCTCAGACATCCTCCGTGAATTTCTCGCCGAAAACGGTTTTGAAATAAAGGGCGAGACACTATCGGAGGACACGGGAAAAATATATGTGACGATCTGCGCCGAATATTCGGGTGTATCAAAGGTTCTTTCGGACACGGAACGTATCTTCGGTGAAAAAAACATTACGGAAAACGCCGAAAATCCTATTTTTTCACGGCTTGTACACAAAACAGAAACAGCATACGAAACAAGGCTTCGCGGCAAGGCCGGCGCGGGACACGACACATCGGAGGAAGAAAGAATACTGTCCGAAATCAAAAAAATGAAAGAGGAACTTCAAATAAAATGAATGCACGCACGCTTTACGATTTCCTTGAAGGAGAAATTCCGTCCTCACTCTCCGAGGACTGGGACAACGACGGCATTATGTGCTGTCCCGATCCTGCGCGAGAGGTAAAAAAGGTTCTTATTGCGCTCGACATCACCGAGAGAGTCGCGGACTACGCCATTGTGGACGGCTTTGACGTGATAGTATCGCACCACCCGATGGTCTTTTACAAGCTCGGCGGAATTGACCCGACGCTTAACACATCGCGCAAGCTGATAAAACTTATAAAAAACGGCATTTCCGCTTTTTCGTTTCACACGCGGCTTGACGCGCTGTGCGGCGGTGTAAACGACGTTCTCGCCGAAATTCTCGGCATGAAGAACGCAAAGCCTTTCGGCCCTGCGGGCGACGAAATCGGCAGAATCGGCGACATTGAGAGCAAGAGCGTCGAAGACTTTTGCCTTGCGCTACGGGAAAAGCTCGGTGCGCCTTTTATAAACTGCGCGCAGTGCGGCGAGAGTGTCTCACGGCTTGCCGTTCTCGGCGGCGACGGAAAAGATTTTGTCGCGGCTGCAAGAGAGGCGGGCGCGGACACATTTGTCAGCGGTCAGTTCAACTACAACATAATGGTCGAAGCGCGCGAAACGGGCATGACGCTTATCGAAGCGGGACATTTCTTCACCGAAGACCCCGTATGCGGGTTTATCCGCACGCTCATCGCACGCGCGGACGAAAGCATCATGACCGAAAAAATCATTTCAAACGAGCTGAAAGTGTACTGAAAATGGAAATAAAAAAGAACGACATCATCGAGCTTTGCATCGGTGAAATGAACAACCTCGGCGCGGGCGTCGGTCACACGGAGGACGGGCGGGTCGTATTCGTCACGGGCGCGGTCACGGGCGACACGGTTCGGGCAAAGATAATCAAAATCTGCAAAACCTACCTTGTGGCACGTCTCGAAGAGATAATAATACCTTCCGATTTCCGTGAGGACGGTTTTTGTCGTGCGCCCCGGTCCTGCGGCGGTTGCGTTTATAGAAACATATCCTATGGACACGAGCTTGAACTGAAAAAGAGCTATGTGAAGCACGCGTTCATAAAGGCGGGGCTCAGCGACGTTCGCGTTTCGGACGTTCTGCACACGGAAAGCGACCGATTTTACCGAAACAAGGCAATATTCCCTCTCGCGGAGGATAAAAACGGCATTAAAGCGGGATTCTTTGCCGCAAGGACACACAACATCGTGACATTCGATGCCTGCACGCTTGAAGCACCCGTTTTCGCGGACATCACGAAGGCTTTCTGTGCCTTTATGACCGAAAAAAACATTTCCGTTTACGACGAAAAAAGCGGCAGCGGGCTTCTGCGCAACCTGTATCTGCGCATCGGCAAGGGAACGGGCGAAATAATGGTCTGCGTTGTCATAAACGGCGAAAGTCTGCCATGCGAGGCTGAATTTTCGGACTTTATACGCTCCGAATTTCCGCTTATTACATCGGTGATGGTAAACGTCAATACAAAAAATACAAACGTCGTTCTCGGCAGCAAGTTCCGCTGTATCGGCGGAAGGTCTTACATAAACGATATTCTATGCGGCAGGAAATTTGAAATTTCGGCAGGCTCATTCTACCAGGTAAATCACGACGGTGCGGAGCTTCTCTACGGAAAAGCGGCAGAACTTGCGGGGCTTTGCGGCAAGGAGACGCTGCTTGACCTCTACTGCGGTATCGGAACTATCGGGCTTTCGATGGCTGACAAGGTAAAAAAACTCATTGGCATCGAAATCGTCCCCGAGGCGGTCGAATGTGCGAAAAGAAACGCCAAACTCAACGGTACCGAAAATGCCGAATTCTACTGCGGCGACGCTTCGGGCGCGGAAGCTATGCTTTCGGGACTGACGGTACTTCCCGACGTCGTCGTGCTTGACCCGCCGAGAAAAGGCAGTACGCCCGAACTTATCGGTTATATTGCGAGGCTCGGCATAAAAAAGGTCGTTTACATTTCCTGCGATGTCGATACTCTCGCGCGCGACTGTGTGCTGTTCCGCTCGCTCGGCTACGACATCGGCGAGGTCACTCCCGTCGATATGTTTTCAAGAACGGGGCATGTGGAGACGGTGATCCTCTTGTCGCGGGAAACAAATCCACTGACGGTTGAGGTTAGAATGAAAGTGGAAACCGGCGAGGTCAAGGAGCATCCGACCTATAAGCGTATTCAGGAGTATGTGCAGGAGAAGTACGGCTTC
>CAKRPQ010000043.1 GCA_934385225.1 uncultured Eubacteriales bacterium
ACATAGAGAACATTTTCGCGGCTGTTTCCTTTGCCTGCTTGTAGCGCAGAAGCGCATCGGCAAGTGCGGCTCTGGGGTCTTCCTCGTCTTCTGTGATTTTTGGGAGGAGTATTTTGCTTTTAATATACATAAGTTCGCTTGCCATAACGATAAATTCGGCGGCAATATCCATATCGAGTTTTTTTGCCTCAGAGATATATTCGATATACTGGTCGCATATGTCAGAAATCGGAATGTCCGCGATACTGACTTTGTTTTTGTCGATGAGAGACATCAAAAGATCGAGAGGACCTTCAAACTGTTCAAGTTTATATGTCAGAGCTTCCATCTTAAAGCCCCGCAAGTTTCAAGGCGATGCTGTAAAGCGGTTTTGTAATCAGAGAGAAGAGACCGTTTGAAACATACGATATAGGACTGAATCCGAGACGAGAGAGCGCAAAAAACGCAACGAGGACAACTATCATTATTGTTCTCTCGTATTTCATTACCTTGAAATACCAATTCGTCGGCAGGAAATAATAGAAAAATCTTGAACCGTCAAACGGCGGAACGGGAATGAGATTGAAGGCCATAAGTCCGAAGTTGAGAAGCGCACCGAGCTGAAAAAGAAGACACAAGCAGTACATGACTGTTCTGAATGAGCTCGGCAGGAACAAATATCCGATGAAAGCGGGGTAGTAAAGCAGGGAATTTGCAACGCCGAGAATGAGGTTTGATATAGGTCCCGCAATACCCGTGAGAGCCATACCTTTTCTCGGATTGTCAAAGTTGCGCGCGTTTATCGGTACGGGCTTTGCCCAGCCGAACCCGAAAATAAGCATAGCAATAACGCCGATCGGATCAAGGTGCTTGAAAGGATTCAAAGTGAGGCGTCCGAGATTTCTTGCCGTCGGGTCACCGAGCTTGTATGCGACATAACCGTGGGCTGCTTCGTGAAAAGAAAGGGCAAACATAACCACGGGAATACAGAGGAGGACGGAAATAAGGGTGTATTTGTCAAATCCTCCCGTTAAAAGGTCGATAAGCATATTTTCTCCTTTCAGAGCTTAATGTTTGTGTAGTAAGAAATCTGTTTCCAGAGATCGGCTTTGCCGAGCCCCGAAAGAGAAGAGAACGGGATTATCGGTGTTCCGCTCGGAACACTTTCGTGTTCGGCAATCGCTTTTAGATTTGCCGCAAGCTCTGTCTTGTTCGGTTTGTCGCATTTTGTGGCGACGATGATAAAAGGAAGTCCAGATTCCGAAAGGAAGTCGATCATCATTTTGTCATCGGCTGTCACACCGACCTTTATATCTATGAGCTGAATTACAAGTGCGAGCAGATCAATCGAAGGATTTATCGTAAAATATCCGTCCGTCAGTGCCGACCACCTCTTTTTTTCTTCAAAAGTGCGTTTTGCGTATCCGTACCCCGGCAAATCGACAAAGAACAGTTTTCTGTCAACGTCATAGAAGTTGACAGTTATCGTTTTTCCGGGAGACGAACTGACTCTTGCAAGACTTTTTCTGCCGAGCAGAGTATTTACAAGCGAGCTTTTTCCGACGTTTGATCTGCCCGAAAAAGCCACCTGTGGCATCGGATCGCGCGGAAACTGACACGGCAGACCCGCTGATATTTTCAGATTTACATTTTGCGTGTTTATCGGCATTTTATCACTCCGCTTTTTTATTTTGCGACGTTGCCCGCCGCAAGTGCACCGTGAAGCACATCGCTGATTTTTCTGCAAGGTACAAATTTGAGATTTTCTCTTGCTATCGGGTCTATGTCGGGCAGATCGCGCATGTTGTCGGCGGGAATAAAGACTGTTTTTACACCTGCCGAATACGCAGCCATTGTTTTTTCTTTCAGACCGCCTATCGCAAGCACATTTCCGCGCAGGGTGATTTCACCCGTCATTGCAATATCGCGCTTTACCGGAATACCCGTGAGCGCACTTACGAGCGCGGTCGTCATTGTGACGCCGGCAGAAGGACCGTCTTTCGGGACGGCACCCTCGGGGCAGTGAATATGTATATCTTTGTTTTTGTAAAATTCTTTATCGAATTTGTATTCTCCGCCGCTTATCGAACGTACATAGCTGACGGCTATCTGCGCCGATTCCTTCATAACGTCGCCGAGCGACCCCGTGAGTTCGATTTTTCCGCTTCCGTCAAGCACGGCAGCCTCAATTTTAAGTAAATCGCCGCCGACTTCCGTATATGCGAGACCGTTTACCGTTCCGACCTCGTCCGTATCGCTTATTCTGTCGGGAAACAGCTTTCTTGCTCCGAGAAACTCCGAAATGTTTTTTGCGGTTATTTTTATCGGCTTGCCGTCGCCGTTTTCGATGATTTTCTTTGCCGACTTGCGGAAGAGATCCGCGAGAGTTCTTTCAAGATTTCTTACACCCGCCTCGCGTGTGTAATAGTCGATTATTTCAAGCACTGCGGTGTCGGATATCGAGAGCATCTTTTTCGTGAGACCGTGCCTTGCGAGTTGTTTCGGAATAAGATGATTCTTTGCAATCTGCAATTTTTCCGTCCGCGTGTACGTTTTGAGCTCTATAACCTCCATTCGGTCAATAAGCGGACGCGGGACTGTTTCAAGAGTATTTGCCGTCGCGATGAAGATACATTCGGAAAGGTCTATCGGAAGTTCGACAAAATGATCTCTGAAAGCCTTGTTTTGCTCGCCGTCGAGAACTTCAAGGAGCGCAGATGCGGGATCACCGTGCGCGTCCGATGTGAGCTTGTCGATCTCGTCGAGCAGAATGAGCGGATTTCCGACCTTTGCCTGTGTCAACGCAGTCACGATTCTGCCGGGCATTGAGCCTATATAAGTCTTTCTGTGACCTCTTATATCAGCCTCGTCTCTGACACCGCCGAGTGAAACGCGCACATACTTTCTTCCGAGCGCTCTTGCGATGGAGGATACCACGGAAGTTTTTCCGACACCGGGAGGTCCGACAAGGCAGAGCATTTGATTTTTAAGTTCCGGATTGAGCTGCTTTACTGCGAGAAATTCAAGTATTCTTTCTTTCACCTTGTCAAGTCCGTCATGGTCTGCGTCAAGAACTTTTTTTGCTGCTTTTATATTCAGCTTGTCCACAGTTCTTTCCGTCCACGGTATTTCAAGGCACGTATCAAGATACGATCTCATTACTCCCGCTTCGGCGGAGCCGAACGGCGTTTTGGCAAGGCGGTTGTTTTCTTTGAGGAGCCTTTCCTTGACCTCTTCGGGCAGTTTTGCATTCATGATTTTGTCATAGTAGTCGTCAGTGTCTGTCATATCGGTGCCGCCAAGCTCGTCCTGAATGACTTTCATTTCCTCACGCAGGTAGTACTCGCGTTGGTTTCTGTTAAGCCTGTCTTTTACGGCACTGTGTATGTCTTTTTCGCATTCGAGAAGGACGATTTCTTTCTCCATAATGTCGAGAAGCCTTTTAAGACGCTTTATCGGATCGAATATTTCAAGTATTTCCTGCTTGTCTTCGTATTTGACGAATACATTTGATGCGATGAAGTCGGCGAGAAGTCCCGGATTTTTGATGTCCGAAGCACGCAGACGTATTTCATCGGAGGACGCGGGAATGTAGGACGTCATTTTTTCAAGAAGTTCAAGCACTGTAAGCTCCATTGCCTGGGTTTTTATACCGAGATTTTCGCCGACTGTGATTTTTTTGCATATAGCATCGGCGAGCATATAATCGGCAAACGGTTTTATATCCTTGATTTCCGCACGGCAAAGACCGTCGGCGACGATCCTCGGAGTTCCGTCGGGCGATTTTACTGACTGCCTGATTTTGGCTACCGTACCCACGCTGTAAAGATTTTTAAGGTCGTAAGGATCTTCCGACGACTTTTTCTGCGTCAGGAGAAGAACATACGAGTCTGTATCCGTTGCCGCATTTGCGGCAGCCGCAGATATCTTGTCATTGCATTCGAAGTTTACCGTGACTGCGGGAAATGCAACTGTTCCGCGAAGAGGCAGAACAGGGAGCGACATATTCTCAATTTTTTCGGTTGTGGTCATGTTTATATTAACTTAACCCGTTTTCGGGCGATTGTTCCTTTCGAAAATATATTATCTAATATATTATATCATAATTCGCACGGAAAATCCATAGCTTTACAAATTTATTTACAATTACGGAAAGCACCGTATATAAAGCGGAAACGGAAAAAAGCACGGTCAGATCTCAGGGCGTGTTGGTATCATTAGGTTGATACTCCGCCGCCGGACATAACCGTGCGTTGCAAACGGTATTATAACTCAGAAAATCCGATTTGTAAATTATCAAAAATGACGATTTTTTGTCGGCAAAAAAGTCGAAATATTGCCGCCCGCAAATTTTTCGCGCGCGTAAAATGCCGCAAATATTATGTTTTTTGGCGAAAAAATCTTTTGTGCAATTTTTCAAAACCGCTCGTATTAAATTTTTTCTCCACCCAAAGAAAATTTTCCAAAAAGTATTGACAAACCGATTTCGACATGGTATAATAGCTGAGTAATAAGAAGAACGAACCTCGTTCTCGCCCTGCCGCAATGCGAGCAGGTGCAAATATTTTTCTCTTTTTTTGCGGGAGAGAAAATTATGCGTGCGGGGTCGTTTCCCGCATTTTTTATTTTTTAATTCGGAGGTGCATGATTATCAGCACGAAAGAGACGCCAATCAATGAGGAGATCAAAGCAAAAGAAGTACGCCTTGTCGGTACAGACGGCGAGCAGCTCGGAATAATGTCGAGTGATGCGGCTCTCAAAATGGCATATGACAAGGGACTTGACCTTGTTATGATGGCAGCACAGGCAGAACCGCCCGTTTGCAGAATTATGGACTACGGCAAATACCGCTTTGATAAAGTCAAGAGAGAAAAAGAAGCCAAAAAGAAACAGCAAACAGTAGAACTCAAAGAGGTTCAGCTCTCCTGCCGCATTGATACGCATGACTTTGAAACAAAGGTCAATCACGCAACGAGATTTCTGACAGGCGGAAATAAGGTACGCGTGGTCGTCAAATTCAGAGGACGTGAAATGAGCCATATGGAGATTGGCAGAGATCTTCTCGATAAGTTCGCGCAGAGCGTTGCCGAGATAGGCACGGTCGATAAAAAGCCCGCTGTCGAGGGACGTTTCATGAGCATGATAATCGTGCCTGTCAAGGCTTCGAAATAACAAAAAGCTTACAGTAGGGCAGGTTCGGCAGATCCCATGCCGCCCCTTGCGCTGTATCATAAATTCAAATTCAAAGGAGAAATTAAAATGGGAAAGATCAAGACACATAAAGCGTCAGCCAAAAGATTTTCCGTCACAGGCAGCGGAAAAGTTAAACACAATCACAGCCAGCATCGTCATAACCTCGGACTTAAATCCGCAAAGCGCAAGAGATTCCTTCGCGCAGGTTCTTATCTCAGCTCGGCTATGACATCGAATATCAGAACTCTTATTCAGAAATAAGAGCAGTTAAAGAAAGAATAGGAGGATTTGAAAAATGGCAAGAATTAAGGGCGCTATGATGACGCGCAAGAGAAGAAATAAAGTACTCAAAGCTGCGAAAGGTTATTGGGGTTCCAAGAGTAAGCACTTCAAGATGGCGAAAGAAGCTGTAATGAAGAGCGGCAACTATGCTTTTGCGGGCAGAAAGATGAAGAAGAGAGATTTCAGAAGACTCTGGATCGCTCGTATCTCCGCACAGGCAAAGGTTAACGGTATGAACTATTCGATGTTCATGCACGGTCTTAAAAAGGCCGGCATAGAACTCAACAGAAAGATGCTTTCCGAAATCGCTATTGCAGATAAGGAAGCATTTGCGGCACTTGCAGAAAAAGCTAAAAGTGTGCTTTGATATAGTTAAAACCCGGTTTTGACCGGGTTTTTATCATAATCGGTAGTAGTTTCCGCGGCTTTTTTCGCGGTAAGTGTATTTGTTTGCGAAAGGTGAAAAATGGCGGTCGATATAAAGTTTGCTTGTAAAACAATAACGTCGAAAAGTAATCCCGCAGTTGTGAACGCAGTTAAACTCACGGATAAAAAGTATCGTGAAAAGGAAAAAATGTTCAGAGCCGATGGGATAAAACTGCTTTGCGAGGCGGTGGAGTTCGGTGCCGAAATACAGAGTGTATTTGTGCGTGAAGATGCGATAAAACGCGTATCGGAAGCGGTAAAAAGACACTTTGACGACAATGACAGTCCTGTACGTGTTGTTTTTACGCCGCTTTCCGAAAACGTTTTCGGAAAAGTTTCCGAGGAAAAAGCCCCCGAGGGAGTCCTGACAATAATAAAATATCTTGACGGTTTTCATCTTTCGGCGGAGCGCGAATCTGTTGCGACAATCGGCAGAACGATTGTGCTCGAATCCGTCAGAGATCCCGGAAACCTCGGAACGATATTGAGGAGTGCCGCCGCATTTGGATTTGAAACGGTTATAATGAGTTCCGACTGCGCCGACGTTTACAATCCAAAGACAATAAGAGCCGCAATGGGCGCGATTTTCAAAATTCGAACGGTTAAAACCGCAGATATTGCGGTTACGGTCGATGCCTTGCGCAAAAACGGGCGCAGAGTTTATGCCGCGGCACTTGACAAAAGCGCGCTGAGACTTGGCGAAACAGTTCTCCTGCCGTCAGATGTGTTCCTTATAGGCAATGAAGGACACGGGCTTTCGGAAGAGGCGATCAGTCATTGCGACAGATGCGTTTTCATCCCCATAAACAGCGACACCGAGTCGCTTAATGCCGCGACAGCCGCATCAATCTGTATGTGGGAAATATCAAAAGCAAAGTGAGGGATTGTTTTGACCGAATCAATTTACTGGATATGGCTTGCCGAGGCACTCGGACAGGGCAGTAAATATCTCTCGTATCTGCTCGGCGTTTACGGGACTCCGTATGACGTTTTCAGAGCCGAAACCGAAAGCATCGACGAACTTTCGGTAGATGAAAAAACGAAAAAAGGGCTGGCAAGAAAAAATCTTGAAGATGCCTATGAGATAAATGATTATTGTGTTTCGCATTCAATCGGGATACTAACTTACGAAAATCCGCGTTATCCCGAAAAGCTGAAACTTATAAAAGATCCTCCGACGGTTCTTTATTACATCGGTGAACTTCCCGATTTCAACAACGTTCTGTCGATAAGCATTGTAGGTACAAGAAAACTGAGCGAATACGGAAAAGGGACGGCGTATAAAATAGGTTATGAACTCGGTGCAGCGGGTGTTGTCGTTGTCAGCGGAATGGCACTCGGAGTAGACTCCGTTGCCGCTTGCGGCACAATAAACGGCGGCGGAAAGACGGTTGCCATTCTCGGTTGCGGTGTCGATATCGTTTATCCGAGACAGCATAGAGTTCTCTATGACCAAATAATCAAGCACGGTGCGGTAATATCGGAATTTGCACCGACAACAGAGGTCAGAGGACGCAATTTTCCGATAAGAAACAGAATAATCAGCGGTCTTACAAGCGGAACGCTTATTGTTGAATGTGATATGAGAAGCGGCGCAATGATAACCGCAAGACACGCACTCGAACAGGGAAGAGACTTGTTTGCTATTCCCGGTAACGTCGGAAATCCCAATTCCAACGGAACAAACAGCTTGATTCACGAAGGTGCGTCAATGGTTTTGTGCACCGACGATATTCTCGGAGCTTATGAGTTCTATTACGGTGATAAAATCGACTACTTAGGACTTAGTTATGCGAGAGCGAGATCCGACGTTGATCCCGATGCTCTTGCGAAAATGGAGATATGCTCAAAACTCGTCTCAAAAAATGAAATTCGCGATGAAAAGCCCGAGATCGGGAACAATATAATGCGACCGCGAATACAACATAAATATAAAAACAAAAAAGGCTCTGCCGTACAGAAAAATGAGGAGAAAAAAGCTGATAAAATCGAAGAAGCCGAGCTTACTCCCGAGGAAGCGAGGGTTCTCGAAGTTATGCCTCGCGACAGAGCAGTGAATGCAGACTATTTTATGTCCCGCGGACTGAATGCTTCCGATGTTCTCGGAACGCTTGTAACTCTTGAAATAAAGGGACTTACAAGTTCACTTCCGGGCGGACTTTACATAAGAAACTGAAATACGAAAGGAAAAAATATGGCAAATCTTGTTATAGTCGAGTCTCCCACAAAGGTCAACACGATAAAGGGCTATCTCGGATCGAATTATAAGGTTATAGCGTCAAAGGGACACGTCAGAGATCTTCCGAAAAGTACGCTCGGAGTTGATATCGAAAACGGGTTTGAGGCTCACTATATAAACATAAGAGGTAAGGGCGACCTTATAAAATCCATAAAAAAGGAAGCCAAAGGCGCAGGGAAAGTTTTTCTTGCAACCGACCCTGACCGTGAAGGCGAAGCTATTTCGTGGCATTTGGCAAACGCTCTCGGAATACCCGTGGAGGAAACGAAAAGGGTAACATTCAACGAGATAACCAGGAGTGCGATCAAAACTGCTATAAAAAATCCGAGAACGATAGATATGAACCTTGTCGATGCTCAGCAGGCGAGGAGAATCCTTGACAGAATCGTCGGCTATAAGCTCAGTCCTCTTCTCTGGAAGAGTGTTAAAAGCGGACTCAGCGCGGGACGCGTGCAGTCGGTCGCAACGAGAATAATCGTTGAGAGAGAAGAAGAGATAAAGGCATTTGTCCCCACAGAATACTGGACGATAGAGGCTGTAATATCGGACGGCGGCAAGAAAGAAATCACGGTACGCTTTGTCGGCGATACAAACGGCAAAATCAAGCTTGAAAACGAAGTCGAAACGCAGAAGATACTTGACAAAATCGGTAAAAACGAGTTTACGGTAAGCCGAGTAAAAAAATCAGTCAGACATAAAGTACCGCAGCCTCCGTTTACGACTTCAACGATGCAGCAGGAAGCGTCGAAAAAGCTCGGTTTCCAGTCTGCGAGAATTATGAAGGTCGCCCAGGAGCTTTACGAAGGCGTTAACGTCGGTGTTGAAAACGGCGGAACACAGGGCCTTATAACTTATATGAGAACCGACTCGCTCCGCATTTCCGCAGACGCCTCGAACGCGGCAATGGAGTATATAAAAGGACGCTATGGGGACGATTACTACCCGAAATCTCCGCGCGTGTATAAGACACGTTCGGGTGCACAGGACGCGCACGAGGCGATCAGGCCTTCGAATGTTGCGATAGAACCGTTGAAAATAAAGAAATATCTCACATCTGACCAGTTTAAGCTTTACAAACTCATATGGGAACGCTTCGTTGCGAGCCAGATGGAGTCAGCGGAACTTAATACCGTAACAGTCGACTTTGATGCGGCAGGTTATGTATTCCGCACAAGCGGATATACAGTTGCTTTTCCCGGACATCTTGCCGTTTACGAGGCGAGCGACGATGAGAAACCGCAGAAAAATGCAGACAGTGACGAGGATATCGAAATAAAAAATCTTCGTCTTCCGTCACTTGACGACGGTGAAAAATTTCACGCGGATCGGATAGACCCGTCGCGTCATTTTACCGAACCGCCTCCGAGATATACGGAAGCGACGCTCATCAAATTTCTTGAAGAGAAAGGAATAGGACGTCCTTCCACCTATACGCCTATAATTACGACTATACTGGCAAGAAATTATGTTGTCAGAGATGGAAAAGCACTTGTTCCTACGCCTCTCGGAGAAGTGACGACAAAGCTGATGAAGGACAAATTCCCCGATATTGTCGATTACAAGTTTACCGCAACAATGGAGGACGACCTTGACGGCATCGAAAAGGGAACTACCGATATGCGCGAAATGCTTGAAGAGTTTTACGATGACTTCAAGGAAGAACTTGAAAAGGCAGAAGCGACAATAGAAGCCGATAAGGAACAATACGAGATTCCGACCGAGGAAACAGATATAATATGCGAAAAATGCGGAAGCCGTATGGTTGTAAAGAATGGCAAATTCGGTAAATTTGCCGCTTGCCCGAACTATCCGAAGTGCAAGAATACAAAACCGCTCGTGAAACCCGAAGAGAAGCCCGAAACAAAGCCGCAGATCGCCGATTTCAAGTGTGAAAAATGCGGTGCCGATATGGTACTGAGGACGGGCAGATTCGGTAGCTTTTACGCTTGTTCGAGGTATCCCGAATGTAAGTTTACAAAGCAGAAAGTCAAGGAGATTGACGCAAAATGCCCCAAGTGCGGCGGAAAGATTCTGACAAAGTTCGGCAAAAATCACTCCGTATTTTACAGTTGCGAAAACTATCCGAATTGCGACTTTTCCTCGTGGGATTTGCCGCTTGACGAGAAGTGTCCGAACTGCGGAAAGATTCTCTTCAAAAAGAAGGGCAAGGAGGTTATAGTTTGCCACGATAAGCAGTGCGGATATAAGAGAGAGGCTTCGCCGACAGAAACGGGAGAAGAGAATAAATAATGAATAATAAAAATACCGTCGTTACGGTTATAGGCGCGGGACTTGCGGGTTGTGAAGCGGCATGGCAGGCTGCAAAGCAGGGTGTAAATGTGTGTCTCTTTGAAATGAAGCCGAAAAAATTCACACCCGCTCATCACTCCGAAACGTTTGCGGAACTTGTATGCTCAAATTCACTTCGCTCGGACAGCGTCAGCAACGCTGTCGGACTTCTGAAAGAGGAACTTCGCCGTATGGGGTCGCTTGTAATGGAGGCGGCAGACGCTACAAGAGTCCCCGCGGGATCCGCGCTTGCAGTTGACAGAAAACTCTTTTCGGAATATATAACGAATAAAATTACTTCAAATCCGAACATTGAGGTTGTGCACGAGGAAATCGACAAAGTCGGCGATGAAATCACTGTAATTGCAACAGGTCCGCTCACGTCCGACTCGATGGCGGATTATATTGCAAACGAACTCGGCTGCGACGGTCTGCATTTCTTTGACGCTGCTGCACCGATAGTTGACTTTTCGTCTGTGAATATGGATATCGCGTTTTTTGCGTCAAGATATGACAAGGGAGATGCCGATTATATAAATTGTCCCATGACAAAAGAGCAATACGACCTGTTTTATGATGCGCTTGTCGGCGCGAAAGAGGCGGAACTTAAACAGTTTGATTCCGACCTTCAAAAAGACCTAAAAGTATTCGAGGGGTGTATGCCCGTCGAGGTTATGGCAAAAAGAGGCAGAGATACGCTTCTTTACGGTCCGCTGAAACCCGTCGGTCTTGTCGACCCACGGAACGGGAGGGAATGGTACGCCGTTGTTCAGCTTCGAAAAGAGAACACCGCGGGAACAATGTATAATCTCGTCGGATTCCAGACGCATCTGACTTTTGAAGAGCAAAGACGAGTGTTCCGTATGATACCGGGGCTTGAAGACGCACAGTTTCTGCGCTACGGTGTAATGCACCGAAACACATATCTGAATTCTCCCGGACTTCTCGACGAAAAGTATTCACTGAAAAAGAGACCGAATATTTATTTTGCGGGACAGATGACCGGTGTCGAGGGATATATCGAGTCTGCGGGTTCTGGATTTGTCGCTGGGCTTAACGCGTCGCTTGACGCGCTCGGAAAAGAGCCCGTTCTGTTTCCCGAAAAGACGATGATAGGCGCAATGGCGGCATATGTCAGCCACGGCGGCATCGGTTCTTCGTTCCAGCCGATGAATGCAAACTTCGGAATTATAGAGCCGCTTGAAAAGCGTGTAAAAGGCGGTAAAAGCGCAAAGAATGAGGCACTTGCGACACGATCTCTTGAAATTATAGACGGCATTGTTTCTTCTCTGCCTGCGGAAAGCACAGCGGATATCCGAAAAATCGAAAGGTGAGGTTTAATAATGCGAATAATTGTTGATGTAATGGGCGGAGATAATGCGCCGCTTGAACTTGTAAAAGGCGTTTGCCGTGCCGCGGAAACCGTGAAAGCCGATTATACCGTTGTAGGCGATAAAACGGCAATTTTGAAGATTGCGGCAGAAAACGGACTTGATGTATCGAAATTTGAGATTGTCGATTCCAAGACCGTTGTCGAAATGGAGGACGATCCCGTTTCCGTCGTCAGAAAGAAGGCGGACAGCTCCATGATGGTCGGACTCAAACTCCTTGCCGACGGAGAAGGCGATGCCTTTGTAAGCACGGGAAATACGGGTGCGCTTTTTACGGGTGCATCGCTGATAGTCAGAAAAATAAAGGGTATTCAAAGAGCGGGAATAGCGACCGTTCTCCCTATGAAAACTCCCGTTCTCATTCTCGATTCGGGCGCAAATATAAATGTGATTCCCGAATATCTTGAAGCTTTTGCGGTTATGGGTTCGGTCTATATGAATAAGATCTTCGGTATTGAAAATCCTCGCGTCGGACTTCTGAATAACGGCAGCGAACCGTGCAAAGGCACACAGCTCCAAATAGACACATACAAAAGACTTGAAGAAAATACAAGTATAAATTTTGTCGGGAACATCGAAGCGAACAAACTTCCGTCCGCGCCTTGCGATGTGCTTGTCACAGACGGTTTCACAGGCAATATTCTTGTGAAGAATACAGAGGGTATGGGCAGACTTATGATCGACTCGATAAAGGGTGTGTTCCTTTCAAACGGTCTGACAAAGATGTCTGCTCTTCTCGTTAAAAAACAGCTCACAGATATGAAAAAACGCTTTGATACTACCGAATACGGCGGAGCACCGTTCCTCGGTCTTGCAAAACCCGTTATTAAAGCGCACGGAAATTCAAGCGCAAAGGCTTTTGCAAGTGCTATAAGGCAGGCGGCGACTTTCGCCTCTACGAATATCATAAGCGATATTACCGAAGAAGCACTCAAAATGCGTGAAAAACGCCTTGCAGGCAGAACATCGGGTGCTCTTGACGGTGATGAGGGAATAAAGTAAGGAGACAGTTATTTATGACGACTGAAAATTTGCCCTTAGACAGTTTTGAACTTCAAAAAGCATTGAATTATGAATATAACGATATTTCGCTTTTGAATAAGGCACTCACACACTCGTCCTATTCGAATGAGCTTAAATTGAAACACAGGGAAAGAGAGTGCAACGAAAGACTTGAATTTCTCGGCGACTCTGTTCTTTCCATAATTGTTAGCGAATATCTTTTCTCTCACTATGCGACACGTCCCGAGGGAGAACTCACCAGAATGCGTGCCGAGGTCGTCTGTGAAAAAGCACTTTCGAAATTTGCAAATAAAATAGGGCTCGGAAATTATCTTTTCCTTGGTCACGGTGAGGAAAAAAACAACGGCAGAAAAAGAAAAAGCATTCTTGCCGATGCTTTTGAGGCTGTTCTTGCGTCCATGTATCTTGATGCGGGAAAAGACGGTAAAAAAATGGTTGCGCGTTTTCTTCTTCCGCTCATCATCGAGGAACTTGAATCTGCCGAAAGCGACGGACACAGTAAGGATTATAAGACCATACTTCAACAGATAGTCCAGCAGGCGGAAGGAGAAGTTCTCGAATACGTAATCGTTGACGAGAGCGGCCCCGACCACTTGAAGAGCTTTACTGCCGAGGCGAGACTTAACAGTAATGTTATCGGAAGAGGAACGGGTGTTTCAAAACGTGAAGCGGAGCAGTCCGCAGCGGCAGAAGCACTCAAATTGTTCGGAGAATGAAACACGCGAATATTCCGATATTCATACCGCACCTCGGTTGCCCGAACAACTGCGTTTTTTGCAACCAGAAATCAATTTCGGGACGGGTTTTGTTTGATGAAAAAACAGTTATACCCGATATTGAAAACGCACTGAAAACAATAGCGGAAGGCAATCGTGGAATCCCCGAGATTGCCTTTTTCGGCGGTTCTTTTACGGGCATTGACCGTACTCTTATGGTGTCTTTGCTTGAAGACGCGTATCCGTATGTTAAAAGCGGAAAGGTAAGCGGAATAAGGCTTTCGACAAGACCCGATTATATAAGCACCGAAATACTGGACATTCTCGGAAAATACGGTGTAAAAACAATAGAACTCGGACTTCAAAGTATGTCTGACCGCGTTCTTGAGGCAACAAAGAGGGGACACACGTCTGCCGACGCCGAAAAGGCCTGTAAACTTATCAAGGATTACGGTTTTGACCTTGTCGGGCAAATGATGATAGGACTTCCTGCGTCGGACTGCGATGATGAGATCGAAACCGCAAAAAAAATATGTGAGCTCGGAGCGGATGCCGCGAGGGTTTATCCGACTGTCGTTTTTTACGATACCGAGCTATGCTCAATGGCTGAAAAAGGTGAATATAAACCGCTCTCAAACGAAGAAGCGGTAGTGAGGACCAAAAATGTTCTTGCCGTTTTCGACAAGTATAAAGTTCCTTGTATCAGAGTGGGACTTTGCGCGTCGGAAAATCTTTCGTCAGACGAAACCGTTTACGGCGGAGCAAATCACAGCGCAATAGGCGAGCTCGCGATGGGTGAGCTTTTTCTTGATAAGCTGTGTGCCGCGTTTGAAGCTCTTCCGGATCTGCCGAAGGACAAAAAAGTGATTATTTACGTTCCGATGGGTGCGGTATCAAAGGTTATAGGGCAGAAACGCAGAAACATTGCCGCAATCAAAGATAAATATTTTGTAAAAAAATCTGTAAAGAGCGTGAAAGTTCTTGAAAAAAAAGACATTTTCGGTTATAATATTAAAATAGTAATTTCAGGAGAAACTTCGGCGGAGGAATAAAAGGTGTACTTAAAATCACTCGAACTTCAAGGATTCAAATCCTTTCCCGACAAAACAAAACTCTCTTTCGAAAAAGGAGCAACTGTAATCGTCGGACCGAACGGAAGCGGAAAATCGAATATTTCCGATGCCATGAGGTGGGTTCTCGGTGAAATTTCCTCGAAAAGCATCAGAGGAACGAAAATGGAGGACATCATTTTCGGCGGAGCGGACAGCAGAAAACCGATGGGATTTGCCGAAGTATCCGTTACATTTGACAATGAGGGAGATGAAGGCGGACACCTTGACAGCCCTTATGACGAAGTTACCGTAACACGCCGATATTACAGAGCGGGTGACAGCGAATACTTTATCAACCGCAAGCCCGTGCGCCTTAAAGATATTTATGAGCTATTCATGAATACGGGAATAGGCAGAGACGGATATTCAATTATAGGTCAAGGCAAGATTGCGGAGATTATA
>CAKRPQ010000044.1 GCA_934385225.1 uncultured Eubacteriales bacterium
ATTCTGTCCTCGGAGACGCCGATGTGCCAGAGCCATTCGCGGCAGACTTCTTCGCCCGTGCAGTCGCGCATTGCCTTTTTGACGTAGTTGCCATCTCTGTTTGTGTTAAGCGAGTAGAGCCAGATGAGAACCTTGCCCGTCTCCTGCGAGCGGAACTGCGGCTGGCGGTTGATGGTCCAGGAGAGATACCAGTTGTCCGTACTGTCCTTTACGGTGACGATACCGCCCGTTGTCACCTTGCCCGAACGCGGGTCGCGTCCGCAGATTTTAATTATGTGATCTATTATCTCTTCGTTGCCCGTTTCGACGGTAGCGCTCATCCAGTTTGTCGCCTCAAAATCGCCGCAGAACTTTTCGGGGTTTCCGTATTCGCCGTTCTCCGCCTGCGAGGCGATATTGTTCCAGAGATCCCATGATTCGCCCGTGAGGTTTTTGACGCCTGAAATGTCGGGCGCGTGCGTCTGGTCGCCGTAGCAGGACGTGTCGGTGCAGCAGCCGTTCGTAATGAATACAAGATCGTCTTCGGTGAGATCTTTCGTCTCCTCTTTGCCGTCCTTTACATACACAAGTTTTCTCGCGACGCGCTTTGACCCCTCTTTTTCGATAACGACGTTCTTTACATCGACGCCGTATTCGACCTTTACGCCGTGGTTTTCAAGGTATTTTACGAGCGGGAGTATCATGCTCTCGTATTGGTTGTATTTTGTGAAGCGGAGCGCGCTGAAATCGGGAAGTCCGTCGATGTGATGGACGTAACGGCAGATGTAACGCTTCATTTCGAGAGCACTTGACCAGCGCTGGAAAGCGAACATCGTCTGCCAGTAGAGCCAGAAATTGGTTCCCCAGAACGAATCGGGGAGAATGTCGGAGATTTTTTTGTCTTCAAGTTCCTTTTCGGGAGTGATGAAGAGTTTTGTCAGAGCCATTGCAGACTCTTTGTCGAGGGCAAATTTGCCGTCCGTATGCGCGTTTTCGCCGCGGTTTACTGTCGCGCGGCAAAGAGAGTAGTTCGGGTCGTGCTTGTTGAGCCAATAATATTCGTCGAGAACGGAAATGCCGGGGGTTTCTATCGACGGAACGTCTCTGAACATATCCCACATAACTTCAAAATGGTTATCCATTTCACGTCCGCCTCTCATGTAGAAGCCTTTGGTTATGTCCTTGCGTCCGTCACAGCTTCCGCCCGCAAGTTCGAGCTTTTCGAGCAGATGTATCTTCTCGCCCGCAACTCTGCCGTCGCGGACAAGGTAGAATGCCGCCGAAAGACCCGCCAGTCCCGTGCCGATGATATAAGCCGATTTTTTCTCCGCACCCTCGGGCACTTCGGGGTGCGCAAACGATTCGTAAGTTCCTGCCGAATAATACATAATGGAAATCCTCCTGTTTTTTATTGTGATACCATTATATCTTTGACCGAAAGTTTTCGCAATAGTCAAATTAGCGTCCCGTGTCAAAAATTCAGACACGAAACGCTTATTTGTATAAAATTCAGACAGAAAAGGCTGTGTGCCTCAGAGGGAAAACGCGTCTTTTTTGAGCGACGCGACGCGGCAGGCACGCTTGTATGCCTCTGTTATGTATTCCTCCGCGGTCATTTTCGTATATACGTCGTTGTCGCGGCGTTCTCCCTTCGACGTTTTGCCCAGTTCGAAATTGTAGATGCCGTCATAGCCGTGTTCTTCGAGCCTTCCGACGATTTTTTGCCGGTTTGCGATGCCGTCAAATGGGAGAAGATGCAGATCGTCTGTCCAGACGGCTTTTCCGTTGTAGTCGCTTATTCCGAGGTTGTCGTTAAAGTGCGTCATTGCCAAAATTTTCAAGACCTGCCTCGTTCGGCTCCGTAAATGAAAATATACATTATTATAGCGACGGAAAGGGTGTTTGTCAATACCGAAACGGCAATAAAATTCCCATCGATCGAAATCGATGGGAATTTATGCTGTTGGTGGAGGCGACGGGAATCGGACCCGTGTCCAAAAACCCCTCCGTATGACTTTCTTCGCAGACAGTTTGTCTTTTAGAATTCCCGCGTCCGCGCGTCGGCAAACAGACTCATGTCCGCGGTAGCCCTTTTGTGCCTGATCGGTTCAAGGGCGAAACGCCGATGCAGGTTCACTGCTAAAATGACGTTCAGGCCTCGGTCGCAGTACTCCGAGGCGGAACGGGCGGTCACAAAGGGACCGCAGCACTGCCGTCTCAGCGCCCGAAGGCGCAGAGATTAGGCAGCCATAGCAACAGTATTGTTGTCGTTTATTTTTTAATTTGGCCATTATACGGGATTAGCCGGCCCGCTGCGCTTATCATACCTCGGAATCCCTGTCGAAGCCATTACGCCCCCGTTTTGCCGATGGTATTTGCCGTACGTTATATTATAAGGTATAAAAGACGATTTGTCAATGATTTTTCTGTTACATTTCTGTTTCACTTTCACCTGAAATCCTTTGTTCCGCGCCCCGTCATACGTTTGAACGCTTTGAGAAAATTCCCGTAATCGGTGAATCCGCAGGCGAAAGCTATCTCCGCCGCCGTCATTTCTGTCGATTGAAGCAGGTCTATCGAGCGCATTATACGGCATTTCAGAATGTATTTATGCAGACTCATACCCGTTTTTTTGAGAACTATCGCGCTTAAATGGTTCGGGTGGTACCCGAAACGTTCCGCGAGAGAGGAATTTGAGGACGGTTCGGTGCAGTGCTTGTTTATGTAGTCGATTATGTCGTTTGGGCTTGCGTTTTTTTCGCCTGTACCGCCGACGGCACGTCTTGCAGCCGTCAGAAGGAGCGCTCGGACGTAGGACGAAGCCACCTCGGCGGAGAGTACGCGCGCTTTGCGGTATTCGTCGAGAACGGCGGTAAGAATATCCTTTGCCGTGGGAAAAGAGCGGATAAGAACGGGTGAGTTGAACGGCTCACAATCTGTGAAAAACACGGTTTCAATTATTTCACCCGATTTAAAAGCGTCTTTTTCGGGCGGTATCGGCATTTCAAGATCGGAGTGTGAAAAATCAAAATCGAAATTTATTCCGAGAAGTTCCATACTGCCGTCTTTTGATGTCAGGCTGTATTTTAGACCCGATTTCCACATAATGAAATCGCCTTTTTGCACCTTATATTCGTCATCGTCTATAATAATTATTCCGCTGCCGTCGTTTATATAAAAAAGTCTGTTGTCATAGGCGCGTGTATCCGCAAACATCGGCGGATCGTAAATTGGGATGATCTGCGCGTATCTTACGAACGGTTTTATGTCGGTGAGCTCCATTTCTTTGTGTTCTCCGATTATATCTTTATTTTTGACTGTTATAGCTTTATTTTTCACATTGATTATATCACAAAAAAATGATAAAATCAATATACCGATAAAAAAGGAGGATTTTATGATACAAAGAAAGAAAAGGAGAACGGCGAACATAGGTTTTTTCTCGGTCGTTCACGAAACTTATTTCAGGCAGTTTGACGGACTTGAAGAAAAATTGCGCTTTTACCACGCGGAGACCGTAAAGATTTTAGTAAAAAACGACGTAAACGTTATTGATTACGGCATTGTCGCGTCGAACGCGGAGGCGTTCGACGCGGCCGGAAAAATGAACGCAGACGGGCTTGATTTGCTGTTTTGCAATATGATAACCTACGCCACATCGTCCGTTTTCGCGCCGATAATAAAAAATGTCGGCGTTCCCGTCGTGCTGACAGCACTGCAACCGCTCCGCCGTCTTGATTATACGAAGGCAAGCACCTTTATGCAACTTGAAAATGACAATATATGCTCCGTTCCCGAATTTACGGGTGTTGCGATAAGAATGGGCAAAAAGGTTGCGGACGTCGTAATCGGCTGTCTCTACGGCGACGACGAAGCCGAGAGGAATATCGCCGAGTGGTGTGATATCGCAAAGGTTCTTCATTCGCTTAAAGGGGCGAGAATAGGACTTATGGGACACGTTCTCGAAGCAATGTACGATATGAACGCCGACCCGACGGCAATTTCCGAAGCGTTCGGTGTACACGTACCGCTCATTGAGATCGACGACGCGGTAAAATGCTATGAGGAGGTGACAGACGGCGAGATCGAAGCAAAGAAAAAACTGATTCTCGAAGAGTTCGACACACCTATGCCGAAGAGCGATCCCGTGACAGAAAAGCTGACCGAGGCGGATCTTGAAAGAGCTGCACGTGGTGCGGCGGCACTTGACAGGCTTGTCGCGGAGAAACGCCTGACGGGACTTGCTTACTACTACGAGGGCAGAGAAGGGACGATACAGCGCGAGACCTCGACGTCGTTTATTGTCGGCAATTCGATACTGAACGCGGAGGGAACGCCGATGTGCGGCGAATTTGACATAAAGACCTGCATAGCGATGCTTATAATGGACAGGCTCGGAATCGGCGGCAGCTTTGCGGAGTTCCACCCGTTCGATTTTGACGAAGATTTCATTCTCGTCGGACACGACGGACCGCATCATATCGCGATTGCCGAGGGAAAACCGATTCTGCGCAGCCTGAAAAAATTCCACGGTAAACCGGGAAGCGGTGCGTCTGTCGAATTTAAGATAAAAGAGGGCCCCATCACAATGCTCGGCATCACGCAGACCTATGGAGGAAAATTCAAATTTGTCATAGGCGAGGGCGAGTCGAAAAAGGGCGCAATCCCACCGACGGGAAACACGAACACGCGAGGCTTTTTTGAGCCGACGACCAAAGAATTTATCAAAAAGTGGGTCATGGAAGGTCCGACGCATCATTACGCGCTCGGCGTCGGACATCACGCGGAGACGATAAAGAAGATCGCGGATGTTCTCGGAATCGAGAGTGTTGTCGTGCGGTGACTGAATAAAAAACGCGCCGTAAAAACACACAAATCATCAAAAGCATCAAACAAATTCGCTTTGATTTTTGAGGACAGAAACGCTATACTATAATCGGCGGGTTTGTTAAAGCGAATAACAAACTATATAAGGCTTTTATACACTTTATACCGCTGCGTCGGATGAGAGAATAAAGGCGGCGTATGCCTGTGCGGCGTTCAATGACAGGAACAGGCAGGGGTGTAATGATTGGCATCTTCACGATTCTAACCTGCTTTTGCAGGACGCCGAGGTCAGTGCGCTTTGCGCACCGAGAGCTGTTTTCGTCGATATCGGGAAGACCGACGATGTGTTCGATTACAGATACGCCGTAAAAGAAGCGGAACGCGCCGAAGCACTGTATAACGCTGTCGGCGGAGAGGGTATAAAGTTCAATTTTTGGGACGGCGGACACGGAATTGATGTGAACGGTCCGTTTCTCGATGATTTTTTTAATGTGATAAGACTGTGAGGAATAAATAATGAAAAAATATGCATGGTACTTTCCGAACTGGCACGTAGATGCCATAAACGAAAAATGGCACGGAAAAGGCTGGACGGAATGGGAAGTAGTAAAGGTTGCGCATCCCCGATTTGAGGGACATCTGCAACCTAAAAAACCCCTTTGGGGATATGAGGACGAATCCGATCCGAAAGTTTTCGGAAAGAAGATCGCCTATGCAAAAAAATATGGCGTTGACGGATTCATATTCGATTTCTACTGGCTTTGCGATCTCGGCAGGTATCGTATAAACGCGCTTGAAAAAGGTTTTCTCGGGGCGAGAAACGCAGCCGACCTTGACCCCGACGGTTATTACGGTATTTTCGAGGCGGATCGCGCACTCTTTATTTCCGCCGAACTTAAAGGCGCAACGATGCTCCGCGAATGGGAAGGCAAGTCGGACTTATGCCCCAGCCGAAGTACGACGAGGCACAGGAGACATATAACTCCACGCTTTTCGAAAACTGCCTGTCGTTCTGCATACCCGCAACAAACAAGAATCTTTCGAGAACGGGTATAATCGTTGATTATCTTACATATAAGAGTTACACGAGTTTGCTTCCCCGCTACTATGACATTCACGTTTCTCTCAAAGCTCTCGGACGTCAGGAATCCATCGACGTTCTCGCACTCATAAGAGGCACGAGGGGTATTGAAGTTTCCGTACCGTTCGGCTGGACGACTACGCTTAACTCCGCTATGATAAAGCTCGCGCAGAACAACGAACATTCGATAGCTTCCGCAGTCGAAAGTGCGCGCGATGCCATAATTGCCGCAATCGACAAGACATATGCGGAATACCCTGCACTTAATAAAGTGAACGGCTAAAAACATTTTTAATTGAATACGCGTCTCTGCGGCATAGGCATACTCTCCCTCGCCTTGCCGCAGAGAAAAGGGGTGCAAAAAAACTTTAAATAAGTTTTTTTGCACCCCTTCGACATCGGTCTCGGCGGCAAAATGCCGCCGTTTTGCCGTGACATAAATCGTTTAACAAGTAGGTACAACAGCAAAAACGACCGAGATCGCGTCAAAAATGCCGGAATCCCGACCGGCATTTTGAGTGGCTGCCCCAAAACATCGAGTTTGGGGGCAGCCACTTAAATTTTTTTACTTTCTTCACTTTATTTGCATTCGTACCAGTTTTTTCCGAACGATGCCTTTGCGACGAGCTTTACGCCGTCAAGGTCGCAGGCGTTTTCCATGCAGGTTTCGAGAATTTTTGCCGCCTTGTCCGCGCAGTCCTCCGACGCTTCGAGAATCAGCTCGTCGTGGATTTGAAGTATCAATTTTGCGTCGATCCCGCTCTCTTTGAGCTTTTTCGACACGTCCGTCATCGCGAGTTTGATTATCTCGGCGGCAGTCCCCTGTATCGGGCTGTTCTTCGCGACGCGCTCGCCGAAATTTTTGAGCATTTTGTTCTGCCCCGCAAGTTCGGGAATGTATCTGCGTCTGCCGAAGTACGTCGTTGTGAAACCGTCGTCGTATGCCTTTTTTACCGTGCCTTCGAGGTATCCTTTTATCTTCGGAAAACTCTCAAAGTAGCTTTCGATATACCTTTTCGCCTCCGTACGGGTTATTCCGAGATCCTCCGAAAGCGAAAATTCGCCCATTCCGTAGACTATTCCGAAGTTTATCGCCTTTGCGCGCTTTCTCTGTTCGGGCGTTACGTCGCAGGCGGGAACGCCGAATACCTTTGATGCGGTTGAGGTGTGAATGTCGTCGCCGTTTCTGAACGCCGCGCGCATTGCCTCGTCGCCCGAAAGCGACGCAAGAACGCGAAGCTCTATCTGCGAGTAGTCGGCATCGACAAGTACGCAGTTTTCTCTTTCGGGAATGAAGAATTTGCGCAGTTCGCGCCCTTCCTCCGTTCTTATCGGAATGTTTTGGAGGTTCGGTTCGCTTGACGAAAGTCTGCCCGTGACCGTACCCGTCTGATTGAAGCTCGTGTGGATTTTTCCGTTTTCGTCCGCAACCTTTATAAGCCCTTCGACGTAAGTTCCTTTTAACTTTGCGAGTTTTCTGTAATCGAGAATGTCCTCTATTATCGGGTGCTTTCCGCGCAGTTTGCCGAGTATTTCGGCGTTTGTCGAATACTTTCCGCTTGAAGTTTTCTTTCCCGACGGAAGTTCGAGCCGCTCAAAAAGCACTTCTCCGAGCTGCGAGGGCGAGTTGATGTTGAATTCTGTTCCCGCCGAGAAATATATCCGCTTTTCAAGCTCCGAGAGCGTGAAATCGAGAGCTTTTCCGTATTCGGCAAGACCGCAAAGATCGACTTTGAAGCCTGTGATTTCCATATCGCATAGAACCGCCGCAAGCGGAAATTCGATTTTTTCGCACTTGTCGAGCGTTCCCTCGTTTTTGAGACGCGCGGAAAAAACTTTTTCAAGCTCCGAGATGACAAGAACCTCTTCGCCGTCCTTTATTTCGGATATTCCGAGGTATTCGAGTGCGAGATGCGGCAGATCAAACCCGCTTGACGACGCGTTCGCAAAATATGCGGCGAGCATTGTGTCAAAAGCGCAGTCTCTGTAATGAATGCCTTTCTTTTCGAGCGTTTTGTAGAGATTTTTGCAGTCGTGCGTGATAATTTCGGCGGTGTTTTTCGCAAAGTAAGGCGCATAATCGCCGTCCGTTCTGTAAATCACCTTGCCGTCGTACAGAAACAGCACGTTTTCGCGTGCATAAACGCAGAGCCGCCCGCTTTTCGGCAATTCATCGGTTTTGACGTTTTTCACTTCGGCGCGCGGGAGCTTTGACGTGTGTTCGCCGTCCTCTATGCCGAATCTTTTAATAAATGTAGAAAAACCGTATTCGCGGAAGAGTTCTCCGAGTTTTGCACGATCCGCACCCTTGTTTTCGAGATCCGAGAGCGTAATTCCGAGCGGAACTTCGGTGAATATGCGCGCGAGTGACTGCGACATATACGCACTGTCTTTTCCGTCTTCGAGCTTCTTTTTAAGCGACGCGGAAAGGGAAGAGCTTCCGAGATTTTCGTATATGCCGTCGAGCGAGCCGAACTCAGAGATGAGTTTGAGCGCGCCTTTTTCACCGATGCCGGGGACACCGGGAATGTTGTCGGACGAGTCGCCCATAAGTGCTTTCAAATCGACGAAAACAGTCGGCGAAACGCCGTATTTTTCTCTGAATTTTCCCGCGTCAAAGAGAGCTGTTTCGGCGTTGCCCGCGAGAAGAACGTTCACTCTGCCGTCCTCGGTTATAAGTTGCAGCGAGTCGCGGTCGCCCGTCAGAATGTATGCCTCGGTGTCGCCCTCGTCGCAGGCTATGCGCGCAAGCGTGCCGAGAATGTCGTCTGCCTCGTACCCCTCTTTTTCGAGAACCGTAAAGCCCATCGCGCGGCACAGCTCCTTTGCGAGCGGGAGCTGAACGGCAAGCTCTTCGGGCATAGGTTTTCTGCCCGCTTTGTATGCGTCGTACATCTTGTGACGGAATGTCGGCGCTTTCAGATCGAACGCAACGGCGAGATAGTCGGGCGAAAGTGCTTCGACCTGCTTCATCAGAATATTGACCGTTCCGTAGAGCGCGTTTGTAGGCAGTCCTTTGCCGTTTGTGAGCATTCGTATGCCGTAATAGGCGCGGTTCAGTATGCTGTTTCCGTCGGTGACGAGAAGTTTTTTCATTTCGCGTTTTCCTTTCCTTAATTAAAGAAGGTTTGTATGAAAACGGGATCGCATCGACTGATCCGACCCCGCGAGATTTATTCGGCTTTTGTGAGGAGACCGTCTTCTCCTAAGATTATGCCCTCCGAAAGAGCACTTATTTTGTCGAGGATAGTTTTTCCGTCGTTCTCTGTTGCGAGCCTTACCACGGCACCGTCCTGTATGCAGGGGATAATGTATATGTTCGGTGCGTCAGAGTATTCGAACGCGGGTCTGAATCCGCTTTTTTCGGTGTCTTTCGCTTCGCCCGACGTTTCACCTGCCAATGCCTCGTAGTCGATTTCGGTGTTTTTGAAATCAAGTTCAACCATTATCGCCTCGTGCCTGTCCGTCTCGTACCAGAACATACCGAGGTTGTAGATAACGGGTTTGCCCGCATAGTATTCGATCTGCCTCATACCGTCCGCGCCGCAGCCGATGACTATATCTGCGCCCGCGTCGATGAACGAATGTGCAAGCGACTGATTTTTCGCGCTGCCATTATCGCCTCCGAAATCCGCATAAACTATAACGTAATCCGCGTTGTCTCTCGCCTCCGATACGGAGTTGACGACGGAAGCGGAGTTTACCATATATACTACACCATCCGATGTTGCCGTCGCCTCGGGTGCGGAGAACTTTGTCTTTTCGCGCGACGCCGCGATATACGCAACCTTGCGTCCGCCCGCGATCAGATAGCGCGGCGATGTCGCGTCCGCCAGATTTTTGCCGCCGCCGATGTAGGAAATGCCGCTCTTTCCGAGTGCCGAAAGCGTGTCGGAAAGCCCCGATGACGCGCAGTCGTAAATGCGGTCGTTTGCGATGTTTACAATATCTATGCCGAGCATACCGAGGATCTCGGTGTCCTCGGGCTTTGCGGCGTGCGCGTAATTCTGACCTTTCAATCTCTCTTTTGTCGCCGTTATCGGGCTTTCAAGACTTACGCAGAACATATCCGAGCCTATCATTTTCTCGGCGATCTCCGCCGAAAAAGCCGATTCGAGCAGGGTCGAACGCTTATCCGTAAATACGTTTATCGGTGACCAGTTCCATACGGAGTCGAGGCTTACGTCGCCCGCGAACGTGAGTGAGAGACGGTTTCCCGTTTCCTTTACGGTTTCGTTTTCTTCGTACAAGGCGTCATCACCCGCGCCCGAAAGGTCGTAGAGGGCAAAAACGGACTGTCCGCATATTTCTTTCCACATTTCGTCGGAATATTCGTTCTCCGCAAGGTAGTTCACGATGTCGTCGTAAACGTTTTCGCCGAGCGTTCCGCAATATTCGACAAAAGCGCTGTCGATAATGACGGCGGATTTCGGAGTACCGAGTGCTTCAAGAGCGTCGTCGAGCGTCTTCGGTGCTTCTTCGACTCTCTTTAAGGGACTTGTGTCAAGCGTTTCAAAGCCTTTTACAATAGAATTGTTGTAATTTGAAACGGCGAACCTGTAAAAAACAGCAATAAGCAGGACAAGGACGACCGTCCCGACAATTTTAATAATGGGACGCGCGAAAATCCGTCTTTTGTTCATATATTTAATACCTCCGATGTGAGCGAAACTCGACGTAATAATACAATCGGTTTATTATACCATTCATTTTCCCCGATGTCAACAGTCATTTTGCGTTCCGTACGCAAAAAATGCCGTAAAAAGGGAACGTTTGGGCAAAATCAACAAAAAAACGTGTTCATTTTTATGCAAAAAAACAAAGCCTGTAACGCCGTTTATTGGTGAAAATGACTTGACTTTTTGGTAAAAATGGAGTATAATTAATCTTGTCAAAAAGTATTTTTGGCGCAAGACGCTTAAAAATAAATTTTTTCAATGTGAAAGGAACAAAGCAATGAAAAACAGAAAGATTTTCCTTGCCCTTGCTTCGGTACTGCTTCTCGCGGTTATTTTTGCGGTAGCGGCAATGGCGGAAACGCAGAGCGGTCAGGTTGCCCCCGAAGCGCTCGGCGACACACTTACATGGACGCTTGATACCGAAACGGGCGAGCTCCTTGTTGAGGGCACGGCGACCGAAATAAAGTTCGATAAGAACGAAAAAGGCGGCGTAAACTGGAACAATATGGGTGTTGTTCCGTGGTATGCTCACGGAAACAGCATAAAGTCTGTAAAGGTTACCGCTCCGATAACGAAGGTGAGCCAGTATTCGTTCGCTTACCTCAGAAATGTTGAAAAGGTCGTTCTTCCGACCACTCTCGTAAACTGGGACGGCGGATATAACTACTTCGGAGGCTGTTCCAAGCTCCACAGCGTTGTGTTCGGCACGGAGTACGGCGAGGATAACGTTATCGACCTTACGAATCTTACCGCTTGTACGGCAGGCGGAAACCAGACATTCGAAGCGTCGGGCGAAAATAAGACTCTTACCGTTCTCACGCCTAAAAACGGTGTTCCCGTTGTAAAGGCTGACAAGTTCTTCGGAAAAGCCGCAAAGGTTACGGTTTATGTGACCGAGGGCAGCGAAATGGAGAAGATTGTTGACCAGCTTATTGAGAAAGCAGACGGCAGCAGCATTTGTGCTAACATCGAAAAGGTTTACTACGAACTTGACTGGGCACCCGTTGACACAACAGAGGGTACGACAAGCACGCTCGTATGGGCTCTTGACGGCGACACGCTTATAATAAAGGGCGATGACGAGAAACTTGTGTTCTCCACAATGCCGAACTGGGGCAAAGACTGGGCGATTGATACCAGCGGAGAACCCTGGAACGACAGCAAGAACGTGATAAAGAATATCGTTTTCCGGACACCCAATCTTAAAGCAATTCCGTCGCTTACATTCGCTAAGTATGCGGCACTTGAAAATATTACAATTCCCGCAAGTGTGACGACTCTCGGAAACGGTATTTTCCATTCCGATAAGAAGCTTAAATCCATTACCGTTGACGGAAATGATGTTGTCGAAGGCGTTATCGACCTCCGTAATATCACAAGTTGCGCCGGAGAGCTTCTCGAACAGGCTCTTGCAGGCATTGACTACAAGATTTACACAAAGGACAGCGCAAGCGCAGCGTCGGTAACGGACAGCACTCTTAAAGGCTCGTGCGGCGCAACGTCTGTTGAGTTTTTTGTAACAAAGAATTCGACAAACGAAACAAACGCACTCAAAATAAAGGAAGCCGGCATTTGCAAGAATGTAACCGTTACTTATTACGAGAGCGAAGTCGATCCCGATCCGATTCAGGAGACAAAGACGGCTGAAGCTCCCTACGGCACACCTGTTCTCGACGGTAAGATCGACGAGATCTGGGATACGGCAAAGGCAATCAACTTCCCGTGGGATCGCCAGAACTGCACGAGAGACAATCTCGCAAAGGAAATGGTATATGCTGATCCCGCAAAGGCACCTTACGCAAAGATGCTTTGGGACGAGGAGAACCTCTATGTTCTCGCAGTCGTCTATGATGATACCCTTAATGTAGACACTTCCATACCGCTCTATAACCGCGACGGTGTTGAGATCTACGTTGACGAAACAAATCAGAAAGCACTCACAAAGGCTGAGGCTACTGCTTACCATCAGCTTCAGGTCGCTCTTGACGGAAGCGATGTAGCTCTTGACGGTGCTACGGCAGAGGTCAAGGCAGGCAAGCTCGACAGCAATACATACGTTATTGAGGTCAAGTACACATTTAAGAACGCTACTCCGAAAGAGGGTGCTGTTCTCGGTTTTGACGTTTCCGTAAACTGCAACGAAACGGGCGCAAACGCTCGCGCACATTGCCTCTCCTGGAACGACAGAACAAACGAGACATACAAAGCTCCCTGCTTCACGGGTAACCTTAAACTCATAGCAGCACAGTCTGCTGTCCAGGAAACAAAGACTGCCGAGGCTGAATACGGTACACCTACGATCGACGGTACTATCGATGAAATCTGGGGCACCGCAAAGGCAATCGACTTCCCGTGGGATCGCCAGAACTGCACGAGAGACAATCTCGCAAAGGCAATGGTATATGCTGATCCCGCAAAGGCACCTTACGCAAAGATGCTCTGGGACGAGAACAACCTCTACGTTCTCGCAGTAGTTTACGACGATAATCTTAATGTAGATAAGTCGATAGCAAACTACAACCGTGACGGTGTTGAAATCTACATCGACGAAAAGAATCAGAAGGCTGAAACAATAGCCGAAACCGAAGTTTACCGCCAGCTCCGCGTCATTCTTGACGGCAGTGAGGTAAATAAGGACAATGCTACCGTTGAAGCCGCAACAGGCAAGCTCGGCGATAACGTATATGTTGTTGAAGTTAAGTACACATTCTCGAAGATAACTCCCGAAAAGGATACCGTTATCGGCTTTGACGTTTCGATAAACTGCAATGAGACGGGCGAAAACGTTCGCGCACATTCGCTCTCCTGGAACGACAGAACCAACGAAACATGGAAATCTCCTTGCTTTGTCGGTAACCTCAAACTCACAAAGACAGAGACAATCGATCCGGAACCGAAGCCTGAACCCGATCCCGAACCCGAGGACGAGATAGTAGTCGGCACGATTGTTTCCCAGTATGTAAACAATAAGTGGGAATACAACAAGGCTACAAAGGTTATTACGATCACTCCTACAAAGGCAGGCTGGAACGAGACAGGTACATGGAAGAATGTCAAGTCCGAAGACCCCGATGTAAACTGGGCACTTATCATTAAGGAAGCTACCGAAATCGTTGTTAAGAACGAAGTCAGCGATAACTTCTATATCGGTAAGATTACAGACAATGCATTTAACGGAGCATCGAATCTTGTAAAGATAACCGTTCCCTCTTCTTGCAGCCAAGTCAATTACAGTGCATTTGCATATTGTCCGAAGCTCACGACACTTGTTACATCAGGCAATATCGAGATAAACGGTGTGTTCGATATGGGCATATTCAACAATGTCGGTCAGGGACTCGGAAACAAGAATGCTAATCTCTTCAAGGGCAGCGAAGCTGTTAAGAAGATGATTATAGGCACTGCTTACAGCGACGAAAAGCCGCTTGACGATACTTGCCTCCCCGCTTCTCTCGAAGAAATCTGGGGTTCGACAGAGTACCTCAAAAACTACTGCGAAGCAAAGGGCATTAAGTTCGTTTCTTTCACAAGACTTTCAAATACAAGCTACATCACGATCGACGGCGATACACTCACTCTCGTAGCTAACGGCGACGAGATCACAAAGATCGACGTATCCAAGGTTCTCGGCGCAGAGAATGTTAAGAAAATAGTTGTTGAATCCACCGTTGCAAAGATTGCCGACAATGCGTTTGCAGACTTTGCTAACCTTGAATCTGCCGAGTTTACGGGCTTTGCTCCCGAAGCGGGCGACAACATCTTCGGTACACGCGACGACAGCTTCGTAATCACGGTTAAACCCGATTGCGGATTTGGCACAGATAAGTGGAAGGGCTACAACATCAGCATTAAGTCTGCCGAAAAGGTTCTCTACGGCGACGCAAACGGCGACGGTGTTATCAACGCAAAGGACGCTATTGCAATCGCACAGTACCTTGCAGGCTGGACTGTTGAGAACTTCAACGTAAAGGCTGCCGACGTCACAAAGGACGGCAAGATCACGGCTGCCGATACGGTTCTTCTTACACAGTATCTTGCAGGCTGGGAAGACGCGATAGCAATTTTCGATACACTTAATCCCACAGAAAAAGTTTAATTTATACTGAATAAAAACGACCACCGCCCGATTGGGCGGTGGTTTTTTGTGTCAAGAAAACCCACGCGCAAAGCGGGTGGAACAGTAGAGGCTTTTGCCGATGAGGAATCCCGCCGCAGCGGAGGCTCCCTTGTGCAAAGGGAGCTGTCGCCGTAGGCGAC
>CAKRPQ010000045.1 GCA_934385225.1 uncultured Eubacteriales bacterium
TACCACATCGTCGTTTGAATATTGAGGGAACCCAAGTCCCTCTTTTGTCAGTAGAGTACCCTTATAATAAACGTCGTCGGGCGTTTTTTTGCAGACCCGCACATTTATTTTCGGGTCGATGAGTTTCAGCTCGCGAGAGGCTTCGAGGCACATATCCGAAAGCTCGTTCCATATGTAGTTTCCGTCCGCGTCCGTCCCGCCGATCATGAGACTTTGCCCGTTGTCGCCCTTTTGAACGCCCGGATAAAGATCGGTATCGAATCCGAGCGATATAAAAAGCATTTCGATTTCTTCAAAAATCTCCTCGTCGCTTACCCCTGCATTTTTGCTGTTCAGATAAAACGGATACATATATGTGTCAAAACGCCCTATTGTTACGTGCCCTACTCTGAAAGCGCGCAGAATGTAAACGCAGAATTTGAGAAAAACGCACGCCTCGTAAAATGTTTCCGCACCGTTTCTCGGTATTTTTCCGAGAGCTGCCGCAAGCTCCTTGTGACCGCTTTTCTCGGCTGCAACTCTGTATTTTTTCGCAAAATCGAGTGCCGCCGTTATGTTTTTCTTCATCATTTCCGCGAAATGTGCCTGCTCGGAATCTTTCGGTACGGCGGAATCGATTTCGGCTAAAATTCTGTCGAATCCGAGAGTGATAACACGCCCGTAGTCGGGCGAAACGTTGCTGCAACGGCTCGGCAGCATTATGTTCATGCTCATATGAAAGCCCATCGTATCATTGCCGAAAAAGAGAGGCGTTTCGTCGGAAAGAAAACGCCCGAACCCTTCACAGTCCTCGTATTCTACAGATGAAGTGTAATTTTTCGCGTTTTCGGTCGGCTCTTTTCGCAGTTTTTTGTATGTTCCGCTTTTTAATATTTCATAATATTCTTTTATTCTGTCAGTCATATCCTGCCTCACAATATTTTGATTTTTATGTTGTGTTTTCCGAAATTTTCGGTGCATTTGTCAATATTTACGGGTGTTTCCGGGTCAAAGTCGGGGGAGAACACTCTGCCGACGGACGCATATTTTCCGCCTGCCATTGTATTGTACGGCATGATCTCGGCGTATGAAACGCCGTTCATATGCATTATTTCGGAAATCCCGTTTATATTTTCGTCCGTGTCGGTGACGTTCGGAATAAGCGGAATTCTTGTAATGAAATCCTTTCCCGAATGTGTAAGCGTTCGATAGTTTTCAAGAATGATTTTGTTTGAAACGCCCGTGTATTTTTTGTGTAGTTCATCGAAAGCAAGTTTCAGGTCAAAAAGGAACAGATCCGCTTTTTTTAGAATTTTTTCGAACTTTTCCGGCTTGCAATAACCGCTTGTCTGGACGGCAGTGTGTAGTCTGCCCGACAGAAGATCGATACATTCCGAAACAAATTCGCATTGCATAAGCGGTTCACCGCCGGAGAATGTCACACCTCCGTTTTTAAGAAAGTGTTCGTTTTTAAGCAGTTTGCCTACAAGCTCTTCCGCGCTGTAATCCGTTCCGCAAACGCTTATGAGATCGTTCGGGCAAATTCCGAGAATATTCGGAAGCGCGTCGCATGTTTTTCCGGCATAGACACCGTGATTTTCGCAATTTCCGCATTTTATGCAACCGCTTTTGTTTATCCGAATTTCCTTTGACAGTTTCTGTCCTTCCGGGTTGTGACACCATGAGCAGCGCAGCGGGCAGCCTTTCAGGAATACCGTTGTTCTGATTCCCGGACCGTCATAGATTGAAAATTCTTCGATTGAAAAAACGGTACCAATCATATTTTGTCCTTTCTTTCGGAAATATTTTATGTGTAAAGTATATCACAAAGCCTCTTGACAAAGCAAGTCAAAAGTTATATAATTAAAATTGAGAACAGACAAATTTTATCTTTTTGTGTGGGGGGGTACTATGCAATACCAAGCATTCAATTCGGTTGGAAACTACAATTATAATTCAAAGATATACAGATGCGGCGGTTACCCTAGCCACTTCCATAAAAACCACGAGCTTATATATGTGTTTTCCGGAATTTTGCATGTAAAGGTCAATACCGAGGAGATGACGTTGTCGGCAGGTGAAGCTATCTTTGTTTTCGGAAATAATATTCACTCTTTTTATTCGACCGATGAAAATATTTTTTGGGTCGGGGTTTTTTCATGTGACTACATTAGCCTGTTTTCGCTGGAACACCATGACGGAATAATGTCATGCTTTTCGGTAGGAAAATATAAAGATTTTCTGACGGAAAATCTTTTTACAGAAAATAAAAAATCCACTTATTGCCTCATATCGGCACTTAATCTTGTGTGCGATCTTTGCACGGTGAATGTAAAAAGTGCTGAGAACGAGCGTATAGGAGCTTTAAAAAACGCGATACTCACGTATATATTTAAAAACTTTATGGATGACATTACCTTAAAATCACTTTCGGATTTTCTGGGTTATGAACAGCACTATATTTCGCGGCGGTTTCACGACATTTTCGGTATGAATTTCAGAGAGATGCTGAACATCTACCGCTTTGAAAAGGCATGTAGTCTTTTTAACGAAGGAAAAACCGATATCACATCTGTTGCTCTTGAAAGCGGATTTCAGAATGTGCGCAATTTTAATCGTGTTTTCAAAAAATTCACGGGTATTACACCCTCCTCTTACGTTAAATGCCCCGAAACGACCTTTTTAGATCCGAAATTTGAACAAATAAGCCGCCGCGGATAACCGCGACGGCATTTTTTGTGAATCAGATGTTTGTGAACTTAAAAGGATCTATGTTCTCCGCAAACACGGGAACAAGTCTGAAAGAGAAAACAAATTTCTTTTCCGAGAGTCTGTATTTTTCGGGAAGTTCGGGACCGCATGAATTTGAACCGACGCCCGACTGGCGATAGTCGATGTTTACGCAGGTTTCTTTCATCGGAATCAGCTCGTAGTCGTGCGGAGTTTCGGTCAGCATTTTCGGCGTATAGTGCGAAGCGTTAAAACTGAAATCGGAGAAGTTCGCCGTCTTTGCGGCAAGAAGTCCGTGTCCCGCGTAGGAGTATATTTCAGCCCATTTCGTGTCCGCGTGTGCCATATTTTCCTGCGGGCGGATATAATGTTCAAAGTTGTCGTTTATGCTCGATGCGAAAAGTCCGTTCTTTGAAGCGTGTCTCTTGTCGGCATAGCTTTCAGCCGAGCCTCTGCCGAAATATTTCAGCTTTTCGGTGTCCTTCGGCATTATAAATTCGACGCCGAAGCGCGGCAGATACGGCATGCATTCCGCGACGGACGTATCCATATCTATTTTTACACCCGTGTGAGCGTCGAACGTGTACGTTACGTCGATTTCGGCAATCACCGCACTTGAAGCGCCGCCGAGTGACAGCTTGGCTTTTATGACGGGATTTTTACCGTCGCTTTCAAGCGCGCAGGAATGGCAGTAGGTTTTTGCAATATCAAAATTATAGCTTAACCACTTTGACTTTACATACATATCGTTGTCTGTCGGCGCGCGCCATACCGTCGGGCGCACGGGAGAGGCAATAAGCTCTTTTCCGTCGTGGACGAGCGACGTAATGAGACCGCTTGTGCGGCTTACCGTGTAGACAGTCTCGTTTGTGTAGACTTTTATGTTCCTGTCCTCAATATCGGCGCGCATATAATCTGCAATCGAAGTATCGGCGGTACACGGAGCGTAATTTTCGCATATCGTGAGCTGTTCGAATCCGACTTCATATCCCGCGTCCGCCCAGGGCTTGCCCGTGTTCTGAACAAATGTGACGTCAAGATAGACATATCCGTCTGTCGGAACGTCACCGAGCGGAAGTGCGAACGTGCGGCAGGTCTGCGGTTTTACGTTTATGCCCGCAATTCTGCCCTCGGCGGCTGTTTTTCCGTTTCTCGTCAGCTTCCAGAGCATATCGAGGTCGGTGAGATCCTTAAAATAGCGGAGGTTCTTTATCTGAATTTTGCCCGTCTTGGCATCAAAAGCCGTTACCGCAAATGGCTTTATCACCTGTTTGAGTTCAAGCAGGCCGTAGTGCGGACGGCGGTCGGGATAAACAAGCCCGTCAACGCAGAAGTTGCCGTCGTTCGGTCTGTCACCGAAATCACCGCCGTAGGTGAATTTCGGATTTGCGTATTTGTCGTCTCCGAGCGCAACGGAGTGATCGGTAAATTCCCAGACGCAGCCGCCGAAGAAGCAGTCGTATTTGTAGATGAGATCCCAGTATGCTTTGAGATCACCGGGACCGTTGCCCATCGCGTGCGAGTATTCGCAGAGATAGACCGGGAGTTTTACGTTTTTGTTTTTAAGTAATTGATTTTCAAGCTTATCAATAGGCCAATACATATGGGACTCAATGTCTGCAAAGTACCAGTCGTTTTCGGCAATCCTCTTTTTGTCTGCCGCTGAAACGAAGTTTCTCTTCGTCTGATCCTCGCAGTGAACGATGCAACCGGGCATACGTCCGTGCAGATATTCCGCCATCGCTTTCTGGTTTCTTCCGAGACCCGATTCGTTTCCGAGCGACCAGAAAATGACGCACCCGTGGTTCTTGTCGCGCTCAAACATAAGACGAACTCTGTCAAGATAGCTTTCCGTCCACTCTTCCGAGTCGCTAAGCTCGTCCCAGCGACCGCATATATCCATTCCGTGACATTCGAGGTCTGTCTCGTCGACGACGTAGAAGCCGAGCCTGTCGCAGAGCGAAAGGAAGCGCGGGTCGTTCGGATAGTGGCTCGTCCTTATCGTGTTTATGTTGTGCCTTTTCATTATGTAAAGATCGCGGAGCATATGATCCGTAGGAGTTGCCGCGCCGAGATACGGGTCGCTGTCGTGCCTGTTTACACCCTTTGCCTTTACCTTTTTGCCGTTTATGTAGATTACCCTGTCCTTTATTTCGAGCCTTCTGAGCGCAAGCGGAATGCAGATAAATTCTGTTCCCGCGGTAATTATAAGAGAGTACAGTTTCGGCTCTTCGTCGTTCCAGAGAACGGGATTTTCTATTTTGAGGGTGTTTTCCTTTCCGTCGGCTTTTATTTTGCCGCCCGCAAGCACTTTTCCGCACGGGCAGATCAGCTTGTAGCAAGCGTCCTTTTTGCCGTTTGCCGTAAGCGAAAGGTGAACGTCCGCGCTCGCAAGGTCGGGCGATATTTCGGGACGCGCATAGATGTCGTTTATGTGGACGGGATCGCGCATAAGAAGATAGACCTCGCGGAAGATGCCGCTGAAACGGAACTTGTCCTGATCTTCGAGATACGAGCCGTCGCACCATTTGAGTACGAGTACTTTCAGGGAGTTCATTCCCCTGTGGACGAACGTTGTAATGTCTATTTCGCTCGTCATGTGACTCACCTGGCTGTATGCGGCAAATTTGTTGTTTACAAACAGGTAGAAGCAGGAATCAACGCCTTCGAAATTGAGGAAGAGCGTCTTTTCGGCGAGCATTTCCTCGGTCACGTTGAATGTTCTCGAATAAAGCCCGCACGGATTTTCGTTCGGCACAAAGGGCGGGTTCAGCGAAAACGGATATTTTATGTTCGTGTAGTTCGGTGTGTCGTACCCTTTTTCAAAGTTTATCTGCCAGCTCATCGGCACTGTCTGCTTGTCGGCGTTTTCCATCGTGTAGCCGTCTGCGCAGAAATCGTCGATCTCCGTAAGCGAGCGGAAAAAGCGGAAATCCCAGTCGCCGCAAAGCGAGATGAAATTCGTGCTTTCGTCGCGAACGTCCCTTATCGCCGCCTCTTCGCTTCCGTAAGGAACGTAATACGCTCTCGGCTCTTCGCACCCGACGTGAAGTGCGGCGAGCGATTTGTGATAATCGAAGTTGAAGTTCATATATACCTCCGTGATATTTTTTTAAGTTGATTATAATACATTTGCAGCTCCGTGTCAATATAAGTTTTTACATAAAAATATAATAATCTTGCGATTTTGCAAAATGTCCTTTACAAAATGCGGCAAATATGATAAAATATAATGTATTCATAGGATAGCTCAGAGACGCGAATAATATAAATGCATTTCGGCATATTTCGAATGAAAATCCGTGCGGAAAAGGCAAGAAAAAGATTTGCCGACGATTTCACATTCGGTTTTGCCGTCGGGCTTGTTGCGGCGGGAGTTATACTTCTGATAATTCTTACTTTTTTGTAGGTAAAAATGAGACTTGATAAATTTTTGTCCGAAACGGGAACGGCGACAAGAACCGAAGCTGCAAAGGCGGCGAGAAAAGGCGGCGTGACGGTGAACGGAATACCGTGCGCAAAGGTTAGCGTGCATATCGACCCGTTTGCCGACAGCGTCGCCTACCTCGGCAGAAAAATAGAATATAAAAAATTCAGATATATTCTGCTTAATAAACCCGCGGGCTACGTCAGCGCGACGGAGGATGGCAGAGATCCGACCGTGCTCGAACTTCTTCCCGCCGAATACGCTCCGTTTGAACTTTTTCCGTGCGGCAGACTTGATAAAAATACGCTCGGACTGATGCTTATAACCGACGACGGCGCGCTTGCGCACCGATTGCTCTCGCCGAAGCACCATGTGGAAAAAACGTACCGTTACCGCCTCAAATTTCCGCTCTCCGAGGCGGACGCGGAAAGAGTTGAAGCGGGTGTTACTTTTGACGACGGCTACCTGACAAAGCCCGCGAAAATAACGAGGTATGAAGAAACGTCGTGCGGCGAAATAAGTGTCACAGAGGGTAAATACCACCAGATAAAGAGAATGTTCGAGGCTGTCGGAAATAAAGTGACGGAGCTTGAAAGAATAAAGTTCGGCCCGCTCACTCTGCCGGAAAATATGGCAAGAGGCGAGTGGCGCGAGCTTACGGACGACGAGATAAACGCGATAAGGGAGTGTACATAAATGGCCGAGAGAATCTATCCGAAAGTCATGATAACCGAAAAATCCGAGAGAACAGTAAGGGCAGGACACCCGTGGGTATATGCCGAGGAAGTCACCGAAAAAATCGGCACATTTGAAAACGGCTGCCTTGTCGATGTTTATTCGAAAAAAGACAGATTCCTCGGAACGGGGTACTATAACGATAATTCAAAGATACTTGTCAGAATAATTTCGCGTAATGCGAACGATAAATTCGACGACGACTTCTACGAAAGGCGCGTGCGTTATGCCGTCGAATACAGAAAGACCGTTATGGGAGACGATTTCGGCTGTTCGAGGCTCATTTTCGGTGAGGCGGACAGTTTTCCGGGACTCACCGTCGATCTTTTCGGCGATATTCTCGTTACGCAAACGCTTTGCCTCGGTACGGATATGCGCAAAGACGCGATTTTCTCGGCACTTCTTAAAGTTCTTGCCGAAAACGGTATCAAAATAAGCACCATATACGAGCGGAACGACGTCGCGATCCGCGAGCTTGAAGGAATGAAACAGTATACGGGCTTTTACTGCGGCACCGGAAGCGGAAAGACCGAAATAATCGAGAACGGCGTCAAATACGAGATAGATTACGCCGAGGGACAGAAAACGGGATTTTTCCTTGACCAGAAATATAACAGACAAGCCGTCGCGAAGATCGCAAAAGGGAAGAGGGTGCTTGACTGCTTCACGCATACGGGCGCGTTCGCCCTTAATGCCGCAAAGGCGGGTGCCACATTTGTAAATGCCGTGGATATATCGGCAGACGCGCTTGAAATCGCGAAACATAATGCAGTTCTTAACGGACTTGACGGCAATATGGCGTTCACAAACGCAAATGTTTTCGATCTTCTCACCGATATGGCTGAAAAGAAAAAATGCGATTACGACTTTATCATTCTTGACCCGCCTGCGTTTACAAAAAGTTCGGGAACGGTCAAAAACGCGATACGCGGATATAAGGAAATCAACTATAAGGCGATGTCGCTTCTTCCGCGCGGAGGCTATCTTGCAACCTGCTCCTGCTCGCATTTTATGACCGATGAACTGTTCAGAAAAATGCTTGCGGACGCCGCGAGAGACGCGTCTGTTTCGCTTCGCCAGATCGAGGCGAGACAGCAGTCGCCCGACCACCCGATTCTCTGGAACGTAAGAGAGACGGATTATCTTAAATTTTATATTTTCCAGGTAGTTTAAAGGAGTAAAAATGGATATCATTTTAGTGCTTGCAAAGGAACTCGGACTGCGCGAGGAGCAGGTCAGAAAAACGGTAGAACTCATCGATGAGGGCAACACGATACCGTTTATTGCGAGGTACCGTAAAGAGGTCACGGGAAGCCTTGACGACGAAGTTCTCCGTAACCTTAACGATAAGCTCACCTATCTCCGAAATATTGAGAAGAGAAAGGCGGAGGTAAAGGATCTCATCGCCGCGCAGGAAAAGCTAACGCCCGAAATCGAGGCGGCGATAGAAAACGCGGGAACGATAACGGAAATAGACGATATTTACCGCCCGTTCAGACCTCACAGAAAGACGAGAGCGTCCGTCGCGCGTGAAAAGGGGCTTGAACCGCTGGCTGCGCTCATTTCGGAGCAGAGAGCAAGCTATTCGCCGTCTGTCGAGGAGTGCGCCGCAGAGTACATAAATGAAGAAAAGGGCGTTGCGAGCGCGGAGGAAGCACTTGCAGGCGCAATGGATATAATCGCCGAGGGTATTTCGGATAACGCCGACTACCGCAAGGCGATACGCGAACTCACATGGAAAAACGGAATGCTCGTCTCAAAGGCTGCAACAGACGAAGATACTGTTTATTCGCAGTATTACGACTATTCCGAGGCACTTAAATCCATGCCCGCGCATCGTGTTCTCGCCGTGAACAGAGGCGAAAAGGAGGATAAGCTCAAAGTCTCGGTCGAGGTTGCCGAGGATCTTATACTCAACTACCTTTCGGGGCTCGTGATAACGAATTATAAAAGTCCCGCCGAAAAATATATGACAGCCGCCGTCGTTGACGGTTACGACCGCCTTATAGCACCGTCGGTCGAGAGGGAAATACGCTCGGATATGTTTGATAACGCTTCCGAGGGCGCAATTGTGAACTTTGAGGTGAACCTCAAAAATCTGCTTATGCAGGCACCGCTTAAAGGCAAGACTGTTCTCGGCTATGACCCCGGTTACAGAACGGGCTGTAAGCTCGCCGTCGTCGATAAGACGGGAAAGGTGCTTGATACAGCGGTCATTTACCCGACAAAACCGCAGGAACGCATCGAGGAGAGCCGAAAGAAGGTTCTTGCGCTCATAAAGAAGTACGGCGTAAACGTCATCGCTATAGGAAACGGCACGGCGTCAAAGGAAAGCGAGATATTCATCGCCAATACGCTTAAAGAACTTGACGGTTCGGTTAAATATATAATGGTAAGCGAGGCGGGCGCGTCGGTTTATTCCGCGTCGAAGCTCGCATCGGAGGAATTTCCCGATTTTGACGTTACACAGCGTTCTGCCGTGTCTATCGCGCGTCGTTTGCAGGATCCGCTTGCGGAACTTGTAAAAATCGACCCGAAGTCGATAGGTGTCGGACAGTATCAGCACGATATGAAACAGGCAAGACTTGACAGTGCGCTCGGCGGCGTCGTCGAAAACTGCGTAAACAGCGTAGGCGTTGACCTTAATACCGCGTCGCATTCGCTTCTCTCGTACATCGCGGGTATAAACGCGACGACGGCGAAGAATATAGTCAAATACCGCGAGGAAAACGGCGAATTTACATCTCGTGCGCAGATACTCAAAGTGCCGAAGATAGGCAAAAAAGCATATGAACAGTGCGCGGGATTTCTGCGCGTGCCGTCATCTGACGAGATACTCGACAATACGGGCGTTCACCCCGAATCGTATAAAGCGGCGGAGGAGCTTCTCTCCATGTTCGGCTATACCGACGCGGATATAAAAGATGGAAAACTCTCGGAACTCGGTACAAAGGTGACGGGAAAGGGCGTAAAGAACGTCTGCGAAGCACTCGGAATAGGCGAACCGACGCTCATGGACATTATCGGCGAGCTTCAAAAGCCGGGACGCGATATACGCGATACGCTTCCGCCTCCGATGCTCCGCGAGGATATTCTCGACCTCTCCGACCTCAAACCGGGAACAGAACTTGTCGGAACTGTGCGTAATGTTATAGATTTCGGCGCGTTCATCGATATCGGCGTTCATCAGGACGGACTTGTCCATATCTCCGAGATATGCAACAGATATATAAAACACCCGTCCGAGGTGTTGTCCGTCGGCGATATCGTAAAGGTCAAAGTCCTGTCTGTCGATATTCCCAAAAAGCGTATTGCGCTTACGATGAAAAATCTGTAATGTTAATATATTAACACGAAATTTTGCCTGCTCGACTTTGCTAACGATAAAAACACGTAATTTTTGTGTAAAATATACAAATATCGAACGCAAAGTTTGGAGCATTGCCCACTTCCATTTTTGCGAAAAATTTGGTATAATATTATACGTTGAAATTTATTTTTACCGGACTGCGCGGTGGTCCAAAAACAAGGAGGATAATAATGGCAAGCCTTTCACTCAAACATATTTATAAGAAATATCCGGGCGGCGTTACCGCCGTATCCGACTTTAACCTTGAAATCAAGGATAAAGAGTTTCTCGTATTCGTCGGACCTTCGGGTTGCGGTAAATCCACAACTCTCCGTATGATTGCGGGACTTGAAGAGATTACAGAGGGTGAACTCTTCATCGGCGACAGACTCGTAAACGATGTCGCACCGAAAGACAGAGATATCGCGATGGTTTTCCAGAACTACGCTCTGTATCCTCATATGTCCGTGTTCGATAACATGGCGTTCGGTCTTAAACTTCGTAAAACACCGAAGGAAGAGATCAAGAGAAGAGTTGAAGAGGCAGCCAGAATACTTGACATCACACACCTTCTCGACAGAAAACCGAAGGCTCTTTCTGGTGGTCAGAAACAGCGTGTTGCGCTCGGTCGTGCGATAGTTCGTTATCCTAAGGTGTTCCTTCTTGACGAGCCGCTTTCCAACCTTGACGCAAAGCTCCGTGCAGCCATGAGAACAGAGCTTACAAAGCTCCATAAGAGCGTAGGAACGACGTTCATCTACGTTACGCACGACCAGGTCGAGGCTATGACGATGGCAGACCGTATCGTCGTAATGAAGGACGGCGTTATCCAGCAGGTAGATACTCCTCAGAGCCTCTACGATAAGCCTTGCAACACATTCGTTGCGGGATTCATCGGAACGCCTCAGATGAACTTTATAAACGGTACTCTCGAAAAGAAAGGCGACGACGTTCACTTCGTATTCGAGAACACTTCTATTAAGGTTCCCGCAGAGAAGATCAACGATACCGTTAAGGAATATATCGGCAAGGAAGTTATCGTCGGTATTCGTCCCGAAAACATTCATGACGAGCCTGTACACCTTGCAACATTCGGCGATTCCGTCGTTGATACATCGGTTGAAGTTACCGAGCTTATGGGCGCCGAAATTTATCTTTACCTCCTCGTCGGCGAGACAAAGCTCATCGCGAGAGTTTCTTCGAGATCCACGTCCCGCGCAGGTGATGAAATCAAGGTTGCTTTCGATACAACAAGACTTCACATCTTTGATAAGGACACGGAGCGCTGCATAGCTCACTGATTTGATACATATATTCGGGTACGGCCTGTCGGTCGTACCCGTTTTTTGTTTTCTATACTTTTCAAAATGCAAGTCTAATAAAAAAACTTTCAAAAATATTGTAAAACCTATTGAAATTTACTATTTGTTGTGGTACAATATGAATATACCAGAAAGAATGACCGCATTTTCGGCGCATCATAAAGAAATTTTTTAGATTTGAAAGGATAAATGCAATGAGCTTCAAAAGTGAGTATCTTAAAAAAGTCTATGCAGACGTTCAGAAGAGAGACCCCGACCAGCCTGAATTTTTACAGGCTGTAAAAGAGGTTCTCGAATCGCTCGAACCGCTTCTCGAAAAGAAACCCGAAATCGAAGAGACGGGAATCATCGAAAGAATGGTTGAACCCGAAAGAATCATTATGTTCCGCGTTCCGTGGGCGGACGATAACGGCAAGGTTCAGGTGAACCGCGGCTACCGCGTTCAGTTCAATTCCGCGATAGGACCCTATAAGGGCGGTATCAGACTTCACCCGTCTGTAAATCTTTCCATTCTTAAATTTCTCGGCTTTGAGCAGGTGTTCAAGAACTCGCTGACGGGTCTGCCTATGGGCGGCGGCAAGGGCGGTTCGGACTTTGACCCCAAGGGCAAGAGCGATATGGAGGTTATGCGATTCTGCCAGAGCTTTATGACCGAGCTTTCAAAGCATATAGGCGCAGATACGGACGTTCCCGCGGGCGATATCGGAACGGGCGCGCGTGAGATCGGCTATATGTTCGGTCAGTATAAGAGACTTCGCAACGAGTTTACCGGCGTTCTTACCGGCAAGGGACTTTCCTACGGCGGCTCGCTTGCAAGAACACAGGCGACAGGCTACGGACTTTGCTACTTCACAAAGGAAATGATCGCGGCAAAAGGCAAATCTTTCGATGGCGCAACCGTCGTTGTTTCGGGTTCGGGTAATGTTGCAATCTACGCTTGCGAAAAGGCTGCACAGCTCGGCGCAAAGGTTGTCGCAATGTCCGACTCAAACGGCTATATCTATGATAAAGACGGCATAAAGCTTGACGTTGTAAAGCAGATAAAGGAAGTCGAAAGAGGAAGAATCAAGGAGTACGCGGAGCGTGTTAAAGGCTCTGTTTATACCGAGGGCTGCAAGGGTATCTGGACTGTTAAGTGCGATATCGCGCTTCCTTGCGCTACGCAGAACGAGCTTGACGCCGAGGGCGCGAAGGCGCTTATCGCGGGAGGTACTTATGCCGTTGCCGAGGGCGCAAATATGCCTACGACACCCGACGCTACGCTGATGCTTCAAAATGCGGGCGTGCTCTTCGCACCCGGAAAGGCTTCAAACGCGGGAGGTGTTGCAACATCGGGACTTGAAATGAGCCAGAACAGCCAGAGACTTTCATGGACGTTTGAAGAGGTTGACGCAAAGCTCCACGACATTATGGTCAACATCTATAAGAACGCATATGCGGCGTCCGTCGAGTGCGGAAAAGAGGGCGACCTCGTTGTCGGCGCGAACGTTGCGGGATTCCTTAAAGTTTATGACGCAATGAAGTGGCAGGGAATCTGCTACTGATAAAAAACAATACTCAAAAAGAGGAGATTTTTTCTCCTCTTTTTTGAATATATGTTGACTTTGCCACGCAAAAATGATACAATATATGATAAGTGTATTTGTGTAAAAATCGGAGGCGTAGGCGTATGCAGGACGAGGTATTCGAAAAAATAAAAAAACTCAGAGATAAGCTCCGCTATCATTCGGAGCGTTATTACGTCTATGACGCGCCCGAGATATCGGACTACGACTACGATATGATGTATGCCGAGCTTAAAAAACTCGAAGAGGAATATCCGCAGTACTTTGACCCTACGTCGCCGACGCAGAGAGTCGGCGGAAAAGCTCTCGATAAGTTTGAAAAGGTCACGCATACAGTTCAGATGAACTCGCTGTCCGACGTTTTTTCGTTTGATGAGGTTCGCGATTTTGTAAACAGTATAAAAAACGATTTTCCCGACGCAAAATTTTCGGTTGAGCCGAAAATCGACGGTCTTTCCTGCGCTCTCGCATACGAAAACGGCGTTCTTGTTCTCGGAGCGACCCGCGGCGACGGAACTGTCGGCGAAAACGTAACTCAAAACGTAAAAACGATAATGTCCGTGCCTCTGCGCCTTTCCGAACCGCTTTCTTACCTCTGCGTCAGAGGCGAGGTTTATATGCCGAAGAAAAAATTCGAAAAACTGAACGAAACACGAGAGCAGGAGGGACTTTCGCTTTTTGCAAATCCGCGAAACGCGGCTGCGGGATCACTCAGACAACTCGACCCGAAAATAACCCTTTCAAGAGGACTTGATATATTCATTTTCAACGTTCAGGAAGGCTCGCTTTATGCGGACGGCAGAACGACAGACTCGCATACGGCGGAGCTTGACCGACTTTCGGAACTCGGTTTCAAAACGCTTGAAGAGAGAAAATTGCTTTCGGACGCGGACGAGATTGTTTCGCATATAGAGGAGATCGGAAATAAAAGATATTCGCTCGCATACGATATTGACGGAGTAGTCATAAAGGTCGATTCGATCGCGATGAGACAAAGAATAGGCGAGGGAACGAATACACCGAAATGGGCAGTCGCGTATAAATTTCCGCCCGAACAAAAGAAAACCAAACTCACCGATATAGAAATCGCCGTCGGAAGAACGGGCGTTCTCACGCCCACCGCCGTGCTTGAACCCGTCCGCCTTGCGGGAACGACGGTTTCGCGCGCGACGCTTCATAACCTTGAATTTATCCGCGAAAAGGGAATTATGATAGGCGACACGGTGGCAGTGCAGAAGGCGGGTGATATAATCCCCGAAATCGTCTGCGCTTATCCCGCGGAACGTGACGGAAGCGAACGCGAATTTAATATGCCGTCCTTTTGCCCGTCGTGCGGCGAACCCGTTTTCTATGATGAGGACGAGGGCGCGGCAACGAGATGTACGAACAGCCTGTGTCCCGCACAGCTTGCGAGAGGTATAGAGCATTTCGCGTCAAAAGACGCGATGAATATAGACGGTCTCGGGCCGCAGATAGTGGAACTGCTCCTGTCTAAAAAACTCATTTACGACGCGGCAGACCTGTATTCGCTTCACACCGAGGATATAGCCGAGCTTGACCGAATGGGAAAAAAATCGGCTGAAAATCTCGTGTCGGCAATAGAAAATTCCAAATCCGCGGGACTTGAAAGACTTATATACGCGCTCGGAATACGG
>CAKRPQ010000046.1 GCA_934385225.1 uncultured Eubacteriales bacterium
GCAGTCGTTGTCGGGTCATATGTCTGAATAAAAGCGTCAAGCGTGTCAACTGTTTCGGTTTTCGTGTCTGTGTCTTTATTTTTGTCCTTGTCGCCGCTGCCTTTACCGCAGGAAGCAAGAAGCACTGCGGAAAAGAGCATTATAAAGGCAAGAAAGAATGCTAAAATTATTTTATTCATAAAATCTCCTGATTATTTAAGAATGTTTTCAAGGCAGGCCTCGAATTTCGGTGTCCACCATTTAAGGTGGCCGTAACGGAGTGGGTGAACGGGGTCGTGCATATAATTGTCAAACAGAGTTTCGCTTACATTGTTCATCTCCGTATCGCCGTAGAGGTCGAGAACGGTCACGCCCCACTTTGTTTCAAGAGTGCCGAGAGCGTTTACGATATTTTCGTAGTTTGTACGCTGAGCGGCGGTAAACCAACTGTTTGTAGGTCCCGCGCTTGTGCTTGTGTGAAGAATTACGGGGCAATTCCACGTTTCTTTCGCGTAGCAGATGATGTATTCAAGTGCGCCGAGAGTTGTCGAAGTGTCAAAGTAGGAAAGAGCCGTTTTATCCGCGCCCGTAACGCTTCCGAGGCGGTCTTTGCCGCTATAATACATCTCTTTCGCGTCGTTTGTCGAAACGCAGACGACAAGAGCGTCGGGTGTCGCGGCAATATCAAAGTTCTTTATGCGTGTCACAAAAGAATGTGTGCTTGTACGGTTTCCGTCATTCGTTATCGTGTCGTCGAAAAACACGGTTGCACCGTCGACGCCGCTTTTTACGCTTGTGGCGTTCTGGCGCTTTGCAAAGTATTCGGGAACAGCTTCGTTATTTACGCTATACGCGCCTCTCGTCTCGGAAGAACCGAGCCAGAATATTGTTTTGTTTTCAAGCGGTCTTATCGGAAGAGTGAAGGTATTCGCGACACTGTATGCGTCCGCGTTACCGTCCGTGCCGCTCTCAAAACCCGACTTATTTGCTTTTACGAAGTTGACGATCTCTGTCGGATCTTCAAGGCTGTGCGGGTGATGATCGCACCCCTCTTTGATTATGACCTTGATGTTTGCGCTCGCACCTGCGTCGTCATACGCCTTTTTGAGGAGCGCGCCGTTCTCGGAATACGGAACGGTTTTATCCGAGTCGCCCGCAACGAGAATTACGGGGATTTCTGTTGAAATAAGCTCGCTCGCGTGAAGAATCGGGTTGCCCGTATGCGTTTTTACAGTCTCCTCATCGACGCCGTACATAGCTTTAACCGCGTTCCAACAGGAAGCGTCGCCGTCACCGTCGCCGAGACCCGCAGGCCAGCTCCAAAGATTCAGAACGGGCGCGTCAAGGTAGAGAGTCGAAACGTCATTCGGATATTTGAACGCATAATTTACGGCGTAAAGACCGCCGCGGGAGAAGCCGAACACGTCGGCTTTCTCGCTAAGTCCAAACTCCGCGGTAACGAAGTCGTGGAAGCCTTTGAGAAGCTCCACGGACTCTTCGTTTCCGTACATATCGGACACTTTGTAGTATGCTACCGTTCAGCCGAGGTTTTTAAGAGCCTTATCGGCGTAGTCGTAAATGCCGAGGAACTCTGTTCTCCATACCCAGTTACCGTTTGCGTTTGAGGGCTTGATTACGGTGTATTCTCTGCCTTCGTGTGTGCCTGTATAAGTATTTGTTTCGAATTGATGTTTGTACGAATATCCGTTATCGCTACAATACTTTTCGATTGCATCACATTTTGTCGGCTGGATGATGCATATACCGGAAAGTCCGTTGAAAGCATTTTCTTTTATAAGCTTTACACGATCGTTCAATATCACTGTGCGAATACCGGTTGCACCACTGAACATCGCATTTTCAATCGATGTTATTGATGTGCTTTGACTGAAATCGGCCGTACCTGCCAAATATTCTCCGTTTCCGAACCAAACGCCGTCAAGAGATGTCATATTTTCAAAGTTATTTCCGCCAAGCGAGGCGTTAGCGGGAAGATGAACTTTTTTAAGCGATGCACACCCGTTAAACATATATGCGCCTTTGACGGTCTCGACGCTGCTTATATCGGCAAGCCCCGTTTCGGGTGCAGTTCCTGCCATAAACACGGTGCTCAGTTTCTTTGCTCCTATAAACACTTCTTTTATTAAGGACTTAAGCGTTTTCGGATAGACAACTGTTTCCATTGACGCCAAATTAAATCCGTATCCTGATACACCTGTAACTCCGTCGTCAAGAATTACGGTTTTAATTTTATTACTTGCGTCACTTGTGAGTATCGGAGCAGGGCTATTGCCTTCTATCTTACTTACTCGGTCGCTTTTAGTCGACTCTGTGAACTGAGGGTGCAACTGCGAAACCCTATGTCCCCAGCTTACTTCCGGTAAATCACCTTTTCCACGGTAAACAGCTACATAATCGCTTCCATCCCTTAAGAGAGTGATGTATATACCGCTTTCAGTAAAGGAAAGAACTTTAGTGTCATTGTCTATTGCTTGATTTACCGCGGGAATATTCTTATAAGTGAACGTGTCTCCGATGGGATTTCCATTCCAGTCGGTCATACCCTCAGTTCTGACGGTGTAATCACTCTTCTTTTTAAGAGTAACGGCACCGCTTTCGAGAACAGACCAAACCGTTCCGTCATCGTTTGCGGAGTTGAGAACACCCGCTTTATACATTCCGAGCGAAAGGTCATAAATGCTTATATCGATATAATTCGGGTTGGCATATTCCGTGTAAACGATTTCAAGTTCTCCGGTTTCATCATTTTCCCAAACTTCATAGCCGCATACATATACTTTGTTTTCGTATTGACCGTCAGCAAAGTTTGTTATCGTGAAACCGAACTTCGTCATTCCGGCATATTTGCCGTCCGTATCGGATTCGAGAGTCTTATTCACTATCACGCCGTCTTTATAAACTTCGGTTTTGAGTATCTTATTGTCCGCGGGACTGATATTTTCGCCATCAACTTTAAGAAATTCGTCATCATTCGGCTTATTTGACGTTGCGACAGCAACAGTTCCGTATTCATTGATAGTATAACCTGCTTTTTCTACCGTGTCGTCGAAGTAGAAAACGCTTCTCATACCGTTATAGTCGCGCGTTCTTACCGAGAAGCCGTCATATACGAGCGCGTGCGTCGATTCTGTTACAGATATATCAAACGATGCGCTCTTATCTTCGTACGATACCGTTACAGACTGTGTTGTTTTTCTGATTTTTTCGGGTGATACAGTCAGTGAATTTTCAGGAACAACCTTTGTAAAACGCGTATCGCCAATGCCAACTTCAAACGTGAAATCCGTCACGAAAACAGGCTTGGACTCGTAATTGTTATTTGCTTCATCTTTAACGGAGCCGGTAAACTCATAGATCACTATCGTATCAAACGTCACTCCGTTTTCCCAAACAAGTCTGAACCACGGATTTCGGTCTTCTTCAGGTGTAGCACTTGCATTCCAACGTTTTGCGTAATGATTTTGAGTTCTGTCTCCATCAATAACCATTTTTGCAAGGCATTCTTTCGGATTCCATCTATGGACTGATGACTGATATGTGCGTGTAACATTTTTTGCAAGATTGTTTTCAAGTTCGGGATCATCAATACTGTTGTAAAATTCGATTTCAGATATTGAAGCACCGAATATAGTATACATTGTAAATTCATTTGCACTTATCGGAGTGGCATACTTGATTGTTTTAACATGATCTTCCGCCTTGGTAGAAGAATTGTCTCCGATAGTTGTACCCGTGTATATCGTCTTTCTTATCGGAGCTGCCGCTACAATATCAGCTTCCACTTCAATACCCGAAATATCCGCACTTTCGCCTGATACATAATTTGTTTTGTTCGGCTGTTTGACAATATTTATGCTGTTAACAAATCCGTTTGTAAATTCCGTTTCAACATCGGCAATCGAAACGGTTGCAGAAGAATTAAAGCCTGTGACGAGAGATTCGCTGCCGTTTGCAACCATCTTCAAATAGAAAGTCAAAGTACCCGTCTTTTCCGTATATCTCTGCGTCGTTATGCTTACGGTCTTTTCGGTCTCGCCACTTGCAAACGTTACGGGGATTCCCTGCGTTGTGACGTAATGGTACTGCACCGCACTGCCTGGTTCGTCATTGACAATCACGTTAAGCGCGCCTGTGCTTCCGCCTTTTCTCACGAGCTTCACATCATATGTGTTGTCCTCGCTTATTGTGTAAGCGTTATGTTCAAATTCTATAAGCCCTTTGCCACCGTTATTCAAAACACATACGGCATCAAGCTTAACATTTCCGTCGATTGCGGTTATTTTAACTGTATGAGTACCGTCTTCGAGTGTATCAGTTTCGCCGATAACCTTTCCGAGTGTTCCGTCAGCAATGAATAATGTTTTCGGAGTTCCGCCGTCGACGGATACAGAGAAGTGAGTATTGTTATCGCTTCCGCCGTAGATATATGCAAATGTGCCGTTAAACGAGACGTTTACGCTTTCACCTGCGGGAACATTTATGTAAGAGCCGCCGATGCTGTCCATGCTGTCAGCGGTCTCGCACGCGGACGAAGCGCTGAACGCGGACGAATTTTCCGCATTGTCGATCACATCAAGTCCGTTCGGAACACCTGATCCGAGTTCAAAGTCTGTTGTTACTTTATATGCTCCCACTTCCGTTATAATCGGAAGAGCACTTTCGTTAAGACCGGACACTGCGATCTTAATAGCCGTCGCCGTTACGGGAACGCCTGCCGCAATGCGAAGCGATCCGATTACGGGAGCTTCATACCACTTTATCCAGTTTCCGCTTGTGTTCTTGTAGGAAATCGTAAGCGAGTTTACTCTCTGACCGAGGCGTATTTCCTCGCTTATTCTTACCGCGTCGAAAGTTATCGGAGAATTAAGCTCGTAGAGGAGCGTTGCTGCCTGTTCCTTTGACGCGTAGTAGGTATCCTCACTTCCGTCGAGAGTCTTTGAAGCCGAATAAGCGATGTCGTCGCCGTAAACGGACGTTGCCGACGCGGTAGCACCTTCAAGAAGATTCGTCGCGAAAGACTCTTTTACGTTTCTGCCAAATGTTTCAACAGATGTGCGTATCTCCGGAGTTATCTGTCCATTGTCATCAAGAGGTATGTTTATAAGAAGAACGCTGTTGTGACCCGTTGAGCGATAGTAAATATCGCGAAGTTCGGTAGGGGTTTTCGGTATTGCTTTGTTTTTGCCCCAGAACCACCCGGGTGTAAGCGAAACGTCAGATTCGATTACAGACCAGTGATTTCCTCCGGGATATCCGGTAACTACGCGAATTTTTTCGTCATATTCGTAATTTACTTGCGGATAGCCTGACACGCCGAGGTGCGTACCGTGATTATAGAACAGGCAATCGCGGCATGCCCATTTTTGCCATGAGTCATTTGAAGAAGCACCTTTTTCATTTGCACTCAAAATTATATCGGGACGAAGAGTTTCACCGCCCGTAATTCCGCTTATGTCAATATCGGAACATTGCTCACGAATTGCGGTAAACATCCTTTTTATGTCGAGATTTTTTTCAGGCTTCACATAAGCGGAACCGCAAGCACCGTCAAGCCATATTTCTTTCCAAACTCCGTTGCAGCCGTATTTTTTATTGCTTATTATTTCTTTGAATTGGTTTATCCAATATTCAAGATATTTATCGGGGGCATCCGCATAATCTTTGTTGTGCATATCCCAGGGAGAAAGGTAGAGCCCCATCTCCATATCGTACCTCGTGCAAGCTGCCGAAATTGCTTCGAGCGGATCGCCGTAGAGCTTATAGTATTCTGTGCCTTCGATGTCGAAATCGGTATATTTGCTCGGCCACATACAGAAACCGTCGTGATGCTTTGCGGTGAAAATGAGACGCTTGAAGCCTGCCTCTTTCAGCATTTTGACGTAGCCGTCAAAGTCCGCTTCCGTCGTAAGGTTAAAGTCGGAGACAACTTCCGTTTCGTTACCCCATTCTCTTCCCGTCATTGTATTGATAGAAAAATGGAGGAAAGCACACATTTCCTGCTTTGCGTATTCGTACTGCGAAGTTTTCGGTGTCGCACCCCATGCGGCTGGTGCTTCTGCCTCCGCATCGGTAAGATCTTTGTCGTAAACAAAGCCTTCGGCATATGTCGGTTCACTCGTTTGGTAAACTTCGATTTCGCGAAGGACGGCAGGTGCCCATTTATGAGATGTTGCCGTAAGGTAAATTCTCAACCATTTTGCCGTAACGTTTTTATCAAGATCGATTACGAGCTTTTGACCTATTGTTGTTCCGGTATGTATTGTTTCGAAATTCTCACCATCGTTTGATACGGCAAGATAAAAGCCTGCCGCGCGAACATCGTCTTGCGTTTCAGTGAATTTTTCATTTTTGCCGAACTCCATAACAACTACACGGTTGAAGGTCACAGCCTCATTCCAGGCAAGCTGTGCCCATTTTTCCTTTTCATTGTAAACAGGAGTCCATCTGCCCCACTCGCTGGTGACTTCACCATTGTTTTTGCCATCGTTAAGTACAGATGGCGGATTTGCACCCGTGTCATACGAACTTGCGCTTGCCGTAGCCGAAAGCGCAAGGTTCGCCGCATTTTCTGCCGATACGGTCGTTCCCAAACAGAACATGGGAACAATCATTGCAATGCAGAGAAATGCGCAAAGTAATCTTTTTGCCATTTTCCAATCTCCTTTTTTCTAAAAAATCTTGCAAATTTCTCGGTTTTGTGATAAAATCAAGTTGGCCGATGACCATTTATATTATATCAACAAGATTTTTTAATAGCAATGGACACACGAATACGATTTATGGAGTTTTGTATATGAAAATAATTGAGAACGAATTTTTCACGTCAATGGTAAATAATGTATTTTTTTCAATTTATGTAGCTTCCGCTGTAATTGATAAAGGTTGGAAAAGCACACCCAGTTCAAAACCCACCTTAAAACTCTATTTTATAGAAAGCGGCGAGGGTGCGTGGCTCGCCGACGAAAATGAATTTATATATATGCTTCCGGGACACATATATCTTATTCCGCCCTATCACGTTCATTCTTACGGAGTTTTAAGCGGCGGTACGGTGAACAAAATCTTTATAGATGTGTATATGGACTACCCTGACGGTGACAGCGTATTCGGCTCGTTCGGACACTTTGGCGACCTGTACGCACCGGATATAGTCAGAGAGATCGAACAGTATAACGTGCCGAATATTCTCGCATTTTACAAAACTCAGGCAATCGTAATAGAGCTGCTGCTCAAAATGGCTGAAAAATACAAATTCAATCCTCCCGAAAAAGGACGCTACTCAAAGGTTGTCGAAAACGCAATAAAATACATTCACAAACGGACTACAAAGCAGCTTACACGTAATGATATTGCAAAATACTGCGGTGTTGCCTCGGTAACGCTTTCGAAACGTTTTTCAAAGGAGGTCGGAAAAAGCATTCCCGCATACATCAACGAGCTTTGCCTGCGCCGCGCTTCGCAGATGCTCCTTTTCTCCGATATGCCGATCACGGAAATAAGCGACACTCTCGGCTTCTCCGACAGATTCTATTTTTCAAAAGAATTTACAAAATTTTACGGTGTCCCGCCGCTAAAATATCGAAAAAACAACAATTTTAATTCAAAATAAAAAAACGGTTCTCAAAATCTCCAAATGAGTTTTTGAGAACCGTTTTCTTATTTCTTTTTGAGTTTTCCTATTACTTTTCCGCAGCACTCAACCGTGCCGAAGTCTTTAAGGAGAATATCTCTGTATTCGGGATTGAACGAAATCAGACGGTCTCCGCCGAATTTTTTGAAATATCCGTCACCGTCAAGTATGAATATACCGAGTTCGCCTATCTCTACCGAATCCGTATTCTGAATAAGAAGCATATCACCGTTATGGTACTTCGGTTCCATACTGTTTCCGCTTATTCTGAGCGCGTAATCCGCCGCCTGCGTCCTTGTGGTATCGGGGATCGTTATTTCCTCCGAACCGACGCCGTCAAGGTACTGTCCCGTACCTGCCGAAACGGGCATATCGTAAAGAGTGATCGTTCTGCGCCCGCCGAACTGGTGCGAACTTGGAATATACGTCGATTTTCCCTTTTTCGGAGAGATGATTTTTGCCTTTTTCGACTGTCCGTCGGCAGTGCCGATTCCGTAATTGGCTTTCGTTATGCGCTCCGCTTCCTTATTAAGAACAAGCGCAACAAGTTCTCTGCCGTGGGTATCGAGCTTTCTATAATTTTCGATAAAGTTGAGTTCTCCGCTGTCGAGAAGACAGTTATTTTCATTATCAGGTTCTCCCGTAACGGCATAATTTACCGAAACTCCGAGCGCATTGCAGATTGCCAGAACATTTGAAAATTTCGGAGAGTCACTTATCTCCGCCATAATTTTACTGAGCGTTCCGAGCGGAATTCCCGTCATCGACGAGAGCTGTTCGTTTGTAATCTTCTTCTGACTTTTTACCTTCTTGATTCTTTCTATGTATTCCATATTCGGCACTTCTCCTCCCGACCTTGTTCTTGTGTCGAAATCATTATAGCACGTTTTTTCCGTTTTGTAAATAGGTTTTTGAAATATTTTTCTCTTTTTGGTAAAAAGTTCTTGACAAATCCGAAAAATGTGGTATAATAGCATCAGAAAGATTCCGAATCAAGAAAAATTACGAGGTGTTATCATGAATGCTTATTACAATAACGAAAGAATGATCTGCCGCGGCTCGGGCAAAATCCGTCGCGATTCCCATAGAAACGAATCCGCAAATCCCGTCGCTTTTCTTTCATATATATTAAGAATATTTTTTGCCGTCATTTCAAACGAAAATGTTCTAATGACGATCCGCGTCACATTTTCACTCGGTTGTCTTGCGGCACTTTTCGTGACTGTTCACGCGCTTGAAATCGGTTCGCTTTCATTCTTCCACGCGGCGCTTATTGCTATCGCTCTGCTTGCGGCAGTCGCGCTCTGTTTCGGAAAAAGCAAACGCGACGACTGATACGGAGGCAAACACAAAAGCGGGTTCGGCGTATGCCGAACCCGCAGGGAATTTAATTGTTATTTGCCGACTTTCAGTAAAAAGCGAAACGAAAATCACATGAGTGACTTATAGAGCTCTTTTATCTCGGCAACCGATGTGTCTCTCGGATTTCCCGGACGGCAAGCATCGTCATATGCGGACTGTGAGAGGAAGTCGAGATCTTCGGGTTTCACTATTGCTTTAAGGTCTGCGGGGATTCCGACGTCCTTCGAGAGTTTCTTCACAGCATCAACAGCTGCCTTTCTCGCGTCGTCAAGCGACATTTCATATGCGCCCTTTACGCCCATTGCGGTAGCGATATCACGGTACTTTTCGCCCGTTGCGGGTGCGTTATATTCCATAACAGTCGGAAGAATTATTGCATTCGCAACGCCGTGAGGTGTGTCATAAACAGCACCGAGCGGGTGTGCCATAGAGTGAACTATGCCGAGTCCGACATTTGAGAAGCCCATTCCCGCGATGTACTGACCGAGTGCCATTCCTTCTCTGCCGTCGGGTGTTCCGTCGACAGCGGCTCTGAGGCTCTTCGAAATTATTTCTATCGCTTTGAGGTGGAACATATCGCTCATCGCCCACGCGCCTTTGGTTATATAACCCTCGATTGCATGCGTGAGTGCGTCCATACCCGTTGCGGCGGTAAGTCCTTTCGGCATCGTACTCATCATATCGGGATCGACAACGGCAACGACGGGAATATCGTGAACGTCAACGCACACCATTTTACGGTTCTTTTCGGCATCTGTGATAACGTAGTTTATTGTAACTTCTGCCGCAGTACCTGCCGTTGTAGGAACAGCTATTATCGGCACGCACTTATTTTTGGTCGGTGCTACGCCTTCAAGTGAACGTATATCCGCAAATTCGGGATTGGCGATGACAATTCCGATTGCTTTCGCCGTATCTATCGACGAACCGCCTCCTATCGCAACGATGCAGTCCGCACCGCTCGCCTTAAATTCGGAAACGCCCGTTTTTACATTTTCAATAGTCGGATTCGGTTTGATATTACTGTAAACCGAGTATGCAATCTTCGCATTGTCAAGAACGTCTGTAACTTTCTTCGTAACACCGAACTTAATAAGGTCGGGGTCGGAACAAACAAACGCCTTTTTGAAGCCTCTGCCGTGAATTTCCGTCGCGATCTCCGCAATGGCACCCTTTCCGTGATAGCTTGTTTCGTTAAGTACAAATCTGTAAGCCATACTTGAATTCCTCCGTACTAAAAATTTTTATAGTTTTTTAACCGAAAGGCATATAATCTGCCTCCGCAATAATTTTAACACGTTTTTCGGAGTGATTCAAGAGTTTTAACGATTTTTTTACTTTTTACCCGTAATTTTATTGAGTATTACCGTTGCGACAATTATAACAAGCATAACAGCGGCGATACCAAGCATTCCCTTGCCCATATACACAAGATTATTTACAAATTCGGAAGGATTAAAGTTCATGATCACACCTCATTTAAGGAAGAAATTGAGAATAAGTCCGCCTGCAATAACGGAAGCTATCTGACCGGACACGTTGACACCGATCGAGTGCATAAGAAGGAAGTTCTGCGGATCTTCTTCAAGCCCCATTTTATGCACGATACGTCCCGACATCGGGAAAGCGGAAATGCCCGCCGCGCCTATCATCGGGTTCACCTTTTCTTTAAGGAAGAGATTTAAGAATTTGGCGAAAAGCACGCCGCCCGCGGTATCCATTATAAATGCGACAAGTCCGAGACCGAGTATGAGAAGCGTCTGCGGGCGCAGAAATTCCGACGCCTCCATTTTTGACGCAACGGTTATACCGAGGAATATCGTTACAATGTTTGCAAGAACCTTTTGCGCCGTCTCGGAAAGCGAATTAAGCACGCCGCATTCGCGGATAAGATTTCCGAACATAAGGAATCCGATAAGCGACACCGACGAGGGTGCTACAAGTCCTGCGACAACGGTAATTATTATCGGGAAGAGGATCTTTGTGAGCTTTGACACCTCTTTCTGCGAATAGTGCATACGGATCATACGCTCTTTTTTCGTCGTGAGCAGTTTGATTACGGGCGGCTGAATTATCGGGACAAGTGCCATATACGAATATGCCGACACCATTATAGCACCGAGGTAATCGGAGCAGAGTTTCTGGGCAACGACTATTGCCGTCGGTCCGTCAGCCGCACCGATTATTGCGATCGCAGCCGCATCGTTTATATCGAAAAACATTGAAGCAACGCAGAGTGTAAAGAATATTCCGAACTGTGCAGACGCGCCGAAAATCATAAGTTTCGGATTTGTGAGAAGCGGCGTAAAATCTATCATCGCGCCTATGCCTATAAACAGAATGAGAGGAAAAAGTTCGTTTGCTATTCCTGCATCGAAAAGCACGCTAAGCGCGCCCTCTTCGGCGACTCCGTCCACCATCTGCGTTATAGCACCCGAAAACGGCAGGTTGACGAGTATTGTTCCGAAACCGAGCGGCAGAAGAAGCGTCGGTTCCATATCCTTCTTTATTGCAAGAAAGATGAGCAGGCCGCCGATCGCCCACATAACGATCTGCTGCCATGTGATGTTTAACAGATTTCCGAATAAAAAGTCCATTTTCTTACCTTTCCACGAAACGAAATATCAAGTGCAGGCGAGTCGGGACTGAACCGAATTGCCATGCGGCACATCGTTTCATTTTAACATATATCCGTCTTTCCGAGCGTGGAGCGGGCACTTTCAAAAAAAGAAAGACCCCTATTGTGCAAAAAAACACAATAAGAGTCTTGCCGATTAAGGCATAGGCGGGCGTTTTATGCCGTTCTGACGCCGTATGCCGCATTCAAAATGCCGACTACTCCCTCTTACGGAAATTACAAGCCGATTATACCATACGTCAAAAGGAATTGCAAGAGTTTTTTCGAAAAAACGTGATATTTTGAAAAATCCCTAACGCAGATATTAAATCGGCATCGGCAAAGTCCGCCTCAAAGTGCCGAAACGGAAAAATTTCTGTCCGACACGATCAAAGTCGATTCGCCGCTTTCAAGCGAAAGCCTTATTTTTGTGTACTCGGCTCCTCTCTGCGTTATATATTCGCATTTGAGTTTCTTTGTTTTGCCGTTTACCGACCACTCTTCAAGCCTGTGTTTTCCTTTAATAAACACATCGCCGCAGTACGGAATATCCGTCGCATTCGCAAAGAAATATATGTCGGAACCGTCCTTTTGTTTATGGATATGACCGAACATTCCGCCGCCCTTTATTTCTCTGTCAAGTCCGAGCATCTTATATTCGGGATAATCATTATTAAGCGCTCCCGTACATTCAAGCCTCGGCATATCCGAGATCAGGACATCATACGGAACGTCAAACGACATTATCGACCGAAGCAGACGCTCACCCGAAACATGATACGTTCTGTCGCTTCCCGTCGCCGTTGAATAGAGGAAATATGCTTCTCCTCCGTTTTCGTTTGAATTATGGGAATAGTCGCAGCTTATATTTCCGCTCACGGCATCGCGTCCGAAAATGTGTTCGGTAAGGCGAAGTACCTCGGCGTCATAATCGTTCTCGTTATCCGAAAGTTCGAACGCCGTTTTCGGCAACGCTCCGCTCGCGATAACTTTGCCCCCGCCGTCATAAAAATCAGCTATTTTACGGAGATTTCCGACGCTTATCATCTCTGTTGCGGGAATTACGGCAACACTGTATGAATGTTTTCCGTCAAAGACGATCTTCCCGTCCTCTGCCCTGCACATTCTGTTAAGGCACTCCGGGTGAACCACGGTGAGGTCAAGCCCCGAATACGCGTAAATGCTGTTTATGACCGTCATATAGTCTGTTATATCGGGAGTGTCTGGGTACTCAAAACGCTCGGAGTTTATCGGCGCGTCATAAAGACATACCCTTGAATGCAAAGAATAGATCGGGTAAAGGAGCATTATATCTGACACCTGTTTTCCGCCGCCGAGAACTGTCTGAATTTTGCCGACATACTCTGCATAGTTGGATTTTCCATCGGACGAAAACAGTCCGAAAAGCCCTTTGTCGCTCTTCTGTGGGATATTTTCGGGAAGGTGTGCCATAAGGCGGTTTGCGCCTCTCGCAAATGCGGTCATAGTCTCGCGATATATTATATTGTAGTCAAGGTTCGCATAGTCACGGAAGATTTCGCACGACACGGTATCGTGCTCCGACATATCCGCGGCACCGGACGATATTTTGACTGAATTCATACCGTAAAGGTATGCTTTTTCGAGCACGGCACACGGTGAATGAATCTGCGCAAGCACCGCGTCGCCCGTAACCCATGAAGCTGCGGTTATTTTCGGTTCGGCTATCGAACCGACGGCTATCATTCCGTATTTTTCGGCGGTGTCGGAAACGGCGCTCATAAAACCCTTTTCAAGCATTTCAGCTCGGCATGCCATAAGAACAGCCTTATAATGGCGAAATTCGACCTCTCCGCAGTCGTACAGGCACGGGTAAAAAGGCGCGGGATCAAAACCGTATTTTTTCATAAAAAATTCATTATACGTCTCGTCCCAGTTTCGCCTGTTTCGCGCGGTGAAACAAACTTCTGAAAATGTTATTCCGCACAGCGTTTTACCGATATGTTCGGGGAAATTGTCGCGAAAAAGTGTCATTACGGTTTCAACATATTTTGACGACATATCGTAGTTCAGCATATTTACATCGTTATGCTCATCATCGTCAGAGCAGAAATATCTGCAAACTTTCCAGTTGCCGCGCGGGGATTTCCAGTTTAATTCTCCGTTCGAAACAAACGGGCGCAGGTCTTTAAGTTCTCCGTTTTCTTCTATCGCCACGATGGAAATAACATCATCGCCTATCGGAATTTTTACGTTTTCCTCATTTGAGCAAAAATATTCACGCCTTAAAAGAACTCTTGATCTGACGCTTTCCCCGCTCTCCTCGAAATACTCGACCACGCCCTTTTCAATATGTTTTTCAAGGTTAAGCATGACTTTTATCCCGACGCTCTCCGCTTTTTCAAGCAAAGCCCCGTAAAAACGAAGTAGCCTCATCGGGTGAATATAGTCAAAATCGTCCCCCGAATAAACAGGTATTATACAGCCGACACCATAACCTCGCGCCCGCTCGACAGACGCGCATATCTCTTCATCGGTGGACTCCGCATTATAATTAATATAAATAAAAAGTCTGCTGTCGGGGTCAACCTTTTCAAATTTTTCTCTGAGTATGTTATTTTCGTTTTCTTTTATAATTTCCATGGGCACCTCCGAAAAAGATTCCGAAATAAGTATATCACATAAACCTTCAAATTTCAATCCATTATTTGATATTATGTATCGTCAAAATATTTTTCGCCAAAAAAGCAAAGTATTTTTGCGAAAGCACTTGACAAGCCTGGGAAACAGTGGTATAATATCATGCGTTGAACAAATCTGGGTGTGGCGCAGTTGGTAGCGCGCTACCTTGGGGTGGTAGAGGCCGCAAGTTCAAGTCTTGTCACTCAGACCA
>CAKRPQ010000047.1 GCA_934385225.1 uncultured Eubacteriales bacterium
CTTTATATTCAACATTTCGGTTACTTCCTTCCCTCGGATATTTATATTAAATATGAATACTCTTTTTTATTATATCACACTTTTGTCTTTTTTTCAAATATTATTTGAAAATGACGGATATTTTTTGTGTTCTGTCATTTCTATATCAAAAAACCTTATTTTATTCAAGAAAATTTGCTTTTTCTATTGACAAAATGAATTTTCGGTGATATAATACTTGCAAATAAAGAGTGTAAGCGGGATTTTCTCGGTTTACACCCGATTTGCGGAGGCAGCAACCATGGAAATAAGAACAGAAAAAACAAAAAATCCGAAAGAAAAGCCCGACAGCGCTTCTCTCGGTTTCGGAAAAATTTTTACCGATCATATGTTTATGATGGAATATTCGCCCGAGGACGGGTGGCATAACGCGAGGATCGTTCCTTTCGGCAACCTTTCTCTGCACCCCGCCTGCACCGCACTTCACTACGGTTCGGAAATTTTTGAGGGACTTAAAGCCTATCGCCGTGCGGACGGAAAAGTCCAGCTTTTCAGACCGACGGAAAACATAAAGAGACTGAACAACTCCGCGGAGCGACTTTGTCTGCCGCAGATTCCCGAAGACGATGCACTCGAAATTCTGAAAACATTTGTCGAGACCGAAAAGGACTGGGTTCCGTCGGTGGCGGGAACATCTCTCTATCTGCGCCCGTTTATGTTCGGCAACGATGAGAGTCTCGGTGTTCACGCAGTTCATCACGCAGAATTTGTTATTATAGCGTCGCCCGTCGGAAGCTACTACAAAGAGGGTATAAATCCCGTCGGCATAATGATCGAAGACCAGGACGTCCGCGCCGTGAGAGGCGGTACGGGATACGCAAAGTGCGGCGGCAACTACGCGGCATCGAACAGAGCGGGCGAACGCGCCGAAAAGAAAGGCTATTCGCAGGTTCTGTGGCTCGACGGCGTCGAAAGAAAGTACATCGAAGAGGTCGGCGCGATGAACGTTATGTTCAAAATCGGCGGCGAAATCGTAACACCCATGCTGACAGGTTCTATTCTGCCCGGAATTACGCGCAAATCCTGCATCGAACTGTTAAAAAGCAAAGGCTACACGGTGAGCGAACGGCTTCTCAGTGTTGACGAGCTTGCAAAGGCGATGGACGACGGCACGCTCGAAGAAGCGTGGGGCTGCGGAACGGCTGCGGTCATTTCTCCTATCGGCGAGCTTTGCTACAAGGACAAAAAGTACACCGTAAACGGCGGAAAGATAGGCGAGGTCACGCACTACCTATACGACACGCTGACGGGAATTCAGTGGGGCAGGCTGAAAGACGATTTCGGCTGGACTGTTCCGATAGACTGAAAACGCAAATAAATATTGGAAACGAGGCTGTTTCACTCTGCCGATGAGTGAAACAGCCTCGTTTTTATTTGCGTTTTATCCAGTATCTTCTGACCGTTCCGTCGTCGTCCGTGACTTTATTTTCAAGGACTCCGCCGTTTTTTTCAATCGTCCTCGCGGACGCGATATTGTCATCGTCGCAGCACATAAGAACATCTTTTATTCCGAGCTTATCACATTCTTCAAGGGCGAGGGCTATCATAGACGTTCCGAGCCCTTTTCCTCGTTCGCTCGGTCTTATGCCGTCGCCGATATGTCCGCCGCTTTTAAGCAAGCCGTCATTTAAGCGATGTCTTATATTCACCGCGCCGACAAAAATATTTCTGTCGGTATCAAGGCAGAAGAATGTAGAGCTGGGGACAAGTCTATCGTCGCCTTCCTTTACTTCAAGGCTCTCCGCGTATGCGTCAAAATCGCGCCAATCGGTCTTTCTTATCGCATACGGGATTATCTTCTCGCCCGCAGCCGTCCACTCCTCCATCATATCAGAAAGTTCGGGTATGTATTTTCTTTCGAGCTTTACAAGTTTAAGCATATTTACTTAACGATGCCGTGATTTCCGAGGTTCGTGCCGATAAAGCCTACCTGGTCGAAATCCTGCATATTATGACGGATAATATAGTCGATATACGATGCTGTCATTTTTGCCGTAAAGAGGTAGCCGCACGGGTTTCTGTGTCCGCCGAGGTAGAAAATATGTTTATAATACGCATCGTGCTTCGGCGCGTATTTATAAAGGTCGATAACATATGTATTCGTGAAATAATTTGCGATTTCATGCAACGTTTCGGCGTGCTTTTTAAGGGTTTCTTCCATGCCAGATCCCTGACTTTCGGACGGTATTGTCATAAGGAAGAATTTCGCTCTCGGCTGGATCTTTTTCATTCTCTGGATTATCTGTGCGTAGTAGCCGACGAAAGTGGGCTTATTCTGCTTATAATCGTCCTTGCAGATGTCGCTCACAGAGCCGATCTCATCGCCGTACTTTTCAAGATGGTACATATCGTTTACACCGAGCGCGATGATATAAGCCTGGCAAGCGTTTTCAACATTCCAGTACCCGTGGTCACAGGCATAGCTGTCGCAAAATTCCTTTGCGGTCATTCCTCCGCGGGAATAGTTGAGAACAGTGCTTCCGCAAAGTCTGCCGAGGTACTGACCCCACGAATAGTCAAACATATCATGGTAGCCTTTGTTTTCGTTCTTCTCGTCGCTCGACTCAAATTCGCCCGACGAGAGGCTGTCTCCGATACAGCATATACGGCGGAATATACCGCAGAAGCCACCGTCTGTGACCAGTCTGTCGAGAGGCTTTTCGTCCTCTGTACCCATAAGTTCCTTCAAGATATCCATTTTATTTTTCCTTTCATTTATCCGCATTCATTTTCAGATATGCGTTTATAAACCCGTCAATATCGCCGTCCATCACGGCGCTGATATTACCGTCCTCGTAGCCTGTTCTTGTGTCTTTTACAAGCGTATAAGGCATAAATACATATGAACGGATCTGCGCGCCCCACTCGATATTCGCCTTATTGCCCTGAATATCCTCGACTCTTTCAAGGTTTTCTCTTATTTTTATTTCCATGAGCTTGGATTTCAGCATTTTCATCGCCGTTTCCTTATTTTGGAGCTGCGAGCGCTCGGTCTGGCAGCCGACGACGATACCCGTCGGAATATGAACTATTCTTATCGCGGAGTCGGTCTTATTGATGTGCTGTCCGCCCGCGCCGCTCGAACGGTGTGCCGTGACCTCGATATCCTCGGGACGAATTACGATTTCGTCGTTCGCATCGTCAAATTCGGGCATAACTTCGATCGACGAAAATGACGTATGTCTTCTTCCCGCCGCGTCAAAAGGCGACACGCGGACAAGGCGGTGAACGCCGTTTTCGCTTTTGAGATAGCCGTAGGCGTTCTCGCCCTCGACCATTATCGTCGCGCTTTTGAGTCCGGCCTCTTCGCCGTCAAGCCAGTCAAGGAGCTTTACTGTAAAGCCGTGCTTTTCAGCCCAGCGTGTTATCATACGGTAGAGCATTGATGCCCAGTCCTGCGCCTCTGTTCCGCCTGCACCGGGGTGGAACGAAACTATGGCGTTATTATGGTCATACTCGCCCGAAAGGAGAATTTCGATTCTCTGTTTTTCTTCTTCCTTTTTGACAAAATCAAGCTCCGCTTCGACGTCGGCAATACAGCTCTCGTCGTTTTCCTCGATTCCCATTTCGGCAAGCACGATGGCATCTTCAAGGCGCGAGCAGAGTTTGTCGTATGCCTCTATCTTATCCTTGCCGTTCTTTATCTGTTGGAGTATCTTCGTGGATTTTTCGGTGTCGTTCCAAAATTCGCTGTCCTGCGTCGTCTCCTCCATCTGCGCTACTTTCGCGCGCACTTCCTCGATATTGAGCGAATTTCCGAGTTCTTTTATTTCGGGTCGCATATCAATAAGTTCGCGCTTCGCGTTTTCAAGTGCAATTATCATTATAAAATATCCTTTCGGTACAAATTATCACAGCCGGCTTATATTGTACCACATTATTCCGTTTTTTTCAAGAGGGTTATGCAAATATTCGGCCGTCTTTTTCGGCAGCAAATGTTTTTACATAAACAGATTGACAAAAAACGTTCTGTATAGTATAATATAAGACACTAACACAAAGGGAAATACTATGTTTATCAAAAAAGCTCTGAAATTTTTAACCGCGCTCTACATTGCGGTTATCACATTTGTAACATTTTTCCATATCCGTCATATCGTGGAAAATCAAACTGGTTCGGATATATCCGTTCTCACTGCAATATCATTCCTTTCAAGTCAATAGTGTTTTACATAAAGGCTCTGGCGGAGAATACGATAAACAGAGGAGCTCCTCTTACATTCTTCCTCGGCGCTCTTTCGTTCATTCCGCTCGGATTCTGCGTTCCGATACTATCACGGAAAGCGTGTTCTTTCGGAAAAACAATTCTGATCTCAGTTCTTATGATCTCTCTGCTCGAATTTATCGAAATGGCGACGCTTGCGGGTTCGTTTGATATAGATTCCGTCATTTTGCGCACAATTTGCGCGTCTTTTGGATATTTTCTTTATTATACTGCGAAAAGCATTTATTACAAAAGTGTAAATTCCGCAAAATCTCTTGACAAGGCGTGACGAATACTGTATAATTATTTCAGTAAAAGAGAGTAGGAACACCGATGAGGTGTACCATGCTTCGTCAAGACGGCTTTCGCCCGGAGCTATGGCTTTATTGCAAAATCATGATTTCGAGACTTTTACGGCGCAGCCGTAAAAGTCTTTTTTTAGCTAAAAAGGACTTTCTCTTTTACAGAAAATACATTTTTGGAGGACAAAATTATGTTCGGACTTTCTGTTCCCGCCACGGTAGGCGTTCTTTGCGGCGCTCTTGTCGTTCTGCTCTTCGTTGCAGGTTATCTCAAAGCTCCGCCTGATACGGCATACATTATTTCGGGTCTCGGCAAGAAAAGAATACTTATAGGTAAAGCGGGCTGGCGCGTTCCCTTCTTCGAACGCGTGGATAAGCTGTCTCTTAAAGTTATGCAGGTCGATGTAAAGACATCGGAGGCCGTGCCCACAAACGAATTTATCAACGTCTCGGTCGACGGCGTTGCAAACATCAAGATCTCGTCAAACCCCGATCTTCTCAAACGCGCAGCCGAATCTCTTCTCGGTATGAAGCAGTCGGAGCTTATCAGTCTAGTTACGCAGGTTCTTGAAGGTAACATGCGTGAAATCGTCGGTTCTGTCGGTCTCAAAGAGATGGTTCAGGACAGACAGGGTGTTGCGAAAAAAATCACCGAAAACGTCGTTCCCGACATGGAAAAGCTCGGTATCGAAGTCGTAAACTTCAACATTCAGAACTTCAAAGACGGTGCCGGCACGATTGAAAACATGGGTATCGACAACGTCGAACAGATACGCAAAAACGCGCAGATTGCAAAAGCGAACGCGCAGCGCGACATCGCCATCGCAACGGCAAACGCACAGGAAGAGGCAAACGCGATAAAGGTCGAAGCGGACAAAAAAATCGCCGAGCAGAATGCGGCTCTTGCCGTACAGCAGGCGGAAATGCAGGTCAGAGCCGACACTAAAAAGGCGGAAGCGGACGCCGCCTACTCTATACAGCAGGAAAGCCAGCGTAAAACGATAGAAATTACAAAGGCGAACGCAGACATCGCACGTCGCGAAAAGGAAGCGGAGCTCGCCGAAAAGGAAATCGCAATCAAGGAAAAGAAGCTCGATGCAGAGGTTCGCAAACAGGCGGACGCTATGAAATACCAAGCCGAAAAGCAGGCTGAGGCAGACCTTATCCGCCGTCAGAGAGACGCGGAGGCAAAGGCATACGAGGCAATAAAGGAAGCCGAAGCGAAAAAGGCGGAGGCAGAGGCTATACGCTATGCGATGGAGCAAGAGGCAGAGGGTATCAGAGCGAAAGGTCTTGCCGAGGCTGAGGCAATCGAAAAGAAAGCGGAAGCACAGAGAAAGATGGGCGAAGCGTCCGTCATCGAAATGTACCTGAATGCCCTTCCCGACGTTGTAAAGAACGCCGCCGCTCCTCTTGCCCAAACAGACAAGATTGTTATGTACGGCGACGGAAACGCGACAAAAATGGTAAAGGACGTAATGCACACCACATCGCAGATAATCGACGGCATGAAAGAGTCGACGGGTATAGATCTGCAAGCACTTCTGGCGGGGCTTGTAGCGGGCAGAACCGCCGCAAACACCGTAAACGGCACGCCCGAAAGTGCTCCTTCCGAGGAGGCGGGCGAATAACAATCGCCGCCAAAAAAGAAAAAAAGTCTGTCCGCCCGTTTCGTCGGGCGGACAGATACATATTTTTTCAAAAGCCGCAGTAAGATTTAATATCATTCTGCGGAGGTGTTTCGTATGAAATGCGGAAAAGATAATTCGGACGGGTTCATACTCGGTTTTATGCTCTTCTGTCTCGTACTCGCGCTCACGGCGGCGCTTATTTTTCTAATAACAAGCGCGGCATACAGGAAAGACGCGGAGGCTGTTCCGACGTCGGCACACGTTCCGAAAACCGTCATTATCGACGCGGGACACGGCGGCGAGGACGGCGGTGCGGTAGGTGTCAACGGCACTCTCGAAAAGGACGTGAACCTCGATATCTCAAAAACGCTCGCCGACATGTTAAAACTCTTCGGTTACGACGTTATAATGACGAGAACGGAAGATATTCTCCTCTACGACAGAAACGCCGACTACAAGGGGCACAAAAAATCGCTTGACCTGCGCGCGAGGCTCGAAATCGCGAAAAAACACCCGGACGCGCCGTTTGTAAGCATACATATGAACTCCTTCGGAAGTCCGAAATACAGCGGGCTTCAAGTATATTACTCAAAAAATGCAGGCGGCAGCCGCGATCTTGCGGAATGTATTCAGTCTGGCGTAAGAAATGCGCTGCAAGCGGACAATGACCGCAAAATAAAGCCCGCGGGTTCGTCTATCTATCTGCTTGACAGAGCTCCCGGTGTCGCGGTACTCGCGGAATGCGGTTTCCTGTCGAACGCAGAAGAATGTTCCCTGCTCTCGGAATCGGATTACAGAAAAAAATTATCATTCGTTCTCTCGCTTGCCGTCTCAGATTACCTCGACGGCTCGTGCGAAGGACAAAAATAAAGAAAAGGAATGTAAAAATGGCTCTCGGAAAAAACGTCACGAAATCTGCCGAAAAAAACAAGTCACGACGCACGCGCGCCACGTTTTTCGCATGCCTCGCTTTCGCACTTTTTACGGTGCTTTTTTCGGCACGCTCATATTCCTTTGACGCACTTTCCGATCTTATTACCGCTCACGAATACGATGATATTTCGGACTTCTCCGCCACTCTCGATTCGCTTCACAAAACCGCGTTTTACAGCTGGGCGACGGGTAACGAAAGCTCACCCGAACTCGTTACCGACAGGCGGCTCGGAAACTATATTCTAAACTGTCCCGCAACCGAAAAGGGACACGATCTGCCGCAGATTCTTCTTATCGCATCGCCCTCGTCTCCGCTTGATCTGCACGACAGGCGATACGTCTGTTTTATGCTGAAAAACACATACGGCAGCGACAGCGAAAAGAACGGACGCGTTTCGATAAAACTTTTTTCGGGCGATGAAACACTCTCTTTTTCAAAGGAAATCGCGGGTGAAAAGTACAGTCTCATTTCCGTCTGCGTCGGCACATGGAAATATCGGAATGCCGTCGATAAAATCGAAATCCGCGTGACGGGAAATTCTGGCGGGTCGGTCATTTCCTCGGCTCAGATATCGGGGCCGTATGTTTCGGGAAACCGCGTAAATCAAAACGAAAAGTTTATGTCGGACGTTTTCTCGGCGTCGGGAAGCGAAATCGAAACGATCGACCGCGGGAAAAAAAGCGAGGCAATGAAGCTGACGCTCGGCTCGCAGAGAGTTACGCTCACGGGTACTCCTACGGCAGCTTTCAGGGACGAGGAGGCAAACGCCGTCAGAATAATTATGACAAGCAACTCCGACTACGAGGGATTTTCTTTCAGATACAGCGTTCTCGACCCGAACACGGGACACGTCTCACTGCAAACGAGAGAAATACGGCTTGAAGCGGACGCAAAAAGATTTTCATACATAATTCCTACCGGGAACGTCGACAACATCACCGAATTTTCGATAATTTTCGACGGTTCGAGAAGCGGAGAGGCACTTATCTACTCGATCGCGCCCGTCTCGATATACGAAGGATATTCGGGCGGGGTTTACGCCGACGTTACGGAATGTAAGAAGAACGAAAAAACAGATACGATAAACGTCATCGGAAACATTCACCACAGTTTTCTGACCTCGCACGACAGCTACACAGTTGAATGTTACAGGCTCGGCGTCGGCGAAACGCTCGACGACGCTCTCTTGCGCGGAGACTTGCCCGTCGGCACAAGTCCTATGACATCGCATTTCGCATTCAAACTCAAATTATCGCGTCTCGGAACTTACGCCTGCGTTTCAAAGTACGCGCTCGCGGCAAGGTCGGAAAGCGGCGACGTAATACAGCTCTGCGCACCCGTTTCGGTATCGGGGACCTTCGGCAGAATGGAGACGGCATCGGGCAGGACAAACATAAAAGGAATAAATTCGGACTACACGTCCGCCGCAATAGACGGCGGAATGGGTGTCTCCGTTATCGACGTATATCTCGACAGGCTCATAAGCACCTCGCACAGCGGGCATATCTACACGACGGACAATTCGTTCATATATTTTGACGCGTCATACATAGGCGAGCTTGACAGAAAAATCAAAAATCTCTGCGCCGCCGACTGCAAGGTATATCTGCGGTTTATCGTCTCGGCTGATTGTGACGCGGAAAGCATTTCATACGTCAGGGCCGACGAAGACGGCAAAGCCGAATATTTCGGCGTTGTTCTTGACAGCACGGACGCCATGCGCGACTTCTTTGCCGTCACGGACTTTATCTGCAAAAGATATTCGGGATATGCAAACGGCAAAATTTCGGGACTTATACTCGGAAAATCCGTCGATCTTGCGTCTGCACAGAATTTCACGGGGATCACGGGACTTACCGAATACGCGCTGAACGTCGCAAAGACCTTTGAATTTATGGCGAGGTGCGCTTCTGATGAAATTCCGGGAATTGAAGTGGTTCTGCCGATCTCCGATAGCAGAGCTTCGGGCACCGGATACGACACGGAAATACTGCTCACCTCGATATGCGCGTATCTTGACGACGGCGGCGGACTTGATTTTTCTCTTATGCTCGAAAGCACTCACGTCCCCTATTCGATAAGGTCGGATATGTTTGAAAACGACATCATCTACATTGATGAGGACGGAAACGTCACGGAAAACGACACTGATCCCATAAAAGTCGTGCGTTCGGACGAGGAAAGCGACTTCTACTGCACGGACAACATCTACACATTTGAGCGTATGCTCGATTATCTTGACTGCATTTCGGAGTCCGCTCCTATCTCCTATATTTTTTACTGGGAGCCGAACCTCGAAAAGGTCGGGAACGGTCTTTCCGCAGCATACATATACAACTATTACAGCCTCATGTTCTCCGAAAGAGCAGGCGCGTTTGTGACGTATTTTCCGAGCGGCGATATCGGCACAGCGGGAATAAAAAAGCTCGCCTACATCATGAAATACATTGACACGGAGCGGAACGAAAGCGGCGAAATGTGCGACGCGGTGCTTTCCGTCTTAGGTGTGGAAAGCTGGGACGAGATAATCGAAAATTACGATCCGAACCTGCTCGTTCACAGGATTTTCCACGAAGAAACGGCAAGAGACAGTCTGCCGACGGACATTAAAGGCAGTTTTACGCTCTGGGATTTCTCCGCCGCATTCGGGACGCTCGGCTGGTTTGAAGGCGGCAACTGCAAAAGCGTCACTATCGACGCCGCGGCGAAAAACGGACGTTCTCTGCGCGCGGATCTGACGGCGGGTACCGCGGATCTCTACGGGTATTCTGATTTCGTTTACAGCTTTGAATATCCCGACGACATTTCGTTTGCACCGTATCTTGAATTTGACGTGGCAACGGACGAAACGGACGAAAGCACCCTCTACGAAATAATGATAGTCATATGCGGCGACGGTCACAGAACGGAGGCGAAAACCGTTATTGCTTCGGGAAAAACGGCGGGCATTGTCGTAAACGCCTCGGCGGACGGGCAGGCGTCGCACATAAGCTGCATACGAATCTGCGCAAGAACGATTTCGGGAAGTGCGGAAGATTTCAGTCTGTATATAAAAAAAATAACTGCGCACAGCACCGAATTCGACGACGCGGCTCTTAAAAGCTCCTTCGAAAAATCCAGGGCGGAGTCGCGCCATACGGAAATAAGCGACGCGCAGGACGAAAGACCGAGGTATGAAATAGCCGCCGCACTTGCGGTTCTTATATTCCTCAGCATAGCTCTGATCGCGTTCTACGACAGGAACAAGAGAGGAAATTAAAAAAATGCACCCCGTTGACCGGTCACATGATGGCTGAGGACACACTCTCGTCGCAGACAAAGTCGCTCGGAGAAGCAATGCGTTCATACAGAGCGTTCCAGCTGCCCGGAATCGATATGCTGCTCGGCTGGCATATGTACACAACAGCAAAACAGTGCCAGTCTGCTGTTCATCAATATGGACGCGAAGGAATGATGTCGGAGCTTTACGGCGTTACTGACTTGGACTTTGATTTCAGGGGTCACAAGCGCCACGGAGATTGGCAGGCGGCTCTCGGCGTGACGCTGAGAGTTCACAGCGTCTCACTGATGTCACTCTCTGGTGACAGAAAGCGCGATTATCCCGCGTCGATATTCTATCAGTCGCCTTGGTACAAGGAATATCCTTACATAGAGAATCATTTCGCGAGACTGAATACCGCTCACCCGCGGTAAGCCGATCGTCGATATAGCGGTCATTCATCCTGCCGAGAGCTATTGGCTTCACTGGGGACCCGCGGACAAGACCGCGACCGCGCGCTCTGAGCTTGAAAGCAGCTTCATGAGCACCGCGAACTGGTTGCTGTTCTCAGGGCTTGACTTCGACTACATAGACGAGGGACTACTTCCGGAACAATACTCAGGCTCTGAAAACGGTGAGATGAACGTCGGTAAAATGAAGTACAAGGCAATAGTCGTTTCAACGCTCGAAACAATGCGCGGCACGACGCTCAAAGCTCTCGAGAATTTCAAAAAAGCCGGCGGAACGGTCATTTTCATGGGCGGTATGCCGAAATATATCGACGCCGAACCCTCTGACGCGGCAAGCTCGCTTTATAATGATTCGGTAAGAATACCGCTCAGCCGCGACGAGCTGATTCGTTCGCTCGAACCGTTCAGACATATAGAAATGAGACTCGATAACGGCGAGCTGGCGTCAAATTATCTATATAACTACCGTGAGGACGGAAAAGACAAATGGCTCTTCATCTGCCACGGTTCAATCCCGTCAAGAAGGGAAAGCTGGGAAAAAAATCATGAACGCGAGCCGCTGACACTGACGGTAGACGGTGAGTTCACTCCGATCGTATACGATACTCTGAGCGGGGAAACCGGAAATATCGACTACACAGTCAAAAACGGCAAAACAATATTCAAACGCCCGTTTTACAGTCATGACAGTCTCCTGCTGAAGCTGCTCCCATATGACGGAAGCGTCAGGCATGAGACTCCGCGCGCGAAGGAATACTTCCAAACGATCTTCACACGGAAACCGGTAGATTATCATCTCGACGAGCCTAACGCACTTCTTTTAGATTCCGCGGAATACCGCGTCGATTCTGCTGCACTCACAGCAGGCGGCGGCTGGCTTCCGGAAGAAGAAATGCTGCGCCTGAACAACGCTGCCGCTAAAATTGCCGGACTTCCCACTTACAACGGTGCGCAGCCATGGGTCGAGCCAGCTGAAAAGCTCACGCACTATGTCGACCTCAGAATGACATTCAACTCGGAGATCGAATATGATTACGCGGCTCTCGCGATAGAGAACGCTCCGCTCTGCGAGATACTTCTGAACGGCACTCCCGCCGGAAAGCCAGACGGTTATTTCGTCGACGAGTCAATCGCTGCCGAAGATAATCAAGGGTGAAAACACGTTTCTTGTCCGCTCACCGATAGGCATAAGGACAAAGCTCGAATGGTGCTATCTGCTCGGAAACTTCGGCGTAAAGGTCGTCGGGTGCGAAAAGACGATCACGGCTCTGCCGGATAAGCTCGGCTTCTCCACTGTAACCGCTCAGGAACTTCCGTTCTACACCGGAAATATCGAGTATGATGAGTATATTGAAACGCCGGACTGCGGAACCGAGGTCAGAGTGCCTGAATACACCGGCGCGCTGATACGCGTGTTCCTTGACGGCGAGGACAAAGGCATCATAGCGTTTGCTCCGTATTGCCGAGACCTCGGCAGAGTCAGTGCCGGAAAGCACAAAATAACATATCGTCTTTACGGCACGCGCTTCAACGCGTTCGGCGCACTTCACAACACAAACCATAATGAACGCTGGGCAGGACCGGGCATCTGGCGCACCTCCGGAGAAAAATGGTGTAATGAATACCGTCTGCGCGATATGGGAATAACCGCGTCGCCAAAGGTCGATCTGTACAAATAACCTGTGCCGTCGGAACAACCGACCGTTATGCCGGCAGCCCCGCACTATAAATCCGCGCTCCGCCACTTCCGGCAGTCCGCGCAGATAACCGGTGTTGTGTCAAAACAGACTGTCTAAGCAAATAACCCGTGTTCTGCTGAAACTGACAGTCCGAGCAAATAATCCATGCAAACAGTCCACACAGACAACTGGTAAAACCGAAACAAACAGGCTGAACAAACAATACAGGCTGCCGCGCAAATGCGCGGCAGCCTGTTCGTTTATTCCTGACCACTTATCAGAGAGAAAGCTCCGATACAGCTTTTCTCGTCTTGTGAGCCGACGCTATCGGGACATACTTCGAGGTGTCGCCGAGAAGAATGTATTCCTCTCCGCTCTCTTCAAGAACCGGATATATCGACCATACGGCGACGCCGTTCTTCGGAAGAGTGAGGCTCATCTGCGTATCGGCGGTTATTCTCGTGAACTTCCTCGTGAAATACTCATACGCTATGTAATCGCGGTCACGCGAAAGCTCCGGTATTCCTCCGAACGAAACCGTATCTGTCACATCATCCTGCGAAACATTGAACGCCGCTAAAGCAAAGCTTTCATCGCTGCGGTTCCAGAGCGTCTGGAAACGATGTTCAACAACGCAGTCGAGATAGACGCGCTCTGTCGTCGGAAGCGCGGCATAATCACAGAGCATGATCGTCCCGTCGTTCTCTATGACCGGCAGTATCGTCTCGCGAAGCGACTTCCCTATCGGGTCGCTGACATATATCGGCGAGCCGGATATCGCACGGAGAACTCCGCTCTGGTAAGCCGACTCATGATCCGACCACCACATATCAAAATCACAGTGATACATTCTGCTGTGCCACAGAGAGTTATATGTGTTCTGAACGAGATGCTTCACAAAGCCGTTTTCACGCTTCGGGAAGAAGTCGTCGCTGTTTCTCGACACGGCGGAATGAGGACGCGCGAAGACATTCTCCATGTCCATTCCCATGCAGTTTATGACCGCGCCGCCGAAATTTTTGTCGATGGATCTTTCGAGCGCGCGGTGCGCTATACGGCACCCCTCTGCCGTCGATATCGCGCCGTGCAGGCGCGACGACGCCGACGACTGATTGTCGACTTTCAGAAAATCGACTCCGCAATCCGCGAGGAACGAGTGCCATTCGTCCCAGAACCTGAAAGCCCTGTCCTCGTCAAGCGACTGAATGACAAGCCCACTCGGCGTAGTAAAGAGGTTGTCCTTCTGCTGACGATAGAGGTAGCTCTCCGGGTCAACTCCGTCCCAATAGCCTTGGAACGCGTGCCATACTCCGACCTTTTCGACGCCGTATTCCTGCTTCATCTTCGTGATGGTCGCCTTGAATCCCTCAGGGAACTTGTCAAGATCGACATTGAAATCTGCGAGCTTGCGCCCGCGGCCAGTCAGCCAGCCGTCGTCGATTATGACCCACTTGACCGGAATGCCCTTAGCCTTGAACTCGTCGAGCTTTTCGTATATCTTCGCGCTCGAAACATCATGATAGAACGCGTCCCAAGTACACCATCCGAAGCCGCGGAAAAATTCCGGAAGCGTTCTCTCTCCGCGCAGCGGAACTCTTATCGCGCCGAGGGCGTGGGCGTTTTTATAGTTGTCCTCAAAAACGCCGACAGGATCCTCAGAAGCGGCAACCGCGAGGAAATCTCCGCTCAGGCTGCAAAGTCCGCTCATATCGGACGAAAATATCAGCTTGCCGGCGTCGATATCGCACCTGAAGTTGTCTCCGGTAAGCGGAAGAATATGATAGTTCATATCACCGGATTTAACGAGAAGCGACTGCGTCTGCGGACGCAGTTCGGCAAAATCCTTCGTGAATTTCGGA
>CAKRPQ010000048.1 GCA_934385225.1 uncultured Eubacteriales bacterium
GCAAGATACGTAAAATTTGTTATGACATCAAGCTCGGTAGGCTCGGCTCATTTGAGAGAATTTCAGGTTTTCGGTTATGAAGACCCGTCGCCCGACACCGAAAATGTTGCTCTCGGAAAAACCGTTACCGTCGACAGAGGAAGTAATGCGAGTGCAATAACAGACGGTGACAGAAACCTCAATAACATCTGGTCTGCCGACGGTGACAGAGAAGCTTGGGCAGAAATCGACCTTGGAGGTTACTATAAAATCCCTACCGTCAACGTTGAAACATGGCACGGAAACGTAAGCGGCAAAGGGGATCGTTACTACAAATACGAGATCCTGACAAGTATTGACGGCGAAACTTATCAGAAAGTCGCCGAAAAAACAGATGAAACAGCTGCGTCATACGAAGGAATATCTCACAACATCGACATTTCCGTAACGGCACGATATGTAAAAATAGTTATGACATATGACTCGTTCGGCTGGGGACGCCATCTTGCGGAAGTTGAAGTTTACGGCTATAAAGATCCTGCCTATGATGATTATTCACCGACGCCGAAGCCGACAAACGTTGCTCTCGGTAAGGAAGGAATTTCCCTTACGGGTGATTCCGGAAGCGAAAAATACGCAACCGACGGTGCAAAAAACAACAACCTCTTCTGGGAGGGTAAGCAGTATCCCGCCACACTCGAAATAGATCTCGAAAAAATTTACAAGCTCTCGTCATTCGTCTGCGTGAATTACGTTGACGGAACAAGATACTACAACTACGACATCTATACAAGTATCGACGGCGACAAATACACACTTGTCGCATCTAAAACAAGCACCGATGCCGCAACATCAAGCGGAGACACTCTTACGCTTGAAACGCCTGTCAGCGCAAGATACGTAAGGATCATTGTAACGTACAACTCCGCAAACGAAGGCGTTCATATAGTCGAATTCGAAGCCTACGGCTACGAAGATCCCGATTATTCCGATTACGAAGACCCGAACAACGATCCTCTTAATATTGCCTACGGCAAACCGACTTATACGAACCTCGGCGACGGACTTTCAAAGAGAGTTACGGACGGAAAGAAGAATACATACTGGATTTCAAAATACTATCCCACGTATGTTGATGTCGATCTCGGCGACACATACGACATAAGCGAGATCATACTCAACTTCCCGACAGAGGATGACAGCTACTATTACTATACCGTTTACGGAAGCAATGACTATTCTAAATTCGACCGTATAGCGCGCAACCGCACAAAGGATATTGCCACTCTTGACGGTGATACCATTACGCTCTCGAACGCAAGCTACCGTTTTATTCGCGTTCTTGTCGAATTTGTTTCGGGCAAGGGTACGGCGGCACTGAGTGAAATAAGAGTTCACGGTACGCCCACTGAGACGAACACGTCCGATCTCCGTAACGGAAGCGTGGAAGAAATACTCGGCATAAAAGCGTACGACGAGACCGAATACGCAAACCCGATAACGGAAGAGGAAACGATAGAAAACGTTTACGGAATAATCGACCGTACCGTCGGTTCCGCATACCGCGGCTGGTTCACGTTCGCTATCTCGCCGAATACTCTTAACGGTAACGATTATTTCACCGTAGAAAACACGTCCGACGGTAAAATCCTCATAACGGGTAACGACGGCGTAATGCTCGCATCGGGACTTAATTACTACTACAAAAATTACTGTAATGTTTGCATAACCGAACAGGCAAACCGCGTTACGATGCCGAGCAGCATCGTAAAGGTCGATTCGCCCGTCCGCAGAGAAACTCCCTACAAGATAAGATACGCCTTTAACTATTGTACCCTCGATTACACGTTTGCATTCTTCGGTGCAAACGATTATCAGAGAGAAAATGACTGGCTTGCGCTGAACGGCGTCAACCTCGTGCTCGATCTTGCGGGTCAGGAAGCAGTATGGACGAGCTTCCTTATGAAGATCGGATACACGTTTGACGAGGCAAAGGAATGGCTTTCAGGTCCCGGCTACTGCGCATGGCAGTTCATGGGCAACCTCGAAACGATAGGCGGAACGATTTCCGACGACTATATAGTCGCTCGCCTCAATATGGCAAGAGAAAATCAAAGATTCAAGAACTCCCTCGGCATGCAGACGGTGCTTCAAGGCTATGCGGGAATGGTTCCGACGGATTTCAGCACCAAAAATCCCGATGTTGCCGTTCTGAAACAAGGTAAGTGGGCAGGTCTTGACCGTCCGTATATAATCAGAACGGACAGCGATGCCTACGATACATATGCGGATTACTTCTACGAGAGTCAGAAATGGGCACTCGGAGACACTTCCGACTATTACGCAGTTGACCCGTTCCACGAGGGCGGAATAAGACCTTCGGATCTCACAGACGATATTATATCGGCTGAGGTTCTTTCGTCGCTCCTTAAAAACGATAAGAACGCCGTATGGGTAGTTCAGTCCTGGGTCGAAAACCCGACCAAAGCTCTTCTTGACGGAATGGGCGAATACAGAAACGGTCATGTACTCATTCTTGACTTGCGCGGAAATGAAATCCCCAACTATAACAAAACCACTTATGGCGGTTCGGGCAAGACTACAACTTTGAATTCCGTCGAATTTGAAGGCACAGACTGGGTTCTCTGTACTCTCAAAAACTACGGCGGACGTCCCGCAATAAGCGGACGCATAGACAACGTCACAAAGATCCCGTCGCTTACAAAGGACTGCGAACATATGATGGGTATCGGTATAATTTCCGAGGCTATGCAGGACAACCCGCTCTACTACGATCTCTTCTTTGATATGGTATGGCAGACAGAGGATATCGACTTCTCAGAATGGTTAAAGAGCTACGTCACCCGCAGATACGGCGAATTTTCGCAGAACATTTACGACGCATGGATGCTCCTTCGCGACACGAGCTACACATATGACAACGACCGCTGGCAGATCCTCACAATGAAACCCGAAATGCCGCTTTACAACTACGATTTTTCTACTCAGACAAGAGACAATGAAGCGGCAAAACAGGCACTTTCGCTCATGTACAGCGAATTTGACAGATTCTCGGGCGAGGAAACGTATATTTACGACCTTGCGGAAATAATGCGTCAGGTTGTGAGCAACTATGCGATAGAATACTTCTATGCAAGTGTCAAACCCGCATACGAGTTACGCGACAAGGATGCCTTTGACAAAGCAAAAGCAGAATTTCTCTCTATATTCGACATAGCCGACAATATCGGCAGTCTCGTCAAAGAGCAGCTTCTCGGAGAATGGATCGGAAAGGCAACAGATCTTGCAACGGACGATTTCAGCTATGATATGTTCGCCGCGAACGCAAAAATGCTTATAACAACATGGGGCGGATATAATACTGCTTGGGAAGTTCTCGACTACTCTTACAAAAATTACAGCGGAATGATGAAGGACCTTTATAAAGTCAGATGGGAAAATTACCTTGACGGTCTTTCGGAAACGCTGGTAACTGGAGAATATGAAAAAGAAGAGGCAATGACTACCTCCGAAAAACTAAACGTAACATATAAAAATTTCTATTTCTATTGGGAATGGATAATGAACACTCCCGAATACACAAGAACTCCCGACGCTTCTCCAGAAAACGCAAAAGCGATCGCAGCGTCTCTTCTCGCTCTCATCGGCGAGAACACCGAGAAAAACACACTTGAAGCGCTTATTGCAAAGAGCGAGGGCATCGAAACCCGCTTCTACACAGAAAGCACGGTAAACGATTTCAATGCCGCGCTCGCATCGGCGAAAAACGTTCTTGCGGACAGCAGTTCCGATAAGTCCGCCTTTGCGGCTGCCGCAGAGGAGCTTAAAACGGCGACGACAGGTCTCGCGACGATCCTTTCGTTCGAAGGCTTTAAGGTCAGACTTGCAGATTACAACGGTCTCCGTTCGATTTTCAGAGCGCAGAAAGATATGACTGTCTCCGACAGAACTCTTACGGTAAAGGAATACGGCTCGCTTGTCGCTTCGACCGAAGCACTTCCGTCTGGAAGCAGCGAAAATCTTGTTCTCACAAAGGATGAAAATGGCGAATACATTGCCGAAACGGGAATCAAGGCAACCGTTTACAAGGACGGAAGCATCGTTTCCAAAATCCTTGACGACACCGGCGATTACATAGAATACGCGCTTACGGCAACAAAATTCGACAAGACCAATTTTGACAAAAAGCTGTCATTCAGAGGTTACATCATTTTCTCGGACGGCGAAAACGAATATGTATTCTACGTTGACTATGCAAACGAGAATTACAGAAGCCTTTCGCTTGCGGAAATGTGCGACGGCATGTATGAAGCGAAACTTATTGACGAAAGCGCAATAAGTTACAGCGACGTAATGAGATTCAGAAGCGAAAACGGCTAATTATAATCTGTGATACCGCTCGCATATATCATTTTGCGAGCGGTGTCTCAACCGATATGTTCACCGAAAAACAAGGAAATATTAAACAAGGAGTAAAAATGAATAAAAGAATTTTAGCATTCTTCCTTGCCTTTATAATGATCTTCTCCGCAGTGCTTCTTGCCTCCTGCGCTAAAGAAAACGGCGGTAAGGACAAAGACAGCAAGAGTACCGAAACCGACGCACTTGACACGCTTGACGATTACATTGCAACCTATGATCCCGGTGCAACCGCTACCGAGTATGTAGATGAAGATGTTGCAACAAAATATGATTTCGAGGGACACGAATTTAAGTTCCTCAATTCCGCGCCGATATATTATATGTATATCTACCTTGACCCCGAAATGACGGGCGACATTCTTGACGACTGCTGCTACGAGCGTAACTTCCTTGTCGAACAGGAAATGAACATTACGATTACGGAAGAAACACAACCTTTTGAAGGACTTGCTTCCTATGCAAAAACACTTATTCTCACGGGCGAGGACGTCTATGACGCAATGTACATTCCGCAAAGGGATCTCACACCTCTCCTTTCCGAAAACCTCTTCTATGATCTTCTTGAAATTGAGGAACTCCACACAGATCACATCTGGTGGGATCAGCCGATGATCAAACGTAACACCGTCGGCGATCGCCTTTTCTTTGCTACGAGCGACCTCTCGCTTATGGCATTCGAGGGTATCTGGTGTATGTACTTCAATGAAGATATGATGATTGAACTCGGTCTGGATCTTCCGTTCCAGCTTGCACTTGACGGCAAGTGGACATTCGATGAATTCAGAAAGTACTGCTCTGCCGCTGCAAACCTTAACGGCGACAGTACGTTCACGTTCAGCGTGAACGGTAACGCCACATACGGTATGTCAAGCATGTGTACTCCCGGTTATCTTGCTTACGGCATGGGAACTGAATATGTATCAAGAGACGAGAACGGCAGATACAGATTCACCGCCGACACAGATCCAAAGTTCACGGATACATGGACAAAACTTATTAATTTTTACGGCCCCAACGACGGTATGACCGTTACGGGTACAACAACAGACCTTGACCCTGACGGCTATTACGGCATTTTTGAGGCAAACCGTGCGCTCTTCCTCCATGCGGAGCTTAAAGGCGCAACAATGCTTCGTGAATGGGAAGGTCACTTCGGTCTTCTTCCTCAGCCTAAATATGACGAGTCGCAGGAAGATTACAACTCAAATCTCTTTTATAACTGCCTCTCGTTCTGTATCCCTAACACAAATAAGAACCTTTCGAGAACGGGTATAATCGTTGACTACCTCACATACAAGAGCTACGCTGATCTTCTTCCGAGATACTACGATATTCACGTTTCGCTTAAAGCTCTCGGAAAACAGGAGTCAATCGACGTTCTTACGCTCATCAGAGGCACGAGAGGTATTGAAGTTTCTGTTCCTTTTGCTTGGACAAAAGATCTCAGCGATGCCCTCGGCGGACTCATTTCAAACAACTCTCTCGCGATCGCCTCGGCTATCGAAGCAAACAGAGAGAAGACAATTGCCGCAATCGATAAGACGTACGCAGAATACCCTGTTCTGAACCACGTCGAATAACAAGCATACTCCATTTTTTCATAGACGCTGTGCGGATTTTCTTTATTCTCCCTCAAAGAAAGTTCCTCTCTCTCTCAAAGTGCACGGCGGTCGGGCGCAGAAATGCGCCCGATTTTTTATAAACAAAAAAATCGCCCGAACTTAACGTTCGGGCGATTTTCTCTTGTATTATCATATTGTCAGTTTCTTATCGGTCTGAACCACAGTGCTTCGAGATACTGTATCTGTCCCGAATACGGGTTCGGTGAAGGAAGATATGTTTGGTAAATGTTATCTACGGTGTCGTCATGGGTGTTGCCGACGCCGTACCGATGACCCGATACCCATATCCTGTCACCGTAATTGAGACTTGTATTCGTCACCTCGCCGCCGAATCCCGCAGGCTCGTACCAGTAATTGTTATGTGAAAAGCCTTTGTTAAGGAACGTGCTTTTTTCCTCTCTGCTTACCGTCTGATACCAGCCTATCTGGTGCGCGTAAATGCTGCGTTCCGCAACAATGACCGCCTGTTCTATCGTGCAGTTCTTTTCGGGGCTTATCATTGTCGCCGACGTACCCTTGATGAGGTCGAGAGCGTTCATGAACGCCATCGGCTCTTTTGCCCAGCTCTGTATTTTCGATGAGTCCGAATATGAACCGAGCTTTGATTCGTAGCTCGTATATGCGTATCCGGAGTTCTTTTCAACGTACCTAAGAGCGCGGTAGAGGAATGTAGCCATCTGCTGGCGGTTGAGTGTCGCGTTTGGCGAGAATGTTGTGGTGCTCGTTCCCGATGTTATTCCCGCAGAATACGCTTTCAGAACATATTCGTTCTGTGTGTCCGTAAAAGTTCCTTTCGGAGCGGGTGAGATGCTCTTGCCCGTCAGCTCCTCGGCAAGACGAACCGCAACGGAGCAGAATTGAAGGCGCGTAATGTCCTTTTTGTAGTCTCCTCCGAGAAGATTCGTGTCAACGAGGTTGTCGTTTAGCGCGTCGTTTATGTCAGCCGGTGCCCACGAGCTTACTTTTGCCGTGTTTTTGTACGACTGAACGAACATATCCGGCATTTCTATTGTGGCGTTGAGTGCAACCGTTTCCTGCATTTTTCTTGCATCGTCCGTTAACTTCTTAACCTGTTCGAGCGTTCCGTCCATGCCCGCAATATCGGCTTTTGTCAGACGCGCGGAGTAGTAGTTTGACGAATGTCCGCAGTATATGCAGCTCTGCCAGTAAACGTAATCACCTGCGGCGTTCACGCCTACGTATGCTTCGTCCGTTGCAAGATCCGCCCAGAACTGATGTCCCGATTTGCCTACGGGTTTGTTTGTCAGGTAGTCTTTGTTAAACGTGTGCTTTTTGTTGTATTCGCACTTTCCGCAGATAGAACAGGAGTAGAACCATTGCCTGTCCTGCGTGCAGTCCTCGTAGTGATAAATGCGGTCTGCCGCCATAAGTTCGGCAGTATAGCTGTGCTTTGTGCAGAAATCTTTCGTCTTTGAAGAGCCCGCTTTTTGTGCCGAATACACATCACCCGAATATGTTTTTATGGTATAAACGGGAGTAAAGGAAGCACCTGCTATTTTAGACATGAAACTTGCAAGAGACGATTCGGGAATGAAAACTGTTCCTTCCGCCGTGAAGAACGGGAGGTGACTTTTGTTCATATAATCGTGTTCGATTGCTTTTTCCATGCGGCAAACGAAGTTATACGGATCGACCTTGTCGCTAAGCCATATTTCCGTGAGATTTGAGGTGTACAGAATTGTCACGGGAAACTCTTCTTTGACATAGTCGTTGCAGTAGGCGCTGTCGTTTATGTCCATGATAAGCGTGCCGACGTTTTTGTATTTGTCGAGATATCCGAGGTCATAGCCGTCTTCTTTATCTGAACCGTCCATTGTTACTACCGTTGTTGCAAGCGCGGAAAGATAAAGCGCGTCGGCTTCCGCCTGTGTGTAGGGCTTTGCGGTGCCTCTGCGTGCCGCTTTGTTCTTTGCGATATCCTCTGCCTTGTTTTTGATCGCTTCTTCGCGTTCCTCGGCGCTTATTTCCTTCGCCGGGATAGTGAGAGTCACCTGCATCGACGGACAGTAAGGCGAACTGAGACGAATTGTCGCTTTCGTGCCGTTTACCGTCGCCGAAAAAGTGCTTTCGTCAACGCAGTAATCGCCATATTTCATTGCGTAATTTGCGCAGTAACCGCTGCCCGTGTCAAAGAGAAGCGATATTGTCACAAGATAGTTGTGTCCCGCCATAAAGCACATGTCGTCATCGAATTCGCCTTCAAAGTAGAGATCCATAATCTTGACGGCACCGCTTGCCGCAAGGTCGCCGTATGATGTTTTTGCGGCTGTCAGCGCGAGTTTTTCGCCGTCGTCGAGCGACATACCGTCCTTCGGCGTTTCAAGCGTGAGGTCAATGCTTTTAACCATCTTTACGTTTGCCGCCGATGCTCCTATCGGCAGAGCCGAGACGATGAACAGCACCGCAAGAAGAAATGCCTTGATTTTTCTTTGCCTTGTAATCATTTTGTCCTCCTAAATTGCAATTAAATAATTTTTTCCATATCTTTATCAAATTCGCTCATACGGTTGTCTGTGTTAAAGAAATGGAAGCCCCATATTTTATACTTGTTGTCATCTACAAAGATTTTCGTTGCGATTGCCTTGTTCTCGATTTCAAGTAGGAAGTCCTCTTTCCACTTGTCGCCTGCAATGAGATGAGTTCCTTTCGGCTCAATGAACACTTGCAGCTGTTCATAACCGTCTGCGTTTTGCTTGTGCAGGAATAACAGATAGTCAGGCTCAAAACGTTCACCGCCGTCAAAGGAATAGATGTGCAGTTGGCGTTCGTTTCTGATAAGGAACACTTTGTCGTACTTCTTTTTCAAGAGGGGCATATAGGATTTGAAATAAGCGACGAATGCCTTTTCTTCGCTTGTTCCGAAGTTGTCTTCGAAGGCGAACCAGTCTTCTTTTGATAGGTCAATTTTCCACTCACTCCGTACGGACGCATCGTTCTGAGAATAGCCCAGACCTCCGTCGTGCATGACTGTATAATTGCACTTTTTGTCTTTGAATATATCGTAGATGTGTGTAGGCTTAAATTCTTTTGTGCCTTCATAAGCTATTTCGATGCTTGAAACGGATTCGGCTATTTTTCCGAGAGCATTTACGCATGCGGAGAAAAGAACGGACGGTGTAGGCGTTTCGTACCTTGATGTAATTTCAATCTTTATATTTCCCAGATAGTTCGGGCTTTTTATAAATTCTTCGGTGGACTTTAAGTTCGGGAAATAGCTTTTCAGTGTGTTGAATTTGAACACGCTGTATTTGCAAAGTGCTTTGTTGACGATTGCACGATTGATTTCAGCGATTTTCCCAAAGGTGGGGCGGTAAACATACGCTGAATTTTTGTTGTCGGTAGTCTCGTCTTTTTCCAGAATTATGTCTTCTCCCGAACTGCCCGTTGAGAGCTTGACAGAATAAATGCGATCCTTGACGGACGGAAGAAGTCCGCCGACATCATTCCTGCTTTTTTCGACGCGATTGTTTGTAAATACAAGCCCTTCGCGGTAAAGCGAATCTGCCTTAAAAGTGTCTTTCAAATCATAGTTACGAACCGTCTGATTTTTAATATCAATGCCGATTTCGTGCAGTGCGTTATGGAGATCGTCAATATAACGGCTGTCATTTTGGCAATGGTAGTAGAGTTCCTCGCATATACGCAGCGGATTGTCGATGTCGGTATCGTACTTTCGCTTGTATTTTTCCTGCTCGTCGTCAATCTGAAAAGGGCAGTAGCGCGCACCGCGACCGATAAGCTGTGCTTCCGAAATCGTTGCGGGAGATATTTTTTTGCCGCCCGACTGCCGTGTTTCATACAAGCGGACAATATCGAACAGATTGAGTACGTCCCAGCCCTCGTCCAGCTTTTTGACCTCAAAAACGGCACGATACGGATTTGTTGCGTCTTCAAGAGAATTTAACGCTATCTGCCTTGCCTCCGCTTCCTTGTCATCGTTGGCGGAAATACAGTGTTCCGCGGAGAAATCTTCTTTTAGCTCCTGCGCTAACTGCTCAAAGCCGATGCCCTTATCTTTGAAGTAGTCGTACGCTTTTCCGAGCGTTCCATTGTTTGTCAGTTTCGAGATACGGTGCAGCTCTTCGCCCGTCAGATTTTTCACTTTATCAATGAACGCTTCCATAAAGGCGTGACTGTCCGCCACGCTTGCCGCCTTGAACAGTACAACGGGCTTTACGGACAGGCGATAATCCTGAAACATTTTAAGACGGTATTGACTTAACATTATCGCCTGAATTGCCCGTTCCATAACAGACACATCGGAGCGTAGCGTTTTTATTTCTTTGGAGTAGCCGTCTGCTCTGAATTTTGAAAGCGGATAGTCATATACGATTCTGCTTTCGTATTCAGCACGAATTCGCGGATTGTTAATATCGCATGTAGCCGTAAATTCGAGCAGAACGTTATCATTGTTCATTCCGAAAATGCGTTGCACCGTATATTCCCAGCTTTTATAATTGTCCTGTTCGTTCTTGTTTTTTTCAAGTGCCTTTGTGTCAACATTCAGATGATGCGCTTCGTCCGAGATAAGAACGACTTTTTTATTCGCAAAATCGTCATAGGATATAGCGTTTTCCTTTGGTGTCCACATATTCGAATGAAGTCCTTGCGTCGTCGTAAAGCAGATATTGATTGCGTCCTCGTCCGAATATTGGAAGTTGTTTACCTCTTTAATATGAATACGCTCGCCGTCGAGACGAATTTCATCGGCAAACAGATATTTGCTTGAAAGAGCGTTTAAGAAATTTTCTTTTGTCTTGTCAACGATATTTGAAAGATTTACGAAGAAAAGGAAGTTTCGATACCCTTTTTTGTAAAGGTACAGCATAAGTCCCGCCATTATCATCGTTTTACCCGAACCCGTCGCCATGTGAAACAGCGTTTGTGTCGGTTTACGGCACATTTTTTCGTTTTCAAAATAGTTGATGAAGTTTTCAAATGCACTTATCTGGTACGGGCGCAGTTCAAAACGTTTATTTATGTTCTCCTGTATGTACGGCGGAATTTCGATGAAATTGTCGTCGTGTTTGTCGTATTTGTGCAGCGCGTCAAGATCTTCGTAAAGGAACGGCATCGTTTACACCTCCCCGTAGAAACTCTTCGTAAACGCCTTGTCATCTTCCGAAATACCGAACGTTTCGTCTTCCATATCGCAGTAATTCACATACAGCTGGTTCTTGTCGAGCAATTCCATGAGTAATCTCTTTTGATTTTCGAGTGACAGCTCGCGGAACTCTTTTGCGTCTGTATCTATATCTTTCGGATTGACCTTGTAGCTGATGAAGCCCGTCTTTTTAATTTCTCCCCATATGCGCGACAGCGTTTCGCTGTCTTTTGCGTCTTGAATTTCGTCGACAAATTTCTGATTTGATTTTGCCAGCTCGCAGTAGACGAATGAGCCGCCGCCGTGCCATGAAACATCTTTTGAGATACCAGTCTGTTCCCCCTGTATGACCTTAATCAATCTCGGAATTGACACAGTTTCGATATAATCCATTTGCTCAAAGCCGATAAATCTGCGATTCATTTTTATAGCAACAGCTTGTGTCGTTGCAGACCCCATGAAGAAGTCCAGCACAAGATCATTTTCGTCTGTGGACAATTCTATTGCTCGTTTAATCAAGTCTTCTGGCTTTGGGTTTGTAAATACACTTTCTCCAAATAATTCGACCAGGTCTTTTGTTGCGTTTGTATTTGCATCAATTTCTTGCCAAATAATCGATTGCTTTATATCATGCCAAATTGTGCTACTTGCTTTTCCTTTCCCGGCTTCTTTGACCTCAGAATAGTATGCCTTATATTGCGGCTTTGCTGTACCATTTGCACCGAAACGAATTCGGTTGTCTTCCAATAGTTTTAAGTAAGTAGCTTCTTCTGTTCGCCAATGCCTACCAACGGGCGGGATATATTCTTCACCTGTATTGGGATTTTTGATTATATATTGCAAATTTTTTCGTACATCAGGTGCGTCAAACGGCTCAAGGCGATATTTCCCTCTGCCATCGTTATCGTCATAGGTAAAAGACTCTACATCAAGTGCGAGTCTGAAATTGTTTTTATCGATGCTGTTTTTGTCCTTTGCATAAACAAGAATGTGGTTATGGTTTTCTGACATTAACCCATCACTTGAAATAGATTTTCTGGATTCCCATGTAACATCAGCAATAAAATTCTCCATACCGAAAATGTCATCAGTTAGGACTTTCAGATAGTGTGCGCCCTCATCGGAAATCGCCATATATAAAATCCCGTTATTTGCTAATAGCTTGTGAGAAAGAGATAGCCGATTTTTCATAAACACAAGCCAAGAAGAAAGCTTAAAATTAGAGTTATATGAAAATGTGTCCGATGGCTTTGTTGCAATAAAATAGTATGGCGGGTCTATGAAAATACACTTTACCAGTCCATTATATCTGGCTCCAATCGCTGCCAATCCAATCAAATTGTTGCCTTTTATAACTAAATTATCTGTACTTGAAATATTATTTATAATGTTGACGCCATCTGCTGTATATTTTTTTGCTTTCGTCAGCACTTTCGGATAAAGAAGTCTATCCACCTCATCGGGAGCAAGCGTTTCGTTATAGAAAATTTCACTACGTTTCTGATCCTCTTTCGTCTGACCGCCTTCAAGGACGCAATCTTTGTACGGGAAAACGAGTTCGACATCGTTTGATGCAGAAATGTAATCGCCGTTTCTGTCTACCAATCCGATTTTGTTCTTATAGCGTGTATAGGAGTCGGGGAGAAATTCGCGATTGTTGATGACCCATCCGAACCCGACTTTATCGAAAACGGAGATGCCGTCAACGTCGGTAAAAAAGTGCTCTCTTGTAACATCATTCTCGTAGAGAAGTTTCAGCAGGGAAGCGTCCATTTTCATGGCGGCTTCGTAGACGGCGTTGCGGAGAAATTCGCCGTTTTTCGTAAAGAAACGGTCGTCCTTTTTCAGAACTTCAAGTACAGATTCGTAGTAATTCATATCGAATTGCCTCCTATTTATATTCATATATCATTTTATCACACAATATCCGATTTGTCAACGGCAAAAAACGTTTGACAATAAAAAATGAGGCGTTTCAGCCTCATTTTCGTTTATATTTCTTTTCTCATCGCTTCAAGCGCGCCTTTTTCGAGACGCGACACCTGCGCCTGTGAAATGCCTATCTCCTCGGCAATTTCCATCTGCGTTTTGTTTTTGTAAAAGCGTAGGTTGATTATTTTTCGCTCGCGTTCGCCGAGGCGCTTCATTGCGTCGCGCAGGGCGATGTTTTCGAGCCATATGCTGTCGTCGGACGACGGGTCGCGTATCTGATCCATGACGTATATAGAGTCGCCGTTTTCGGTGTAGACGGGGTCGTAGAGGGAGATCGGTTCGATTATAGCCTCCATCGCGTGCGTTACGTCCTCTTTTTTCTCGCCGAGTTTCTTTGCAATGTCCTCCGCCGTCGGCTCGCTTTGCTTTTCTTTTGCAAGCTCTTCTCTTGCGCCGAGCGCTCTGTATGCAAGATCGCGCACCGAACGACTGACCCGAATGGTGTTGTTGTCACGCAGATAACGCCTTATCTCGCCTATAATCATCGGAACGGCATAGGTGCTGAAACGCACGCCTAACTCCACATTGAAATTGTCAACAGCCTTGACAAGACCTATGCAGCCGACCTGAAAAAGATCGTCCATAAGCTCGCCTCTTCCCGCAAAGCGCCGCAGGACGCTGAGTACAAGGCGTAGGTTTCCGTATATGAGTTCGTCTCTCGCCTTCGTATCTCCCGCTTTTGCGCGTATGAGAAGCTCCTGCGTTTCCTTGGCTGTCAGTGTTTTCAGTTTTGCGGTGTTTACCCCGCATATTTCGACTTTACCATAATACATAAAGCATCACTCCTATATGTAAGGAGAATATGTTCTGTATCAAGTATTGCCGAAAAATGAAAATTTATATGCAGATAGTTGTAAGGTAATTTTTGTAATAAGGAGTGATGCTTTTCAAAAATCGAGTGCATTTCTGCCGAGCTTGGGCGAGAGACGCTCATTTTGAATACCTTGCCATCCATATC
>CAKRPQ010000049.1 GCA_934385225.1 uncultured Eubacteriales bacterium
GCCTTATAACCTTTTAACATTCTACCATATATTTATAAACTAAACATAAACGTCAGGAAAATTTTTTAAAAAATCAAAAAACAAAAAAGGACGTCTTTTGACGTCCTTTTCTGCACAGCAGTGATAGCTTTTAAGCGAGAAATAAGTAATCTGCTTTTCGCAAAAATTACTTGATTTCGACACCTGCGCCAGCCTCTTCGAGCTGCTTCTTGATATTCTCTGCTTCTTCCTTGGAAACGCCCTCTTTGAGAGTCTTAGGAGCACCCTCAACGAGTTCCTTAGCCTCTTTAAGACCGAGACCCGTGATCTCACGAACGACCTTGATAACGTCGAGCTTCTTAGCACCGAAAGATGCAAGAACAACGTCGAACTCGGTCTTTTCTTCTGCTGCTGCGGGAGCTGCGCCGCCTGCGACTGCAACTGCTGCAACGGGAGCTGCGGATACGCCGAACTCCTCTTCGATTGCCTTTACGAGATCTGCAAGTTCAAGAATGGTAAGTTCTTTGATTTCATCAAGAATTTTGGTGGACTTTTCTGTTGCCATTTTAATTTACCTCCGAAATATAATATAGAATTTTTTTAGAATTGAATCCGCAAGGAACATTATTTAAGAAGCGATTAAGCCTCTGCGGGTGCTTCCGCACCGCCGTCCTTGTCGATCTTTGCTTGGAGAGCGTAAGCCAGTCCGTAAAGAGGAGACTGGAGGCTTCCGAGCATCTTTGCGATAAGGGTTTCTTTCGACGGAATGTCTGCGAGTTCCTTTATCGTGTCAACGTCAACTACTGCACCGTCAAGGTAACCTGCGAGAATGTTGAAAGATTCGATCTTCTCTGCGTACTCCTTGATAACCTTAGCGGGAGCAACCGGGTCTTCGCCGCTGATAGCGATTGCTGTCATGCCGAAGAGATGCTTCTTCATGTCACCGAGACCGACCTGCTCGCAGGCTCTGCCTGTGAGGGTGTTCTTCATGACCATGTACTTTACACCTGCTTTACGAAGAGCGGCACGGAGCTTTGTATCGTCCTCAACGGTGATACCGCTGTAATTTACAACTACGCCGGACTGAGAATTCTTAATAAGCTCTGCGAGATCGCTGACTGTTTTCTTTTTCTGTTCGAGTATTGCATTGCTGGGCATTTTGTTTCACCTCCCATTGTGAAAAATCAAGAATATAAAAAATCTTTCTCCGCAAAGCCACCTGACACACCTTGCGCAAAGAAAGATAAATAACAATATATATAAAAGTTATAAATCGTTCCTCGGCAGGGAAGCGGGAGCTTTTACGGAAACCTGCTGTCTTAGGTAACAGATGGGATTATACCATACCGCAGAAGTTTTGTCAATAGATTTCGGAAAATTTTTTTGAGAAAAATTCGAAAAAACTTTTGAAAAACCTCTTGACAAGTCGAATTTTGCGTGATATACTGTACTAAACCGATGAGAAAGAGTAGTAACCGAGGTAAACGTACCTTCAAGAGAGCCGCAGGCGGTGAGATTGCGGCAGGCACGGCGCGGCGAATGGACTTTCAAGGGCGAACCGAAAGCAAAAGGCGTGGAAAGCGGACGAGGACGCGAGACGCCGTGGGCAAGTAGGCTTCGACGGGGTCGCTTCCGTTAGAGGGCGTAGCATATGCTTGTATGCAAGGAGGAGCTTCGGCTCGAATTCGGGTGGCACCGTGATTTTGATAATCGCCCCGAGTATCTTAGGATACTCGGGGATTTTTGTTTTGTGCCGTACCTTTTCGCCGATACCAAACAGGCAAAAAATAATAAAAAAGAGGTACAAAAAATGAAAAAACTCATCTCTCTCGCACTCACACTTGTTCTTTGCCTTTCAGCACTTGCCGTTCTTTCATCGTGCGGCGAAAAGAAAACGTCCGATACGCTCAAAGTAGGCGTTATTCAGTATATGAGCCACCCGTCGCTCGACAACTGCTATGCGGGTGTAAAGGAAGCCCTCGAATCCTCGGACAAAAACGTTACAATAGAATATAAAGTCGGCTCGGCAAACGCCGCCGACTCGGATTGCACGAGCTTCGCGAAGAATATGGTTGCGGAGAAGGTCGATCTTATTGTCGCGATAGCAACGCCCGCTGCAAAGGCTGCGTTCACGGCGTGCGCCGACACCGATATTCCCGTTATATTCTGCGCCGTTTCGGATCCCGTTCTTGCCGGACTTGTCAAATCCGCGGAAGAACCGGGCGACGCATGCACGGGTACGTCGGACGTGCTTGACCTTGCCGCACAGCTCGGTATGATCAAAACGTTCCAGCCCGATGTGAAGTCGATAGGCATTCTCTACACCTCCTCGGAGGATAACTCGATTTCTAACCTCGCTGTTTTCAAAGAACTTTGTGAAAAGGAAAATATAGAAGTCGTCGCAAAATCCGTACAGAATGCCGCAGATATTCCGTCTGCCGCCGCAGACCTTGCGTCAAAGGTTGACTGCATAAACAACTTTACGGATAATAACGTCGTAAATAACCTTTCGGTAGTGCTTTCCGCCGCAGAGACGAACGGTATTCCCGTTTACGGCTCGGAGGTGGAGCAGGTAAAGAACGGCTGCCTCGCTTCAATGTCGATAGATTATAAAGCCCTCGGTAAAACGACGGGCGATATGGCACTTGAAGTTCTCGGCGGTGCCGACGCGTCGAAAATGCCCGTCCGCACGATAACGGAGGCGACCCCCGTAGTAAATACGGACGTTCTCGGTGCACTCGGAATGACCATTCCCGAAGCATACGCAAACGCCGAAGCTGTAAAAAACAACTGAGAGGACAACTTAAATGAACATTCTTGCCATAGCAGAGGTCTTTGTCGAAACGGGACTTGTGTTTTCTCTCATTGCGATGGGATATTACGTAACATACACCATACTTGATTTTCCCGACCTTACCGTTGAGGGAACGTTTCTTTCGGGCGGCGTCGTTTACGGACTTTGCGTTATGCTCGGACTTAACGCGTGGATAGGTATTATCCTTGCGTTTGTCGCGGGCTTCGCGTTCGGCTCGCTTACCGGATTTCTCTGCGTCAGAGTCGGCATACGTCCGCTTCTCTGCGGAATACTCGTGTCAACGGCACTTATTTCGGTCAACCTTGTTGCCGTCGGCGCGGGAATGAATCACGACTTTACGGGCGAGACAATGTCCTCGATTAGCTACGGCAGAAACGCGCCCACACTACATAATATTCCTCCGTTCAAATATATTCCCGCAAAAATCGACGGCGTCGGACTTCGCGACCTTGTCATATTCCTCGTCATCGCCGTGATCTTCAAACTGCTTCTCGATGCCTTCTTCGGTACAAAACGCGGACTTCTTCTCCGTGCCGCGGGCAATAACGACTGCTATGTGAAAACGCTTGCGGAAGATCCGGGGAAGAGTAAAATTCTCGGTCTTGCCATCGGAAACGGCTATGCTGCGGTTTCGGGCGCACTTTATTCGCAGATAAGCGGAAATGTGAACCAGTCAATGGGAATAGGTATGGTCGTTATCGGACTTGCGTCGCTTATAATCGGTCTTTCGGTGTTCCGCAAGGTCAGATTTATGAAGCCGACGACGAAAGTGATTCTCGGTTCGATAATATATCAGGCGTGCCTCACCGTCGCCCAACAGCTCGGTATGCCGAGCGCATACAATAAACTGATAATGGCGCTTCTTTTCACGCTTGCGCTTGTTTTCAGCGGAAAAATCAAAAAGAAAGCAAACGGGGGCGGAAAAAATGCTTGAACTCAAAAATATCACAAAGATATACAGCCCTGGCGAGATAAACGAGACCTGCCTTTTCGAAAATTTTGATTTTAAGGCGGACGACGGCGAATTTATAAGCATCGTCGGCTCGAACGGAAGCGGAAAAACGTCGCTTCTCAATATAATCTGCGGCTCGATACCGACAGACGGCGGCGAAATACTGCTTGACGGAAAAGATATTTCAAAGCTGTCCGAGCACAAAAGATACGAGCAGATAGGCAGAGTTTATCAGAACCCGTCAATGGGCAACTGCCCCGACCTTACGATACTCGAAAATATGGCTCTTTCCGATTCAAAAGGAAAAAAATACGGACTGTCTGCCGCAGTGAACAAAAAAAGAGTCGATTTTTATCGCGAGCGTCTCTCCGTTCTCGGTCTCGGACTTGAAGATAAGCTCCATGTGAAAGTCGGAGCACTTTCGGGAGGTCAGAGGCAGGCAATGTCGCTCCTTATGGCGACGATGACCCCGATAAGATTTCTCATTCTCGACGAACACACGGCGGCACTTGACCCGAAAACAGCCGAGAATATTATGATTCTGACGGATAAGATAGTCCGCGAGAAAAAGCTGACCGCAGTGATGGTCACGCACAATCTGCGCTTTGCCGTAGAGTACGGGACGCGCCTTGTGATGATGCACAGGGGAGAAATCGTGCTTGACCGCGCGGGCGACGAAAAGAAAAAATCAACCGTACAGGATCTGCTGTCGATCTTCAACGAAATAAGCGTCGAATGCGGAAACTGAAAAAGGCTGTGCCATAGGCACAGCCTTCTTTTTTTAATCATGCAACCGAGCCTGTAAGCCGGGTTCTGTCGTGAGCGATCATCAATCTTTGCGGCGCGTCACCGCGACGCTCGAACTTTCGTTCTGCCACCCGGAGATATGTGTCGGGCAAACGATCTCCATGCGGTGTTGCTTCGGATAGGGTTTACATTTGCACATAGTTACCTATGATGCCGGTGAGCTCTTGCCTCGCCTTTCCATCCTTGCCTGCCTTGCGGCATAGGCGGTCTATTTCTGTTGCACTTTCCCTAAGGTCACCCTCGGCTGACGTTATCAGTTATCCTGCCCTGTGAAGCCCGGACTTTCCTCACGATAATGCCTTTCGGTATGATATCGCGCGACCGCTCGGCTCGGTTGCCGTAATATTATACTATAAAAAATGAAGAAAGTCAATAATTTCGGCTTTTATTTTTTACCTTTCACATCAGCCTTGACTTTTTAGACGCAATAGTATATAATAATGTATATTATCGAAATCAAAGGAAGTGCTCCTATGGAAAAGCTCCCGATTGCGGAACGCATAAAAAAATTCAGAACCGAAAAGAACCTTTCCCAGACGGAACTCGGAAATCTTCTCGGCGTTTCCAACCGCGCCGTTTCAAAGTGGGAAAAGGGCGAGGCGTATCCGACGATAGATACGCTTGTCAACATTTCAAAGGTTTTCGGCGTGCGCGTGGAGGACCTGCTTTCCGTCGCGGGCAGTCCGAGACCCGAACGCGAATGCAGCGGCATGGAGACGGTAAGAGATATTTACCGCATAGGTTCGGGACCGTCAAGTTCGCACTCAATGGGACCCGAAAGGGCGTCAATGCTGTTTCGCCGCAAGTTCCCGAATGCCGATAAGTACGAGGTGACGCTTTACGGCTCGCTCGCGCTCACGGGAGTCGGACACAGAACCGATTACGTTATCAAAAAGACGCTTGCGCCGACACCGACCGATATAAAGTTCGATAAGGTGACGACCGACCTGCCACACCCGAACACGATGAAGCTCGTCGCGCTTGAAAAAGGCGTAAATGTCGGCGAATGGACGGTGATTTCCGTCGGCGGAGGTTCTATAAGAGTTCTCGGCGAGGACGTTGTAAAACCGAATTACATTTATAAGCTCGATAAATTCAAGGATATTGCAGATTACTGTATTTCAAGCAGAATGAGAATCTGGCAATACGTCGAAGCCGTCGAGGGCAGAGAGATATGGGACTATCTTCTTTCCGTGTGGGAGAGTATGCAAAGTGCGATCGAACGCGGATTGTCTGTTGACGGCGAGCTTTTCGGCGGTCTCGGCGTAAAACGAAAGGCAAAATACCTTTATAACCAGCGACATATGGACGAAAGCGCGGAGACGAGACAGAACAGACTCGTATGTTCATACGCTTTTGCCGTCAGCGAAGAAAACGCGGCGGGTAATGTGATAGTTACAGCGCCGACATGCGGCTCAAGCGGAGTATTGCCCGCCGTTCTGCGGTATATAACCGAGAAGAATAAAGTCGAGACAGAGAAAATTCTGCACGCGCTCGCAACGGCGGGAGTTATCGGAAATCTCATAAAGACGAATGCGTCGATAAGCGGCGCGGAGTGCGGCTGCCAGGCGGAGATAGGCAGCGCGTGTGCCATGGCGGCGGCAGCCCTTGCCGAAATATACGATATGGATATTGCGCAGATAGAGTACGCGGCGGAGGTTGCGATAGAGCATCATCTCGGACTCACCTGTGACCCGATAAAGGGACTTGTGCAAATACCGTGCATTGAGCGCAACGCCGTTGCGGCAATGCGCGCGATAAACGCCGTGAATCTTGCAAATTTTCTGACCGACACGAGAAAGATTTCTTTTGACCTTATCGTGCAGACGATGTACGAGACGGGAAGGGACCTCTCAAAAATATATCGCGAAACGAGCGAAGGCGGACTTGCAAAACTCTATCCGTAAGAGGAAAATAATGGGACTTTTCAAAAAGAAAGAAGACGGAAAGAAATTCCGCCTTGAAATGGTAAATAAGATAAAGGATAAACGCATACGATACGTCACCGAAAAGCGTGACGGCGTTGAAGAGGTCATCGGAAAAAGCGGCGCGTTCAGCGTTCGGGACGGCGAATTTATCGTTTTTGCGTCGTCCGAGGTAATAATGCGCACGCCTGCCGCGGAGCTTCGCGCATGGGAGCTTCTTTCGGGTGACGGAGTGGTTCTCACCGGCAGAGACGACGAGCACGGCGGCACGGAACGCACGATAACGGCTTATTACGTTTATTTCAGATAAAAATTGCGAAAAAATCGAAAAAATAAAAGTTATTTGATTTTTTTCGGCGTATATTATATATATCGGACGATGGCGATGTGTGTAATATACGCTTTTCGCTTGCCGAAAAAACAAACGGAGGGATCATATGCAGGATACAACGATAAGAGACGTCTTTCTCGAACGCGAAAAACAAACTCTTTCGGAATTTGCCTTTCTTACGTCAAACACGAGGGGCAGAGAACACCCTTATACGCCTTGCCCCGTAAGAACGGAGTTTCAGAGGGACAGAGACCGTATAATACATTCGAATTCCTTCCGAAGACTTATGCATAAAACGCAGGTTTTTCTCGCACCTGTCGACGACCATTACAGAACGCGCCTGACGCATACGCTTGAAGTGACGCAGATAGCAAGAATCATAGCGCGTGCGCTTCGGCTAAACGAAGACCTTACCGAGGCTGCGGCTCTCGGACACGATATAGGGCATACGCCGTTCGGACACGCGGGAGAGGACGCTATGCGCAAGTGTTTTTCGCCCGACTTTGCGCATTATAAGCAGAGCCTGCGTGTTGTCGAAAAGCTCGAAGCGGGCGGCAAGGGACTTAACCTCACCTGGGAGGTGCGCGACGGCATAGTCAATCATACGGGAAAGAATATGGCGTCAACGCTTGAAGGCGTTATAGTCAAATTTGCCGACAGAATCGCCTACATAAATCACGATATTGACGACGCGCGCCGTGCGGGACTGCTTAAAACGGAGGATATTCCGAAGGATATTCGCGAGGTTCTCGGTGACGGGCACAGCGAGCGCATAAACAGAATGGTCCTCTCGACGATAAAAGCGAGCGAGGGACGGAATGAGATAAGAATGACGGACGAGGTGTGGCAGGCAACCGACGCGCTCCGTAATTTTATGTTTCAGAATGTTTACGAAAACAGAACGGCAAAGTCCGAGGACGAAAAGGCAAAGGCGCTTCTCGAAAGCCTTTACGCCTACTTCTGCGAGCGTCCCGAACTTATGCCCGAGCCATATTTCGGAAATATCGAAACCGACGGCGTCGGGCGTTGCGTCTGCGATTATATTTCGGGTATGACCGACAGACACGCGATAGATCTTTATACCAAGATTTTCGTTCCGCGCGTCTGGGGAGGATAACGATGATACCGAGAGAGGTCATTGACGAGATCGTCGACCGAGCCGATATTGTCGATACGATAAACACCTATGTCACGCTTAAACGCGCGGGATCGAATTATAACGGGCTTTGCCCGTTCCACAGCGAGAAATCGCCGTCGTTTACGGTGTTTCCCGCGACGCGTTCATTTTACTGCTTCGGTTGCGGTGCGGGCGGTGATGTGATCTCGTTTGTGATGAAAGCCGAAAACCTTGATTACCCGTCAGCAGTCGAGCTTCTCGCGCAGAGAGTAGGCGTTAAAATTCCCGAGGACGACAGACGCACATACGGCGGTATGAAAAAGGACGACGGTGTATCGCGCAGACGCATTTTCGCGATGAATCTTGAAGCCGCAAAGTTCTTCCGCGCGTGTTTGTTTGACCCGAAAATCGGTGCGGAGGGTATGAGATACCTTCGCGAAAGGCAGCTTTCGGGCGCGACGATAAAGCATTTCGGGCTGGGGTTTTCGCCGAACGGCTTCGGTGCGCTTACAGACTATATGCACTCGAAAGGCTTCTCCGATGAGGAGCTTATTACGGGTTTCCTCTGCGGGAAAAGTCAGAAAACGGGGAAAGGCTACGATTATTTCAGAAATCGCGTCATGTTTCCGATAATTGACACGACGGGAAACGTTGTTGCGTTCGGCGGGCGCGTTATGGACGGCTCAAAACCGAAGTATCTTAACACCTCTGATACGCCGGGCTTCAAAAAAAGCCGCAGTCTTTTTGCCCTGAATTACGCAAAGGACGCGGGAAAAGACGAATTTATCCTCTGCGAGGGATATATGGACGTGATAGCGCTTCACGCGGCGGGATTTACCAATGCCGTGGCAACGCTCGGAACAGCGATAACGCCCGAACAGGCGCGTATCATGGCAAAGTATGTAAAAAAGGTCGTTATTTCATATGATAACGACGATGCGGGGCAAAGAGCAGCCGCAAGAGCCATGCAGATCCTCGGCGAAGTCGGACTTGATGTGCGCGTGCTTAAAATGAGCGGAGCAAAAGACCCCGACGAATATATAAAAAAATTCGGCGCGGCGCGGTTCGGCGAGCTTATCTCGCAGAGCAGAACGGGCTTTGAATTCAAGCTCGAAAAAATACTTTCAAAATACGATCTTTCGGCAGAGGACGGAAAAATCGGAGCGGCAAAAGATGTAAAGGACGTTATTTCCGATTATTCGTCAAACGTGGAGAGGGAAGTATATATAGCGAGGGCATCGAAGGCGATCGGAATCCCCGCCGATGCACTCAAAAGCGACGTGGATAGAATGCGCGCAAAAAAAATAAGGGATTTCAGAAAAAACGAAAGCAAACAGGCGATAAATTCCGCGAAAAATTTCGGCGACAGGGTAAATCCCGAATCGGTGAAAAATGTCCGTGCCGCCGCCGCGGAGGACGCGCTTATCGGGCTTCTTCTGCTTTACGCCGAGCATAGACACGCGGTGTCGGGCGGAAAAGTGAAGCTCTGTTCCGACGACTTTTTTACCGATTTCGGCAGACGCGCGTTTGACACGATAATGGAGCTTGAAGAGACCGAAAAAGGCTTTGATTTTTCGCTTCTCGGCAGTTATTTCAGCCCCGAAGAAATGGGACGTCTCGAACGTGATAAACGGAATCGCCGCGACGTTGCGGAAAACGGCGAAAAAGTCTTTGCGGAAGCCGCCGAAACATTAAGAAACGAAAAGCAAAAGGCGAGAGAAAGCGAGGCAGGCGACAAATTCGCGGAGATAAAGCGGAAAAAAGAGAGCATGGAGCAAAAAAAGAACTCAAATAAAAACACATTAAATACATAAAATATGAGAGGTTCGGTTTGAAAAGAGATAACGAAAACGAAATAAACAACATACTGGAAAGCGAAAACGGCACCGAAAACGACGACAGAGCTTATGACAGACTTTACGAGGATTTAAGAAACGACGGTATCGTTGAATCGCGCGACCAGCTCGGAAGTATGGACACCGCCGATATTGAAAATGAAGTGGAGCATTTCGACAATTCCGAAAATATGGAACACATTCTCGAAGAGGGAGGTCTTACCATCGACGATCCCGTGAGAATGTATCTGAGAGAGATAGGAAAAGTTCCGCTTTTAAGAGGCGATGACGAGAAAAAGCTCGCACTCAGAATTGCGGAGGGCGACGAGGAGGCAAAACAGGAATTTATTAACGCAAACCTCCGCCTTGTCGTCAGTATTGCAAAAAAATACGGCGGGCGCGGTATGCCCTTCCTTGACCTCATTCAGGAGGGAACGATAGGACTTATGAAGGCTGTCGAAAAGTACGACTACCAGAAAGGCTATAAATTTTCAACATATGCCACATGGTGGATAAGGCAGTCGATTTCGAGAGCACTGGCAGAACAGGAGATAATTCCCGTTCATATGGTCGAAACGGTGCATAAGATAGCCAAATGTTCGCGGACGATGCAGCAGGAGCTCGGCAGAGAACCTACCGCCGAGGAGATTTCAAAAAAGCTCGGCATAAGCCCCGAAAAAATAAGAGACATACGCCGTTATTCGCAGGAACCGATTTCGCTTGACACGCCTATCGGCGAAGAAGAGGACAGCCGTCTCGGAGATTTTATTCCCGACGACAATACGCCGACACCCGCCGAGGCGGCATCGACAACTCTTATGCGCGAGGCGATAGAAAAGGAACTTCATACGCTTACGCCGCGGGAGGAACAGGTAATAAAACTGCGCTACGGTCTCACGGACGGCAGACCGAGAACACTTGAAGAAGTCGGTCAGGAATTTGACATAACACGCGAGCGCATACGCCAGATAGAGGCGAAAGCACTCCGTAAGCTGCGCAATCACAGCCATGCAAAAAATCTGAGAGGATTTATAGATTAAGACATAAAGTCGAGAACGTACAGGAGCAAAAATGAGAGAAGAAGCAGATAACAAAAAGAAAGTCGATATAAATACTCTTATAGAAAAGGGCAAAAACGGAAAGCTGTCAAGCACCGACATAGAGGAAGCCATGGAGGCGATGAACTATGATATGGACAAGCTTGATCAGCTTTATTCGGACCTTGAAGAAAACGGCATAGACATCACTCCCGAACAGATGAACAGCCCCGAAATGCGCGAAATCGAGAGCGAAATGGAGCGGTTCGACGAACCCGAAAAGATGGAGAAACTGCTCGAATCCGAGGGACTTGCGATAGATGACCCCGTCAGAATGTACCTTAAAGAAATAGGCAAAGTTCCGCTTCTCACAATGGACGAGGAACTTGAGCTCGCCGAAAAGATGGCGCAGGGTGATGAGGCGGCAAAGGATAAGCTCGTTGAGGCTAACCTTCGCCTTGTCGTAAGCATAGCGAAGAGATACGTCGGAAAGGGAATGTTCTTTCTTGACCTTATTCAGGAGGGTAATCTCGGACTTATGAAGGCGGCGGAGAAATTCGACTACTCAAAGGGATATAAATTTTCAACATATGCCACATGGTGGATAAGACAGGCGATAACAAGATCCATTGCCGATCAGGCGAGAACGATAAGAATACCCGTTCATATGGTTGAAACGATCCATAAAGTATCCCGCTATTCAAGGCAGATGATGCAGGAACTCGGCAGAGAAGCGACGGCAGAGGAAATCGGCGCAAAAATGGGAATGAGCGCGGATAAGGTCAGAGAAATTATGAAATTTTCGCAGGATCCCGTGTCGCTTGAAACGCCTATCGGCGAGGAAGAGGACAGTCACCTCGGCGATTTTATTCCCGACGACGATACGCCCGCACCTTTTGAGGCAGCGTCGGCAACAATCCTCCGTGAAGTCATCGAAAAGGAACTTAATACGCTTACGCCGCGTGAGGCGCACGTCATAAGACTTCGTTTCGGACTTTACGACGGCAGACAGAGAACGCTCGAAGAGGTCGGAAAAGAATTTGACATTACCCGCGAGAGAATACGCCAGATAGAGGCAAAGGCACTCCGCAAATTGCGTCACCCGAGCCGCGCAAGACATTTGAAAGGCTTTCTTGACTAAATGATTTTGGGTAATTGTTTACAAAATTCTCTTGACATATACCGTCAAATGATGTACAATAGTACAGTATGAAAAATTTTCTGGTTTGAAGGAGTTATTTATTGATGAAACGCAGAATTTTATGCCTTGTCCTTTGTCTGCTTGCGGTTCTGCCTCTTATGGCGTCGTGCGGCAAAAAGGAAGAAGAAGACACAACGGTTGAGCAGTCCTCGCGTGAAGCCGTGACGCTCAGTATGTATGTTATAACCGAAAACGAAACGAAACCCGATGCCGCGCAGGCGGTCGAGGACGCAATAAACAAGCTCCTCAAATCCAAATACACAACAAGAGTAAAGATGACTTTCCTCACTGCCGATAAATATTATTCGGCCGTCGAAGAAAGCATTAAAAATATGAAGTCCGCGTCGTCCGCGACAAAGACCGAAGAGACGGGTACCGATACCGCTGTCGTTACCGAGGAAACGATCGTAAACGAATACGGTGTTAAGGAACTTAAATATCCCGATCTTACGCCGTCGCAGATCGATATTATCATGATAGATAATTACGATAAGTATGCGGAGTACGTTTCGAACGGCTGGCTTTACAGACTTACCGATGCGGTCACAACAACGTCGAAGAAGCTCGGCGATTACATTTACCCGTCCATTCTTAACGCCGCTTACATAAACGACAGTATCTACGCCGTTCCGAACAATAAGCCGATCGGCGAGTGCAAGTACCTTATAGTCGATAAGGAACTTGCGTCCGAATACGGTCTTGACTTTTCAAAGGTGAATTCGCTTTCCGATCTCCTCGGCTTCTATGCATGGGTGAAGGAAAATAAAGCGGGCGTAACTCCTATTGCGGGAAATATTGATATGAATGTTTCATACCTGAATGTCGATGCCGCAAAGCGTGAATTTACAGACACATTCTCCCTTGTCGGTTCTATGAATGTTTCCGAAAAGAGTGCGGAGAGCCTCTTTGCCGACGAAAAATACATAAATGAGCTTCTCGCTCTTGCCAAGTGCAGATATGAGGGCTACTTCGGCGCGGAAAATGCAACAGAATTTGCTTCCGCGGTAAAAGAAGGCGACGCTTTCTCGATGGCAGAGTACAGCGATAAGTACGAGATAGTTGCTCTTGCAGGCTCGACCGAAACAAAGGAGGAACTTTGCTCGGATATGTTCGCAATAACGAATTTCGTTGATAAAACAACATTCACAAGAGCAATGGAAGTCATCACATACCTCAATACAAACAGTGAACTCCGTAATCTTCTCCAATACGGCGTTGAGAACGTAAACTACGAGCTTGACCTTGAAACCGGCGCTCTCAGACGCCTTAACCGCGACTATATGATGGATCTCTATAAGACGGGCAACGTTTATATGGCTTATCCCGAAGAGGGAATGCCGCTTGATATATGGGAACTCTCAAAGAAGCAGAACCTTGTCAGCGGTGAATACGGCGATAACCCGTTCGGCGGCTTCGCAATTCCCGCAGATACCCCCGCGAGCGATGAGGGCGAAGGCTTCACGGTTAACTTCGATTCTTCAAGGGCTCTCGCGGACGCTTCGAGAGATCTTGCAAACGCTCTCGCGTCATGCGCGACCTACGATGATTACGAGGCTCTCGTAAACGGTGCGGCTGAAAAGTATGCAGATGTTGTAAACGCATTCCTTTCAATATCCGACGCGAGTACTCCGTACGCGCTTTACGCGGTGGCAAACGCAAACTGAAAATAACGGGGCTGCTTCGGCAGCCCTTTTGTGAGGAAATATGTATAAATATACCGATATTTTGTGGGACTTCAACGGCACGATACTTGACGACGTAGAGACGGGCATTAAAAGCGTAAACAAACTCCTTTCCGATAGGGGGCTTAAAACCGTCGGGAGCATAGGCGAATATCATAGAGTTTTCTGCTTCCCGATAAAGGAATACTATAAAAACGTCGGCTTTGACCTCGAAAACGAGAGCTTTGAGGAGATCGCGCCGCAGTGGGTAGAGCAGTATATGTTAAATGTGCGTGACGCAAAGATCTTTGACGATGTCCGTGAGACGATAGTGCATTTTTCGGTTCTCGGAGTGAAACAAACGGTGCTTTCCGCGACGGAGCTCGATATGCTCCGCGGACAACTCCGTGATCT
>CAKRPQ010000050.1 GCA_934385225.1 uncultured Eubacteriales bacterium
GGCGGGAATAACGCGCGCGGTAAATAACGTCCTTGATTTTTTCGAAGATATGACATCGCGTATCCCGCTTTTAGATAAGCTTTCGGACGCGGACACGGGCGGTGCGCTCCGCGATAAAATAGACTCCGTCGTTGCGGATATACTTTCGGGTGCCGCCGTGAAGCTGACGGCTTTTATTCCTAAATTCATAGGGACGATGATAAAGGGATTTCCGTCATTTCTGCTGTTTGTTCTTGTTATGCTTATTTCGAGCTTCTACTTCTGCACCGATCTTGACGGTATTCACCGCGGGATAATGCGTGCGCTCCCAAACTGTGTTTCCGATAAACTGCCGCCCGTGAAAAAACGCGTTATCTATACCGCTCTCAAATATCTCCGCGCGTATATTCTCATATTTCTTATGACGCTCGGAGAACTTCTCGTCGGCTTCAGCGTGCTCGGCGTCGATTATGCACTTCTCCTTGCTCTTGTTGTCGCCGTTATAGATATACTCCCCGTTTTCGGCGTCGGCAGCGTGCTTATTCCGTGGTCCGTCGTAATGCTTATTTCGGGGAATTATTACCGCGGAATAGGACTTCTGATAATTTATGCCTGCATAACCGTTATAAGGCAGATAGCCGAGCCGAAGGTCGTCGGCGGAAGCATCGGACTTCACCCACTCCTGACGCTCGTCGCAATGTACGCGGGCTTTAAGCTGCTCGGCATTGTCGGAATGATACTCGGACCCGTTATCGCGCTCGGCGTGAGTACCGTTGTGAAGGCAAAGCGCGACGGAGATGCAGACGGAGACGGAAGCGGCGATAGAGACGGAAATGCGGGCTATCCCGAGGCGGGCGACACGGGCAGGGCGAAAAAAGCGTAGAAAAAGGACGGCATCGCAAGTTGCCGTCCGAATTCTTTTTTTAACCTGAATTACATAGAAGCGAGCTTCTTTGTGAACTGGCTCTTCTTGTGAGCCGCTGCGTTCTTGTGGATAAGACCGCGGCAAGCTGCCTTGTCGAGTCTCTTTACCGTACTCTTGTAAGCTGCCTCGGCTGCTGCCTTGTCGCCGGCGAGAACGGCTGCTTCGTACTTCTTCATTTCTGTTTTGAGCGCTGTTTTGAGTGCTTTGTTTTGAAGAGTCTTTGTAGCGGTAACCTTTACACGCTTCTTCGCTGATTTGATATTCGGCATATCATTCACCTCCCGTTAGATTTGAAATTTAATCCGCGCGATCACCTGAGAGGGTGTGATGGCGCATACACGCTGTACGGTTATATATAATACCACATTTTTCTGAGAATTGCAAGAGTTTTTTCAAAAAAAATAAAATATTTTCTTAAAAGAAATAGAGGTGGGAAAATCGCCTTTGCAAAATTTACAAAAAAGTAACCAATTGTTATATGAAAATTTACCGAATTTCGAAAAATCGTGAAATTGCATTAAAACGCTGTTGGGATTTTGTTGGATTTGTGCATAAAAAAGATAAAAAAACACTTGATTTTCCGTTTATTTTGTGATAAAATTATAATCTATAATTATACTGCTTTAATATGCCGTTTTTGAGAAAACGGTGTATTCCGCGTGAGTGCGGCGACCCCGAAATGCGTTCGGGACAAGCGTTCGGGCGGCGGTGCAACTTAACAACTTTCAAGGAGAGATTTTATGGTCGTAAAAGAGCAAAAACTCGGAAAAAACGTGAAGAGAATGAGCTTCTCGAAGGCAAGATCAACGCTTGCTCTCCCGAATCTTCTCGAAATCCAGACAAAATCGTATAAGTGGTTTCTCGATGAGGGACTTAATGAGGTGCTTGCCGACGTATCGCCGATAACGGACTATTCGGGCAATCTTCAAATCGATTTTCTCTCGTACAGCATTGATCCGACGCCGAAATATCCCGTCGAAGAGTGCAAGGAGCGCGATGTCAACTACGCCGCGCCTCTGCGCGTAAACGTCAGACTTACAAACAAGCAGACGGGCGAGATCAAGCAGACGGACATTTATATGGGCGATTTCCCGCTTATGACGGAGAACGGTACGTTCGTCATCAACGGCGCGGAGAGGGTTATCGTTTCGCAGATTGTCCGTTCGCCGGGAATGTATTTCGCTTCCGAAATAGACAAGTCGGGTAAAAGAACATATTCGGCTCAGATAATCCCTTACCGCGGCGCATGGCTCGAATACGAGACCGATATAAACGGCGTTTTCTACGTCCGTATAGATAAAAACCGCAAGCTCCCGATAACGATGTTTATCCGTGCTCTCGGCGTTGAAACGAGAGAGGATATCTACAATATGTTCGGCGAGGAAGATAAGCTCACCGTCACGTTCGAAAAGGACGAGAGCGAGACGCTTGCCGCCGAGAACAGAACAACACCGGGCGTTGAAGCGCTCAAAGAGATTTATAAGAAGCTCCGTCCCGGCGAGCCTCCGCTTGTCGAGAGCGCACAGCTCCTTATTCATAACTATTTCTTCGACCCCAAGAGATACGATATTGCGCCTGTCGGACGCTATAAGTTCGATAAGAAGATGGCAATATCGAGCAGAATAAAGGGTCATAAGCTCGCAGAGGCTGTTGTCAGCCCGATAACAGGCGAACTTCTTTATGATGCAGGCGAAATTCTTGACTCCGAAAAGGCTCTTAATATCGAGCATAACGCCGTAAACGACTGTAAGATAGTTCTTGACGACGGAAGCGTTGTCAAGGTGTTCGGCAACAACACGATCGAACCCGAATATCTTCTCGGCTACGACCTGCACGACTGCGGCGTAAAGGAAAAGGTCAGAGTTCCCGTTCTCCTTGAAATTATGGAGGAGTGCGGCGGCGACAAGGACGCGGTAAAGGAAGCGGTAAAACGCAGACTTCACGAGCTTTGCCCGAAGCATATCACAAAAGACGATATTTTTGCAACGATAAACTATATCCTCGGTCTTTCGCATGACGTCGGTGTCACGGACGATATCGACCACCTCGGAAACCGTCGTATCCGTTCTGTCGGCGAACAGCTCCAGAACCAGATGCGCATAGGCTTCACGAGAATGGATAAGATCATCAAAGAAAGAATGACCACGCAGGATAACGAAAAGCTCACGCCTCAGGCACTTATCAATATTCGTCCTGTTGCGACTGCGATAAGAGAGTTCTTCGGTTCTTCACAGCTTTCGCAGTTCATGGATCAGACGAACCCGCTCGCGGAACTCACGCATAAGCGACGTCTTTCGGCACTCGGTCCCGGCGGTCTTTCGCGTGACCGCGCGTCTTTCGACGTTCGAGACGTTCACTATACTCACTACGGCAGAATGTGTCCTATCGAGACACCTGAAGGACCTAACATCGGTCTTATTTCCTATCTTTCGACCTACGCGCGTATAAGCGATTACGGCTTTATCGAAGCACCCTACCGCGTTGTCAGACATGAGACGAACGCAAGCGGCGAAATCGACAGCTACGTCACCGACGAGGTTATTTATATGACCGCCGACGTCGAGGATAAATATATAATCGCACAGGCGAACGAGCCGATCGACGAGAACGGCAAGTTCATGAATAAGAAAGTCACCGCGAGAGATAAGGCTGACTTCATTGAAATCGAGGCAAGCAAGGTCGATCTTATCGACGTTTCGCCGAAGATGGTCGTTTCGGTTGCCACGGCAATGATTCCGTTCCTTGAAAACGACGATAACACCCGTGCGCTCATGGGCTCGAACATGCAGAAGCAGGCAGTGCCGCTTATGATTACCGAGTCTCCGATTGTCGGAACGGGTATGGAATATCAGGCAGCTTGCGATTCCGGCGTAGTTGTCCTTGCAAGAAATTCGGGAACTGTCGAGAACGTTGATGCGGATACTATCGTTATCCGTACCGAAGCGGGACTTAAAGATGTATATAAACTCATTAAATTTAAGAGAACCAACCAGGGAACGTGCGTAAACCAGAGACCCATTGTAAGCGTCGGAGACGAGATAGATAAGGGACAGGTCATCGCCGACGGCCCCGCAACGAGCAATGGCGAAGTTTCGCTCGGTAAAAATGCCCTTATCGGCTTCATGACATGGGAGGGCTATAACTACGAGGACGCCGTTCTTCTTAACGAGAAGCTCGTCAGAAACGACGTTTACACATCGCTCCATATCGAGGAATATTCGCATGAAGCGAGAGACACAAAGCTCGGTCCCGAGGAGATTACAAGAGAAATACCCAACGTCGGCGAGGACGCGCTCCGCGACCTTAACGCAGAGGGTATCATAAAGAAGGGAACAGAGGTTCGCGCGGGCGATATCCTTGTCGGTAAGATTACGCCGAAGGGCGAAACGGAACTCACCGCCGAGGAAAGACTTCTGCGCGCGATATTCGGTGAAAAGGCGAGAGAAGTCAGAGACACGTCTCTCCGCGTTCCGCACGGCGAATCGGGTATAGTTGTCGATGTCAAGGTGTTCTCGCGCGAGAACGGCGACGATCTCCCGACAGGCGTAAATAAAGTCGTAAGAGTTTATCTTGCTCAGAAGAGAAAGATCTCCGTCGGAGATAAGATGGCAGGTCGTCACGGTAATAAGGGTGTCGTTTCGAGAATACTTCCGCCAGAGGATATGCCGTTCCTGCCCGACGGAACACCGCTTGATATAGTTCTTAACCCGCTGGGCGTTCCTTCCCGAATGAATATCGGTCAGGTTCTTGAAGTTCACCTCGGTATCGCGGCGAAGAGACTCGGCTGGAAGATAATGACGCCTGTCTTTGACGGTGCAAACGAGAAAGATATTATCGAGTGCCTGCATAGCGCGGGATATTGCCGCGAGATACTCCCCGGCGAGAACGTTGACGGCAAGGCTGTCTTTAAGACCGTTCAGCTTGAAAACGGAAAGACGGACCTCCAAAGAATTGACGAAAATATCAAGTACGGTTCGGACGAATGGAACGAGCTTTATAATGCGGGACTTCTCCGCGTTATCGACGGTAAGAGAATAGTTTACGACGGCAGAACGGGCGAGCCCTTCGATAACCCCGTTACGGTCGGTATAATGTACTACCTTAAACTCCACCACCTTGTTGACGATAAGATCCACGCACGTTCCAACGGTCCTTACGCTCTTGTTACGCAGCAGCCTCTCGGCGGTAAAGCGCAGTTCGGCGGCCAGCGTTTCGGAGAAATGGAAGTCTGGGCGCTTGAAGCATACGGCGCGGCATATACCCTGCAAGAGATACTCACTGTCAAGAGTGACGATATTACCGGACGCCGCAAGGCATACGAGGCTATCATCAAGGGGCAGAATCTACCTACACCGGGTGTTCCCGAATCCTTCAAGGTACTTGTCAAGGAGCTTCAATCTCTTGCGCTTGATGTTCGCGTACTTGATAAGAACGGCGAGGAGATCAAGCTCTCAACGCTCTGCAATGAGGACGATCCTCTTCCGTATAAGCGTAAGCCCGACATTCGTTTTGACGATGACGACGAGATGAAAGGCGACGTTGAAACTAAGGATATTTATGATTCCTATACAGTGACCGATGAAAACGGTGACGAAATTCCGATGGATGATGAAGATGAAGCGTATTCCGACGAAGATTTCGGGATCGACACCATAGATGACGGTGACGGTGACGATTCGGACGGCTATATTTCGGATTAACCCGAGGAAAATCGGATAAAACAGCTTGAATCTTCCGCTTTGGGGTGCGGGAAACCGCACCCGAAGTACCAAAATCTATAAAAAGAGGAATTGCCGTGCAAGCGCACGGATTGAGGTTATATAATGGAACATAATGAATTTGCCGCTATAAAAATAAGTCTTGCTTCGCCCGATATGATCAGAGAATGGTCATACGGCGAGGTCACAAAGCCCGAAACGATAAATTACAGAACACTTAAAGCCGAAGTCGGCGGACTTTTCTGCGAGCGTATTTTCGGTCCTACAAAGGACGGTGCTTGTATGTGCGGAAAGTATAAAAATTCGCACAATAAAGAAGTCCATAAATGTGAAAAGTGCGGCGTTGACGTAACTACAAAGAAAGTGCGCCGCGAAAGAATGGGTCATATCGAGCTTGCGGCTCCCGTTTCGCATATCTGGTACTTTAAGGCTATACCTTCTCGTATGGCGCTCGTGCTTGATATGTCTCCGAAGCAGCTCGAACAGGTTCTGTACTTTGCGCAGAACGTCGTTCTTGACCCGGGTATGACACCCCTTCAAAAGGGAATGGTACTCACCGAAAAGCAGTACACCGAAGCGCGCGAAATGTACGATAACGCCTTTCGCGTCGGAATGGGCGCAGAGGCAATACGCGAGCTTCTCCGTGAAATTGATATCGAACAGCTTTCAAAGGAACTCCGCGACGAGCTTGTTACCGCGACGGGTCAGAAAAAGACACGTGTTATCAAGCGTCTTGAAGTCGTTGAAGCGTTCAGAAAGTCGGGCAACCACGTCGATTGGATGATCCTTGACGTGCTTCCCGTTATTCCGCCCGATATCCGTCCTATGGTACAGCTTGACGGCGGACGTTTCGCATCGTCCGATATAAACGAGCTTTACCGCAGAGTTATCGCGAGAAATAACCGCCTTAAAAAGCTCCAAGAGATCCACACTCCCGAAATCGTTATCAGAAACGAGAAGAGAATGCTTCAAGAGGCTGTTGACGCACTTATCGATAACGGAAGACGCGGAAAACCCGTTACGGGACCCAGCAACAGACCGCTTAAATCGCTCTCCGAGATGCTCCGCGGTAAGCAGGGTCGTTTCCGTCAGAACCTTCTCGGTAAACGTGTCGACTATTCGGGACGTTCGGTTATCGTCGTAGGTCCTAACCTTAAAATTTACCAGTGCGGTCTGCCTCGAGAGATGGCTCTCGAACTGTTCAAGCCTTTCGTTGTAAAGAGACTTGTCGAAATGCAGAAGGCGACGAACGTAAAGGACGCACAGAAGAAGATAGACAGAGTATATCCCGAAGTCTGGGACGCACTCGAAAACGTTATAAAGGAACACCCCGTTCTGCTTAACCGTGCGCCCACGCTTCACCGTCTTTCGATACAGGCGTTCGAGCCTGTCCTCGTTGACGGCAGAGCAATAAAACTTCACCCGCTCGTTTGTACCGCGTTCAACGCCGACTTCGACGGTGACCAGATGCCCGTACACGTTCCGCTTTCGGCAGAGGCACAGGCAGAGGCGAGATTCCTTATGCTTTCGGCGAATAACCTCCTGAAACCTTGTGACGGACGTGCCGTTACCGTTCCTTCCCAGGATATGGTTCTCGGTTCTTACTACCTCACAATGGAAAAGGACGGCGAGCCGGGCGAGGGAAGATACTTCCGCAACTTTGACGAAGCTATGATGGCTTACGCAAACGGAGAGCTCGGTATTCACGCAAAGATAAAGGTGAGAATGGAAAGAGAGATCGACGGCGTGCTTCATTCGGGCATTATCGACGCAACTCTCGGACGCCTTATCTTCAATAAAGAGCTTCCGCAGGATCTCGGATTTGTCGAGAGAAACGAAAATAACCTTCTTGACCTTGAAATTATGTTTGTCACGGGCAAGAAACAGCTCGGTCAGATAATTGACCGCTGCATAAAGTACCACGGCTTTGCCGTAACCGCCGAAGTTCTTGACCATATCAAGGAAATGGGCTACAAGTACTCCACAAGAGCGTCGTTCTCCATCTCCGTTTACGATATGACCGTTCCGCCCGAGAAGCAGGTTATACTCTCCGACGCACAGAAGACGGTTGAACAGATTTCCGAACACTATATGATGGGTGAACTTTCCGAAGAGGAAAGATATAAGGCAGTCATCGCCGTTTGGGATAAAACGACGAACGACGTTACCGCAAAACTTCAAAACAGCCTCAGCCGTTATAACCCGATCAAGATAATGAGTGATTCGGGTGCGCGTGGTTCTATGGCACAGATGCGTCAGCTCGCGGGTATGCGCGGACTTATGTTCTCGGCAACAGGTAAGACGATGGAGATCCCGATTAAATCGAACTTCCGCGAAGGAATGAAGATTTTCGAGTACTTCATGGGCGCGAAGAGCTCGCGTAAATCGCTTTCCGATACCGCGCTCCGTACCGCAGACTCAGGTTACCTTACAAGACGTCTCGTTGACGTTTCGCAGGACGTTATCGTCCGCGAGGAAAAGTGCGACACGACAAAGGGCGCTTGGGTAAGTGCCATCGTCAATGAAGAGGGCAACGTAATCGAGCCGCTTAAAGACAGACTGTTCGGCAGATTCACAATGGGATCCGTTACCGACCCGAAAACGGGCGAGGTTCTCGTTGAGGACGACGTAATGCTCGGCGACGACGATGTTAAGAAGATAATTGACGCAGGCATCGAGCAGGTATATATACGCACGCTTATCCAGTGTCATGCAAAGCACGGTGTTTGCGCGCGTTGCTATGGTGCAGACCTTGCGTCGGGCAGACTTGTCAGCGTAGGTGAGGCTGTCGGTGTCATTGCGGCACAGTCCATCGGTGAGCCGGGTACACAGCTTACGATGAGAACGTTCCACAGCGGCGGTATCGCGGGATCGGATATTACACAGGGTCTTCCCCGTGTCGAGGAACTTTTCGAGGCAAGAACGCCGAAGAAGACAGCGATCCTTGCAGAAGTCGCGGGAACTGTCCATACAAGGCTTAACGAAGCGACTCATACAACCGAAATTGTCGTTCACCCCGATGACGGCGGCGAGCCTGTCAGATACCCCATTCCTTACGGTTGGGCAATCACGGTTGAGGACGGCGATAAGGTAACTCTCGGCGAAGCACTCACAAAGGGTTCGAAGAGTCCCGCAGATATTAAGAGAATACAGGGACTTGACGCCGTTTACGATTATATTATCCGTGAAACGCAGAGCGTTTACCGTTCGCAGTCGGTTGATATCAACGATAAGCACGTCGAGATAATCGCACGTCAGATGACGAGAAAGATCAGAGTTGACGACGCAGGCGATACAGAGCTTCTTCTCGGCTCTCTCATTGATATCAATGAATTTGAGGAAGCAAACGAGAGAATCGAAGAACTCGCAAAGAGCACGGGCAAGGAGCTTGTTCCCGCTACGGGAACGAGAGAGCTTCTCGGTATCACGAAGGCAGCGCTTCAAACCGAATCCTTCCTCTCCGCATCGTCGTTCCAGGAGACAACAAAAGTTCTTACCGATGCCGCAATCAAGGGCAAGGTCGATAACCTTATCGGTCTTAAAGAGAACGTCATTATCGGTAAGCTGATCCCTGCGGGAACAGGTATGGAGAAGTACCGCGAGATCGAAGTCGACCACGTCGGAATGGATTTCACAGACGACGAATAATCGAAGATAAGAGCTTTTTACCGAAAAATAAACAAAAAAAGCCGAGCTTTACAGCTCGGCTTTTTTGTTGTTTCGCTTGGTAACAGACGTAATTTATTTCTTTTTCTGTTTTTTTACTGCCGCAAAGACCGTAATTATTGCCGCCAAAATGAACGCTGCAATAATGTAGAAGCCGATAGTGCGTATGTTTGAATCCTTTTGAGAGATATTTTCGGCGGAAGAGGTAACATCCGCCGTAATTTCCTCTTGCTTTTCGGTGCTTTCGACTGTCTTGGTATCAGTTCTCGGCGCTTGAATGGTGCTGTCCTGCTCGCTCTCCGACGTTACGGGATCGCCAGACGGCATTTCGCTCATAAAGTGAATTTTTGCGTTGCTCGGCGGAGTGTTTACCGTGGGATCGCAGAGACCCGGCTCGTAATTTTTCTCAAAATCCCATAACTTGCCCCATTCTTCCTCGGTTCCCATATAATAAATGTTGTTTATATTATAACAGTGGGATATTGCGTCCATACCGAAGAGGGTCACGCTGCTCGGAATTTCCATTCGCGTGAGAAACTGGCAGTCATAAAACGCTTGTCTGCAAACCGTTTTTACACCGCTCGGAATGGCGTATGAATTTTTCAGATGTCTCGGAGCGTAAATAAGCTCCGTTTTGTCTTTGTTAAACAGAACACCGTTCTCGTCCGCCGTGTAAAAATCGTTTTCGGGTGAAACTTCAAGCGAGACGAGAGACTCGCAACCGCCGAAAGGGTAGGTTCCTATGCTTTTAACGCTTTTCGGTATTTTAATGCTTTTAAGTGCGCGGCAAAGCAGAAATGCCGTGTTCCCGATACATTCGACGCTTTCGGGAATTTCTACCGTTTCAAGTTCAAAACAGGCATAAAAAGCGCAATCGGCTATGTTTGTTACGCTTTCCGAAATCACGACTTTTTTAAGTCCGGAGTAGTTTTCAAAGGCGTAACTGCCGATGTTTTTTACATATGACGGAATCACATATGTGTCCGCTTGCAGTCCGTCGGGGTAGCAGATAAGCGTAGTTTTGTCTTTTGAGAACATTACACCGCCGTCGTCCGTGTAGTTTTCGTTCTCCTCCGAAACATCAATTTTTGCAAGACTTATGCAGTCCCCGAAAATCAAGTTGCCGATGGTCGAAAGTCCGCTCCCTATATTTACGGACGCAAGCCTTGTGCAACTTTCAAATGCCGAATCAGCTATGTCGGTGACGCTACTCGGAATGTCTACGGACGAAAGGAAAAAACAGAAGCCGAATGCGCTCTTGCCGATACTTTTAAGATTTTGCGGGAGATTGACGGCATTGAATTTGCACCCTTCAAAGGCATGATCTCCTATGTGGGTAACACTTTCGGGCAAATCTACCGACGACAGCTTAAAACAATTCTTAAATGCATAATCGTCAATGCTTTTTATGTTGCTTAAAATCTTTATGTCGGTAAGATTTTCGGTGTGAGCGAAGGCGCCGCTCCCGATGTTTGTAATTTCACCTTCAATAATTACCGAGGTGATCTTTGATTTTTCGTTATCCCACGGTGAAGCCGTAGCAAAGTAATTTGCCATTTCACCTTTTCCGCTTATCGTCAATACACCGTCTGTACTCAGAGTATAGGTTATATTGTCTCCGTTTACACCGCTGCTCTCATTTTTAATAATGTCCTCTGCCGAAACAGAGAGAACGATCATAAACAAAAGTGATAATGCTGTCAAAATCAATTTTAAGGTTTTAATGTACATATTGTTTTCCTTTCGGATTTGTTTGTATAATAATAGCATATTTGACAATATTTGTCAAGAAGCAAAGAAAAAAGAGGTGCCCCGAAACTCCAAATAAGTTTTGGGACAGCCCCTTCTTTTATTTATTGTTTATAGCTACCGAGCAGTCATTGTAGTCGACCGTAACGACTGTTCCGTTTGAATAAGTCAATCGGAAAACGCCGTCCGAAATTTTTTCGTGCCTGTCGATAAAGGCTTCCGAAGTTCCAAAAAGACGGCGAACGTCCGCGCTTTCTTCCGAAATCTGCTTTGCGGCGAGCGCAATTCCGTCTTTGTCGCCCGCGCTCCACGCAATATCCTGAAGTCCGAGAAAATCAATATTTCCGCTTTGAAAACGAGAAAAACAGTATGCCGACGGTCTTCCTCCGTATTCAAAAAGTTTAAGGCGCGTTTTCGGATCTTTCACCGAATAGTTGACAGTCTCCGTCGAAACGTTATAGAGGATAGTTCCGTGATAAACTATTGCCCATAGCGGAATAAATTCGTCAATGATTGTGCGTTCCTTCGGTGTAAGGAGCTTCCATGAGGAGTAGAAAGTGTAGTCGAGAAGTCCTGCGGCGAAATCCATTCCGCCCTCGGACGAAACTGCGCCGAATCTGTTCTTTGCGGCGGCAAGAAAACGGTTCATATTTTCCGTCCATTCGCGTTTTGTCAGCGGGTGGGCGGGATCGTAGCAGCGGCGCGCGGGAACTATTGTCAGACAGTCGATGTAGTGGCAACCGTAAAGGTCGAACTCTTTCAGTCTGTCAAGGTTGTGAACAAAGTAATCATACGAAGCGGGCGGACAGAGCCTGTACGGCTTTCCGGCACTGAACGAGGTCGGGTGGGTGCTTAGACTTCCGTCTTTGTTCTTCATTACGATGTCGGGCGTAAAATTTTCCGCGATCGAATAACCGTCTATCGCGTTCGTGTGAACGTTTATCAAGTATCCCGCGTCTTTTGCTTTTTTGACGAGCTTCCGCAGTCCTTCCTCGCCGCCGAATTTCGGTTCGATAGGGAAGAGCTGCGGCCATCTGCCGTCGTGTCCGCTCTTGTTAAAACCGACAAGACAGATGTCTGCTTTTTCGACGCCGTTCTTTTTAAGTTCGTCGATGAGAATTTCAATGTCCGCAAATGTGCAGGCAACTTTCATTTCGGGTTCGTTTTCGTCCGTTTGTTCTTCGATTTCGGGCGGGACTGGCTTCCAGCCCATGCGAATGCGAATATTTACCGAATCTTCAAGGTATCCGAGCATCGGTTCTTCTTTTTTTCTCTCGCATATAGGCGTGCAGTCGCCGCGCTCAAATCTGTATTTTCTGTAAGCCTTTGCGATGTCGTTGTAGTCGCCGCGGAGCGCGATAACGCGAAGAATTATCGGCTCGTATGGGATTCCGCCGTCCGTGTCGACGCGCAGAAAACAGGAGTACACGCCGCTTTTGACTTTTATAACAAACTTTGAGTCATAGGTCATACCCTCGCAGATAACAAGGTACGCCCTCTCGCCTTTTTTTACGCCGAAAATCGGCATCGTTACCGCCGTGCCGCCGATGTCGTCATCAAAAAGGTCGCAGTCCTCGCGTTCTCCGAAATATGTAAGGCTTCCGCCGTTGTAGGGGTGAACGTAGTAGCCGTCGTCGCCTGCTTTTGCCGAAAAATCGGGCATATGTATGTCGATAAAATCGGATTTTTCGACATCGCAAGGCGGAACGGTAAAGACAAATTCTTCGTTTTCTTTAAGATTTGCGGGTATTTTAAGTTCCATATAATGCCTCCGTTTTATATAAATATTTTACCATACGGAGCTGATTAAGTCAATTATAAAAAGCACACAGATTTTATAAATATGTTTGTTTTTTATAAATGGAAAAAGTATCGTAAAATACCGATGCATTACCGCCTTCTTTAAGACGTATATTCGAGCCTTTGGATTATTTGATCTTGGAATTTTTCATCAAGCTCGCAAAAATATCCGCTCCATCCCCATACTCTGACAATAAGATCACGATGCTTGTCGGGGTGAGCCTTTGCGTCGAGAAGAATGTCCTTATTTACCGAGTTTATTTGAAGCTGATGACCTCCGAGTGTGATAAACGCTTTTACAAACTGCGCGACTTTGCGTATTCCTTCCTCGTTTCTGAAAACCGAGTTGTGAACCTCTATTGTGAGCGGTCCGCCGTTTATTATGTTGCTTAGATCGTATTTTGTAAACGAACGGGCGACCGAGAGTAGCCCCGCGGTTTTAACTCCGAGTGCGGGAGAATAACTTGACGGATATGGGTTGAATGCAAGTCTTCCGTCGGGTGTTGCAGGGCATTTTTCGCCAAGAAAAACGTAATCCTGTGCGCTTCCCGTACCTGCTCTGAAAACGCCGCCTCTGTCGTTCGGAATGTTGTTCATATGTTCGGAGAATGTTTTCATAAGTTCGCATGCGATGTCGTCAGCGCAGTCGTCATCGTTGCCCATTTTGGGGCATGATTTGAGAATCGCACGAACTCTTCTGCCGTTTTCTCCCGAAAAGTTGTCCCGCAGAGCCGCTGTAAGTTCGTCTTTACTTATCATTTTCTTGTCAAAAACCGCTGCTTTTACGGCAGCGAGAGAATCTGCCGCAACGGATATGCCTGCGCCGTGGCAACCGTAATTTGTGTATTTGGCACCGCCGTTATAGCACGGAATGAGCGTTTTTGTGCAATCTCCGATAAAGACCGAAAGAAGTGAAAGCTCTCTTCCTCGACACCACCATTCCGCGTGTGAACAAGTCTCTTTTATAACTTCCGCACATTCTGCCGTAATGCTTTCTTTGACGACAGAGAGTACGTCGTCAAATGACGAGGCATCTTCAATACTTTTTATAATTCCGTCGAGTGTTACGCGCGGAAAATCAAGAGTTGCAATGTTCGGCACTTCCGCGCTTTTGCCCGGAATAAGAAATTCCCAGCATGCGGCGACGGCGTAATCAAGCGCGTCGTCGGCCGAATATCCGAGTTTCATAAGTCCCGGTACTACCAC
>CAKRPQ010000051.1 GCA_934385225.1 uncultured Eubacteriales bacterium
GACTACCTCACATACAAGAGCTACGCTGATCTTCTTCCGAGATACTACGATATTCACGTTTCTCTCAAAGCTCTCGGACGTCAGGAATCTATCGACGTTCTCGCGCTCATAAGAGGCACGAGAGGTATCGAGGCTTCATGGCCTTACGGCTGGGTTTCAAATCTGAGCAGTGCGCTTTCGGGTCTTGTAAGCAAGAACTCTGTCGCAGTCGCTTCCGCTGTCGAAGCGAACAGAGACGCTTGTATCGCCGCTATCGAAAAGACATATGCGGAATACCCCGCACTCAACAGGGTCGATAAATAACAGCATACGCCGCCTGCGGGGATTTTCTCCCTCATAAAAATTTCCCCGCGGGCAATTTTTTACGGGTGCAGAAAAACTCAAAATGAGTTTTTCTACACCCGGTTTTTAATATTTACCCGCTATCTCCTCGCGAAGATGCTTGATTATCCGCTTTTCAAGGCGCGATATATAGGACTGCGATATTCCGAGCGCGTCGGCAACCTCTTTCTGTGTCATCTCTTCCCTGCCGCCCATACCGTACCGCATTTCGATAATTATTCTCTCGCGCTCGCCGAGCCTCGAAACGGCATCTCGTATCATCTGTCTTTCCTCCGCAGCCTCAATTTCCTCGGAAATATTCCCCTCGTCGCTCCCTATCGTATCCGAGAGGAGAAGTTCGTTACCGTCCCAATCGACATTGAGCGGTTCGTCTATCGACATCTCGCACTTCGCGTTACTCCGCTTTCTTATATACATAAGTATTTCATTCTCGATACAGCGCGAGGCATAGGTCGCGAGCTTGATATTCTTATCGGAGCGGAATGTATTTATCGCTTTTATCAGCCCTATCGTGCCGATCGAAATGAGATCCTCTATTCCGATACCCGTGTTCTCAAATTTCTTTGCGATATAGACAACAAGGCGCAGATTATGCTCCACGAGAAGCACGCGGGCGTTTTCGTCAGTTTCAAGATTCTCTATTGCCTCGGCTTCCGCTTCTTTTCCGAGAGGCGGCGGAAGAACGTCGGGTCCGTTTATGTAAAAAACGCCTTTTCCGTCGGAATTCATCAGCTTTTCATATGCCCGACGGAGCATAACGCAGCTTTTTTTAATGCAATCGCTTACCGTAGTGTTCATTTCGCTACTCCTTTTTATATATTATGTAAAGTAGTCGGCGGGAACTATCGCTTCGCACTCGCCGCCGTCAAGATCGCTTTTTGAAACGGCTATAAGAACGTCTATATGCTTCTCCGTGCCGTCATAAAGGAGAAGAACATCGTCGGGAACAAACGCTTCGAGCAGTCCCTCGCCCGACGCGGTTCTGACCGGGATCATTCGCACGCGCTTTTTCATTTCGTCGGGAAGCGCTCCCGCGTCCGAAAGCGCAAGCGACGGGACGATATTCCGCGCTTTTTTTCCGTCAACGACAACGACGTCTCTGCCGCCTATCGGGTCGCGGAGCAGGTTTCCGCTGTCGGACATCGCTTCAAACGTAACCTTCCTCGCGCCGAGGCGCACTGTCAGCCGTCCTATCTTTGCGCGCGAGGTTCTGCCGAGAAGATTGCCGCCGAGGAGAGTGACAAGGCCGCTTAAAAGCGCGACAAAGCCGAAAACCCAGAGGGAAAGTTCGTTACGCCCGACAGAAGCGTCGCTCGGTCGTCTGCGGTTGAGAAAGCCGTATATGACCGTCATAACGCCGCCGAGAAGCGCGGATACGGTGAAATAAAGGAGCGTATACAGCGGCATTTTCCGAAAACGTTTCGGGTCTTTTTCAAGGAAAACCGTCATACACATCACAAAGCATACGAAAATATCGAAAACGAGAGCGGGAAGTCTGCCGACGTTTATTCCGAGCGAAATCACCGAATAAACTCCGCCCATCGCCGACGCCGAACACATTCGGATTATCTTCGGTCTCTGCCTCAAAAGCCTCGCGACGATATAAAAGGTGAGAAAATCCATACTGAAATCAATAAGGAACAGCAGATCGGCGTACACCGTATTATCCATCGTCTCACCTCCCGTGCGCTGTATCTATTATATTACGATGCGCTCGTGAAATATGTCGCTTTCGGGAGGCGAAAAAAGTTTTTGTTTCGTAATATTGTAGTAGATTCCTGCTCAAAAAAAAGATATAATATAAGAAAAGAGGTGGTTAAGTATGATAATAACGGACTATCTGCGCCCGACACCCGATCCGACATGGTACATAGCACGCGAATGCGGTGTAAAAGCGGCAACAATACGCCTTCCCGAAAACAATTTCGATGTGACAGACCGAGCGCAAATCACAGACGTGATGAAAAAATTCAGTGCCTTCGGTTTTGTGCCGACTATCGTCGAGCCGCTGCCGAACGAACTTCACGACCATATAAAACTCGGAGACAAAGAGCGCGACGAGTGCATAGAAAAATTCATTGCTCTCCTGAAAAATCTTCACGAAACGACCGTAAACACAATATGCTTCAATTTTATGGCACACTACGGCTGGACACGCACATCGTCCGATATCCCCGAAAGAGGAAACGCGCGTGTCACGGGGTTCAGAATATCAGACTTCCGAGATGACGGCTTTTCATTGCCCGCAGAAAAAGTGTGGAAAAACTATGAATATTTTATAAAAGCCGTTATTCCATACGCGGAAAAGTACGAAATAAAGCTCGCTCTGCATCCCGACGATCCGCCAATTTCCTCTCTCGGAAAGGTCGGAAGGATCTTTACAAGTCTTGAAAGCATCAAAAAAGGGATAAGTATTGTTAATTCGGATTTTCTGGGAGTGACTTTCTGCCAGGCATGTTATCATCTTATGGGCGAAAACCTTGAAAATGCCGTCAGCGCACTCGCAAACAAAATATTCTTCATACATTTTCGCAACGTAGCAGGAACAAAAACCGATTTCAGAGAAACTTTTCATGATAACGGGGAAATTTCGATGGCGGACGTAATGAAAATTTATCGGGATCACGGCATCGACTGCCCGATAAGAGTCGATCACGTTCCGACAATGTCGGGAGAAAAGAAAGACGTCCCCGGATACGATGCTCTCGGAAGGCTTTTTGCAATAGGTTATCTCAAAGGAATTCTCGAAAGCACTTTCGGAGAAAAATTTCGATAAAGAAAGCGGACGCCGAAGCGTCCGCTTTCTTAATTTATTCGCTTTTTTATTACTTATCTTCGCTCTCTGTCTTTTTGCCCTTTGAGAGGAACACATTCGCGAGAATACCGAGGATAAGTGCGCAGGCGATAGATGTGATCGTTACCTTGCCGAAGGAGACTGTGAGTCCGCCTATACCCGTTATGAGTATTGTGGAAACTACGAAGAGGTTATGATTTTCGCCGAGGTCGACTTTCTGTATCATTTTAAGTCCGCTTACCGCGATGAAGCCGTAAAGTGTTATGCAAACGCCGCCCATTACGCAGTTCGGAATTGTTGCAAGGAATGTTACGAAAGGACCGAAGAACGAGATTGCCATTGCGAGGATCGCCGTTGCGAGGATAGTAACAACCGAGGCGTTACCCGTGATTGCGACACAACCGACGCTTTCGCCGTATGTCGTATTCGGGCAGCCGCCGAAGATACCGCCGACAGCGGAACCGACACCGTCACCGAGAAGAGTTCTGTGAAGTCCGGGGTCTTTGAGAAGGTCATGCTCGATTATGTAGGAGAGGTTTTTGTGATCCGCGATATGCTCGGCGAAGACAACGAACGCTACGGGAATATACGCAACCGCTATCGTTGCTATGTACTGACCGTTAACTTCTTTAACACCCTTAATCGCTTCAAGGAAGGAGAAATCGGGAACGGAGAATATCGAAAGACCCTTGAACACGCTGAAATCAATAACTTGAAGAGCCGTATTGTCTGTTGCGATACCGATTACGGTGAATATCGAAGCCGCAGCGTAGCCCGCAAGAATACCGAGAATGAACGGTATGAGTTTTACCATTTTCTTGCCGTAAACGGAGCAGATCATAACCGTAAAGAGCGTTACAAGTCCGCATACAAGCGCTACATATACGCTTGCGGTCGAATTGCCTGCCTCATCGAGGACTTTTCCCTTTGTGAGGTCGGATACAGCGTTTGCCGCGAGCGAAAGACCGATTATCGAAACCGTAGGACCGATAACGACGGCGGGCATAAGCTTGTCGATCCATTTAACGCCCGCAACCTTTACGATAAGTGCGATTACAACGTAAACGAGACCTGCGAAAACAGCACCGAGGATAAGTCCGAGATAACCGAGCTGCATCGAAACACCGCCCGCAAACGCTGCGAACATCGAACCGATGAATGCAAACGACGAGCCGAGGAACACGGGGCTTCTGAAACCTGTAAAGAGAAGATAAACGATTGTTCCGACGCCTGCTCCGAAGAGTGCCGCCGACTGGCTCATTCCGTTACCGATGATTGTAGGTACGGCAATCGTTGCCGCGAGGATTGCGAGGAGCTGCTGGAACGCGAACACGATAAGGTGTCCGAACTTGGGTTTGTCTTTTACGCCGTAGATGAGATTCATTTTTCTTTCCTCCGTCTTTCTTGGCTTTTCCCGAAAACATCTTTCGCTTTCCTACCCGGCTTTTCTGTCTTTCTGCACAAAAAAGCACCGAAAAGCGATTCGATATGACCGCCTCGGCGCAAACGCTGACCGCCCGTTTTTATTTCGGACGATTTAATATTATGAAACGTATCTCATAACACTATCTTTACGCATCTGCCGTACGGTGTTTTCGGATAACTGATTTTTATGTGAATTTTTCGGGTTCATTCCGCAACCCGTTCACATGTTATTTATAGTTTACCACATCTTCTGCAATTTGTAAATAGTTTTTTTGAAATTTTTACGATAAAAAATCAACAAAAAATGAAGTCGATTTTTGTCTATTTTGACGTACAGGGTAAAAAAATCAAAAACTGATTGACTTTTTCACGGATTTGTTTTATAATGGGGAGAAGTCAAAAAAAGCGAGGTACATCATGAAAAGAGATCTCTTAGCTTCGATCAGAAACCAGATGCCTAAATTTTCTAAGGGACAAAGGCTGATCGCGGCGTTTGTCCTCGAACACTATGAAAAAGCGGCTTATATGACCGCTTCAAAGCTCGGCAGTCTCGTCGGTGTTTCGGAGTCGACCGTTGTGCGCTTTGCGAACGAGCTCGGTTTTGAAGGCTATCCCGAATTCCAGCGTTCCCTGCAAGAACTTATTCGCAATATGCTAACGTCGGTTCAGCGCATAGAGGTGACGAACGACCTCATCGGAAACGGCGATATGCTCGAAAAAGTACTCGTCTCGGACGCGGACAGAATAAAGCACACACTTGACGCCATCGACAGAAAAGCCTTTGGCGATGCGATCGAAAAACTTGTTTCGGCGCGCAAAATATTCATCATCGGCGTGCGCTCGTCATCGACGCTCGCGGGATTCCTCAACTACAATCTGCGCATGGTCTTTGACAACATTCAATTCGTTCAGACAACGTCGGGAAGCGAAATGTTTGAGCAGATTATGCACCTTTCGAAGGACGACACGATGTTCGCAATCAGTTTCCCGCGCTACTCGAAGCGTATAATCAACGCCGTCGAATACGCGAAAGAGGTCGGCGCGAATGTCATAGCCCTGACGGACAGTCATATGTCCCCCATCGCATCGTTTGCCGATCAGCTTCTCACTGCCGAGAGCGACATGGTATCATACGTCGATTCTCTCGTCGCTCCGCTCAGCATTATAAATGCCGTTATCGTCGCCGTTTCAAGAAAAAAACAGGAGCTTTTCAGCGAACAGCTCAAAAAGCTCGAAGCAATCTGGGACGAATACGACGTATATGACAAGGACAATGTCTGATATGCACGGAATTGCCGTCATAGGAGGAGGCGCAGCGGGAATGCTCGCGGCGATAGAAGCTGCGGAATACGGCATTCCCGTCACCCTTTTCGAAAAGAACGAGAGGCTCGGCAGAAAGCTCGGAATAACGGGCAAGGGTCGCTGCAACGTGACAAACGACTGCACAGCGGACGAATTTTTCGCCTCGGTCACAAAAAATCCGCGATTTCTCTATTCGGCATACAACTTTTTTTCGTCGGAGGACGTGAAAACGTTCTTTGAAGGCGCGGGAGTACCGCTCAAAACAGAACGCGGAAAGCGTGTTTTCCCTGTTTCCGATAAAGCCTCCGATATAGTAAATGCGCTGAAAAAAGTATGCCGCGAAAAAGGCGTACATGTAATAAATGAAAAGGTCACGCACCTTACGGCGGAAAACGGACGCATAACGGGACTTGAAAGCTCTCGAAAAAAATACGTCTTTGACGCCGTAATTCTATGCACGGGCGGAAGGTCCTATCCCGCAACAGGTTCTGACGGCGACGGTTACCGCATGGCACGCGAGGTAGGACACAGCATAAGCGAAATTCTGCCGTCCCTTGTACCAATAGTTGAGGACGGACACATTTGCCGCGAAATGCAGGGACTTTCGCTGAAAAACGTAACCCTGCGCATAAAAAACAGAGAAAACGGGAAAACAGTATTTGAAGAAATGGGCGAAATGATGTTTACTCATTTCGGTCTGACGGGTCCGCTCGTTCTGAGCGCATCGGCTCACATTCGCGACATTTGCCGCGGAAAATATGCCGCCGTTATCGACCTCAAACCCGCGCTCGACGAAAAAAAACTGGACACGCGTCTGCTCTCCGATTTCGGGAAGTACGCAAACAGGGATTTCGCCAATTCCCTTTCCGATCTTCTGCCGCAAAAAATGATAGCTACGGTCGTCTCGCTTTCGGGAATAGACGTCGCAAAAAAAGTAAATTCGATAACGAAAGAAGAACGACAAAGGCTCGTATCGCTCTTAAAGCATTTTGAAATTCCGCTCCTCGGATTCAGACCGATAGACGAGGCTATCGTAACGTCGGGCGGCATATGTGTAAAGGAAATAACCCCGAAAACAATGGAGTCAAAGCTCATCGAAAATCTCTACTTTGCGGGCGAGGTCATAGACGTTGACGCTTACACGGGCGGCTTCAATCTTCAAATTGCCTTTTCGACGGGCGCACTTGCGGGTGCGAGCGCGGCGGAAAAGATTTTACTTGAAAGGAACACGGAACAATGATTAAAATTGCAATAGACGGTCCAAGCGGTTCGGGAAAAAGTACCGTTGCAAAGGCTGTTTCGGCAAGACTCGGAATAGTCTACGTAGATACGGGCGCTCTCTACCGAAGCATAGGCTACTATGTAAAGGAAAAAGGCGTTGATCCGCACGACGAAGCGGCGGTGAAGGCTCTTCTTCCCGAAATAAAGCTCGACATCAAATACGAGGACGGTGTTCAGTGCGTCTATCTCTGCGGCGAAAACCTCGGAGACAGAATACGCAGACCCGAAATTTCAATGTACGCCTCGGCTGTTTCGGCAATAGGCGCGGTTCGCGCGTTTCTGCTCGAAACGCAGCGCGAAATCGCAAGGAAAAACAGCGTAATTATGGACGGCCGCGACATCGGAACGGTAATTCTGCCCGACGCCGACGTCAAGATATTTATGACGGCGTCGCCCGAAGCGCGCGCAAAAAGGCGATACGACGAGCTTAAAGCGAAAGGAATGGACGTAAAATACGACGACGTTCTGCGCGAGATGATCGAACGCGACAAAAATGACTCCGAGCGCGATATTGCTCCCTGCGTTCCCGCGCCCGATGCCGTAATATTCGACAATTCGGGGTACGGGCTTGACGAAAGCGTATCGCACGTCATCGAAATCATTGAAAGCAAGGTCTGGAAGGGAAAATGAAAAAATCCTACAAAGTCGCTCACGCAATGCTCGCGTGGCTTGTAAAACTCATTTTCCGCGTTCACGTCACGGGACTCGAAAACGAGCCGACAGAGGGCGGTATTCTCCTCTGCTCGAACCACGTGACGCTGATTGACCCCATCTGCATCTGCGCGGTTCTGAAAAAGACCGAACCGCTTTTTATGGCAAAAAAAGAGCTGTTCAAAGTGCCGATTCTGCGGCACATAATCCGCGCGTTCGGTGCTTATCCCGTAAACCGCGGCGCAGGCGACATAGGCGCCGTGCGAAAGACAATAGAGCTTCTGAAAGAGGGCAACTGCACGGGCATTTTCCCGCAGGGAACGCGCTGCAAAGGAAAGACTTTGGAGGAAACGAAATTCAAGACAGGTGCGGCACTTGTGCTTATCAAATCGGGTGTTCCCGCACTTCCCGTCCGCGTGAAAATAAAAAACAACAGGTGGCGTTTCCTTCGCCGCATCGACATTGTGATAGGAAAACCGATAACAACAGAGGAAATAGCGTTCGATCCCGAAAAGCCGAGAAACGAGGAAACGGAACGCATAACAGACCTCCTCTTTGCGAGAATAAGCGAGCTTGGCGGTGACGAAAAATGATCGGAACACCGAAAAGTATTACCGTTGCAAAAAACGCGGGGTTCTGCTTCGGAGTGAAGCGGGCGTCCGACACACTCGAAAAGGCGATAGAAACCTCGGACGGAAAAACAAGGCTCTTTACCCTCGGACATCTGATACATAACGCGACTTACAACGCGTCGCTCACGGACAGAGGCGTAGGTGTCATCGACGAGACCGACATAGACAGGCTCGCGCGCGAGGCGTGCGAAGCGTCGCCCGTGAAGGTTTTCGTAAGAACGCACGGCGTAACGCGCGAAACGTCCGAAAAATTAGAGTGCGGGGCAAAAGGAAATCCGTATTTTACATACGAGGATCTCACATGCCCGTTTGTGAAAAAAATACAAACTATCGCGTGCGAGTATTCGACACCCGAAAGCGTTTTTGTCATAATCGGCGACAAAAACCACCCCGAGGTAAAAGGCATTTTAAGCTACTGCAAAGGCGAAAATTACGTTTTTGCCTCGGCGGACGAATTTCAGAAGGCGATATCGGGTGACGAAAAGGCTTCGAGTACGGAAAAGTGCACAATTTTGGTCGCCCAAACTACTCAAAATTTGTCGGAATGGAACAAAAGTCAAAATATTGCAAAAAAACTCTGTACAAAACCGATAATTTTTGATACAATATGTAATGTTACCGAAATCAGACAGCTCGAAGCAAAACGGCTCGCGGGTGTCTGTGATTATATGATTGTTATCGGCAGTGCCGACAGTTCCAACACGTCAAAGCTCGCCGAAATATGCAAAAGTATCTGCAAGAGGACCGTGCGCATCGAAAATGCAAACGAGCTGAAAAATCTGATTTCTCCCGCAAATTTGAATGTGGGAATTGCCGCGGGCGCATCAACACCCCCGGTCGTAATAGAGGAGGTATATAAAACCATGAGCACAAAAACAGAAAATTTTGAAGAACTGCTCGAAGAATCACTTTGTAAAACATTAAATACAGGAGATACAGTTACCGGAATAGTCACAGCCGTTTCCCCCGCTGAGATTCAGCTTGATCTCGGTTCCAAGGTAACGGGCGTTATCAAGTCCGAACAGATCACGGACGACCCCTCCGCCGATCTCAAAGATATGTTTAATGTTGGCGACACGGTTGAGGCTTTCGTTATCCGCGTGAGCGACATCGAGGGCATCGCCGAGCTTTCAAAGAAGCGCACAGACTCCGACAAGAACTGGACGGAGATCGTTTCCGCTTACGAGAACAAGACTATTCTCGAAGGCAAGGTCATTGAAGCCGTAAAGGGCGGCGTTATCGCTCTTACGGGCGCAACAAGAGTATTCATTCCCGGCGCACACACGGGTATCCCGAAGTCGGGCGATCTCTCTACTCTTGTCGGTCAGAACGTCAAGTTCAGAATTATTGAGATCAAGCCCCAGGGTCACAAGGCTTACGGCTCGATCCGCGACGTTCTCCGCGAAGAGAGACAGGCAAAGGAAGCGGCTTTCTGGGCTACTGTCGAAGAAGGCAAGCAGTACCGCGGCGTTGTCAAGAACATTATGCCATACGGCGCGTTCGTTGACCTCGGCGGAGTTGACGGTCTCGTACATACGTCCGAGCTGTCCTGGAAGCGCATTAAATCTCCCGCAGACGTTGTTTCTGTCGGCGACGAGATAGATGTCTATGTAAAGGCTCTCGACGTTGAGAACAAGAAAATATCGCTCGGTTACAAGACAGAAGCTACAAACCCCTGGAAGATCTTCACGGACAAGTACCAGGTCGGCGATATCGCTCCCGTAAAGATTGTCAGCATGATGCCTTTCGGCGCGTTTGCGGAAATCGTTGACGGCGTTGACGGTCTCATTCACATTTCGCAGATTGCTCTCGAAAAGATAGCAAAGCCCGCCGACGTTCTCGAACTCGGTCAGGTTGTCGATGCAAAGATCACGGACATCGATTACGAAAATCAGAAGGTCAGCCTTTCGATAAGAGCTCTTCTTGAAGAAGCAAGAGCAGCCGATGAGGCTATGCCCGAAGATTACGTTGAAGTTACCGAGACTGTCGAAGAAGTTCCCGCAGACGAGCAGTAAGTAATAATCAAAATCAACAAAATAGGCGTCGCTCATACCGGGCGACGCTTTATTTTTCGCTTCGGCAACGAGGCGGAAAAGGCGCGAAGCGTGAATGACAGACGAGAATTTTATTTTCTGCGTCCGAGATATCTTAAAGTGCGTTTTTTGTAAGAGGTATACGCCTCGCCGAACGTATTTTCAAGGTACTTTTCCTCCTGCAAAATCTGCAAATGAAGCATCAGAACGGCGAACAGGGAGAAAAAGGCGGTGAGCGGATTTAAATACATCAGAAGCACGTCGATATACATAAAATCAAAGCCGAGAAACGCGGGATTGCGGCTGAACTTATAAATTCCGTCCGTCACTATCTCGGTTTTATCCTTATCGGGAATGCCCGCGCGCCAAATGTCGCGATACTCATCAGTGTTTCGACGGTGTGCAGCGTTTTCTCCTTGCGTCTGCCTATCTGGCGGGTATGTATTCCCTTCTTCCTCTGTTCGAGCGTCTTGCCGAAATAGACGGCGAAAAAAAGCAAGAACGGCGAGCGCAAGGCAGGCAAAAATCGTTTTTTCGTCAAATGTAAGCTGTGGCATAACTTTTCTTTTCCCCTTCGTTTGTTGATCCGCCAATATTATACAGCAAAAAACGAACGCCGTCAAAAAACGAAAAGCCGTTTTTTCAATTTTTGGCGTTTGAAAATCCCGCCGTGATAAACACGGCGGGATTTTTACTTATTTTGCAGTTTCAAAAGCGATTATCTTCCGAGCTTAATATCCCAATCCGCAAGATACTGCGAAAGGAGTACCGAATCGCTCGAATTGACCGTGCCGTCGCCGTTCACATCGCCGTAGTTTACCTCTTTTGCGATGACGGGCAGCATATATATTTCGAACGTCAGCTCGTTCCGGTCGTCATTCTCTTTCATTTAACACGGGTCATTGAACTAAATCGGCAATCGGCTTCGCCTACGCCCACGGATCAGCGGATTTTGGCGTGCGCACGGCGGTCAGAAGATACTGCTCCCAAAGGAACCATTTGCCGTCGCTGCCGCGCTGGCGCAGCTTCACGGGACGCGGGGCGTCCGCGCCTCCGCACGGGATAAAGAGCTTCATATACCCCGCTTCCGCACCCGACACGTGATTGCTCACTACCGTTATCCTGTAAGGCTCGGCGGGTGTGTAATCGTTTTCGGGAACAGAACCCTCAAAATACGTGAACGGCAGATAAGTCTTTCCGTCACGGAAGCGGTCGTTTAGGAAGGAAATATCCTGTCCGCCGAGCGGGCGCGGTCCGCGAAGCCAGTTTAACATTTCGGTGCCTATGCTCTTATCGGCGGCATACGCGCAAAGCGCAAGTACCGTCAGTGCCGCCGTTTTATACGGCGTATCGAGGCTCGCTTCGGGAAGAGCCTGCATTTGCGCGAGGCTTTCGGGAAGTGCGGCGAACGTGAACGTCACGCTTTCACTTACTGCCGATCCGGCGGGTGCTGCTGCCGGCTCCGTTTTCGTGTTTTTCAGTTTGTCAAAGATACTCATTTTCTCCTCCTGTAATATGTTCGTTTGACGGCTCTGCGGGACAGTCGACGGATTTTGCAAACTCTTTGAGAAAGTGCCGAAATTCATGGGCATACTCTCCGTTATAGTGACGTTCCGATATTTCGCCGTCTTCAAGCAGTAAAATATCTATTTTACTGTTCGTCGCATCAAGCAGGTGCTCGTCGGGAGCGGTATAACACGGGAGCGACAATGCGAAAAGCGCTTTTTCAAGTATGCCCCATTGACTTTCGCTTATCGGCACATCGAAAAACTCCGCGTAATCTCCGCTTTCTCCTTCGCCTATGTCGTCATCATAAAATCGGGCGTTCATATAGTGCCCTCCGTCATCTTCTTTTCTGTGCGGTTTTCCGAAGAAAAATTCAAAGCATTCGCTCGCCGAGGAATGTGAGCAACACCAGTCAAAAGAATACAGTTTTATCATTCGCTTTTTCCTTTCTCCATTGATACATAAATGTCCTTGTCTTAATTATACGGATTTTTTCGGATTTGTCCCCATACTTTTCGCCCGAAAGTCGAGGTTTTCGAAATTTTTTTGTGTATTTTCCTGCCGAAAAGCCGTTTTGCCCGTTTTGGAAAAATTCCGCTTCGTTTCCGACAATCTTACCGAAAGCGATTGAATAAATCCGCCTTATGTGGTATAATCAGAACAATATAAGGATTCGATTTTCTTAAAAAAGCATTACAGACGTCCCCCGAAAGTATATATTCGGGCAACACGGAGGTCATTAAACGAAAAAGATACTTGCGCTCACTTCTCGACTATCTTATCCGCGCGGTCGAACTTGACGCGATCTCGCACGGTACGTCCGCAGCGTCTCTCTACGAGGGAGATTACTACAACTTTGAAAACGAGGTGCTTAAAGCCTCATACACGAGCTTTGCCGCCGAAACAGGTTATATGTCCGTAAAAACCGCCGTCTACGAAAGCATATACACTCACGAATTCGAAAAGCCGTTCTACGAGGCTCTTTACGTCGCTCTCGCGTAGATAAAAGAGACACGCAGTTTATTCCGAACCGAACTTCACGGGCTACTACGGTAAAATAAGCGTCCTTTACGACGGTATCCGCGTTTTTCAGAATGATTTACCAAAGCCTGCGGAGACCCCCGAACAGACAACCGCGCTCACGGACGAACTTTGGGACATTTTTACACTCACAAAACAAATCGGAGTATATGAATGAAAAGCAAAAAAATACATAACAAATGCAAAACGCCCCGAAAAGGATTTTTAATGTTCCCTCTCGGAGTGTTTTTGTTTTTCTTTTTTGCGTGTGCGTTTTTTCGCCGCCCTATACTCTCTCACTCTCTCCTAAACTAACCTATACTATCCTCTCCTAATCTCTCCTATCCTATGGTACGGTTCTGTAACGAGACCGTTACAGGTTCGTTACGGTTCCGTTACAGGTATGTAGAAGCCCTTATTTTACGGGCTTTTGAGACTTTAATTTAGCATTCATATAACTTATCGTTATATGGCTGGGCGCAAAAATCGCGGCTGTCACGATGAGAGGAATGTTAAGCGACAGAATCCCGCTTTCAAGAAACAGAACCGATGGAAGAACGGAAAGGACGAGCGATTTACGCACGGAATCCTCTTTTCTAAACACTATCCAACCGAGAATGTAGAGGAACACGAGCAAAAATCCCGCGATAATGTACAATTTCAAATCTTTTTAAGTACCGCAGCGCAGTGTTAACTGACATATCACGGTTGTCAATAGTAAAATTGCATTTTGAACTTTTTACATAACAAAAATGCCCGCAATCACACGTTCGGACTGCGGGCGTTTAACTTTAAGTTTTTCTTCGGAAATGCCT
>CAKRPQ010000052.1 GCA_934385225.1 uncultured Eubacteriales bacterium
CTGTGGTCAAGAATAATCTTATCGTCATAATTACCGTCATCGCTGAGGGTAACAACATTGCATCTGTACGCCGTCTCGTCGGGCTTCATTTCAATACCCATACTGACCGCTTCAAGCGGCGAACGTCCCTTTGAATAGACTTTCGGGTCGTATGAAAGAATTGCGAGATTTGCGGTGTCACTTTCGGGAACCATGCTGTTCGGAACATTAGAGACCGTTCCTATATATGATTTTTTTGCTATTTTATCCATTGTCGGTTTAGACGCTTTTTCCATCGGTGTAAGTCCGCCGAGCTCCTCGACGGGTGAGTCTGCCATGCCGTCGGGTATAAGAACGAGGTATTTCATTGATTTCCCACCTTAAAATAAGAATATATATAGAATTATAGCATTTTTTTCAATTCGGGTCAACAGTATTTTCTGTTTTTTATCAAAAAAACAAATAAGTATTGAAAAAAAATTAAAAATATGGTAATATAATATAGGTCGCAGTTTGTTTTTTGCCGAATAAAAATTTCAAAAATATAAAATAATTATTTTTGCATTTAATTTTTTGAATAAACGGCGGTAAAAAACATGGGTGATTTCGTTTTTTTATTGATTTTATTTATTTCTGCGGTCGACGCGTTGATATTACGGAGGAAAATTACATTATGTTCGGCGTGCGATGCCTTTGCGGCACTTGCGTTATCGGCACTCGGCGTGCCATTGTTTGTACAGGTGATTGTCTATATTTTTTTAATTATCTTATTCCGACTTGCCGTAGGATTTGCCGCAAAAAACAAAAACCGTCGTCGGAATACCGACGACGGTTCGTAAATTTCGAATTTTACTAATTTTTTCTTCCCCATATTATACAAAATTTGCATTTTGTATAATTACATATATTTCTTTCAGGAACACTCCCCGCCTGATTTTCTCATAAGTTCCTTGATCCGCCTGTATTTTTTCTTTGTCGCCTCACCGCCTCGCAGGTGCCTTACTTCCTTGTGTCTTTCCAGAATTTCTTTGACCTTGTCGGACAACGGCGGGTTGACGCGTTTCAGATAATATGTCACGTCCTTATGTACAGTACTTTTGCTTATCCCGAAATATGCTGCCGTGCTGCGCACGGTTGCTTCGTTTTCAACAATATATTTTCCGAGCAGTTCACATCTGTTTTTTCCTTGGTCATTTAATTTTTCTTTGACCTTGTCGTATGTCATATGCTTCACTCCTTATGATTTATCCGATTAAGTATATGACGTTAATAACCGAATTATCATTACAGGAGATGCTATGATTACAAAAAATCCCTCGAAAGAATCCGAAAAATTTGTTGATTCGAACATTCTTGAAGGCATGACTTCGATATCAGCCCTTTTCAAATCATACGAAACGGGAAAAAACGACAGAAAAATACATAGAATTTTGTATAATGAGAGCAGAATTGCAAAACACTTCCGTGAATACTCTTTCCTTTGCAAAATGTCGGAAATTTATGAGTTTGAACTTGTAAAATCAACGCTTGACGAAATCGAAAAACACACTGTCGGAAACACTCACGGAGGCGTTATTGCATTCTGCTCCGACAGAACAATAAAAGTGCTTTCGGAGAGCGATATTAAGGAGAACGGTTTCTATTTTATGCTCGAAGGCATAGAGGATCCTTACAATTTCGGCTATTCCCTACGCTCAATATATGCCGCGGGTGCAGACGGGATAATCCTCTCACCGAGAAACTGGATGGGTGCCGCGGGCGTTGTCGCCAGAGCCTCTGCCGGTGCGTCAGAACTCTTTGATATGTACATTTCCGAGCCGTCGGAAGCCGCAAAAATATTCAAGAGCAGAGGATATAAAGTTTACTGTGCCGATACCGAAAACTCTGTTTCCATATATCGGACAGAAATGAAAAAACCTCTTCTCGTCATTGTCGGCGGTGAAAAAAGAGGCAATTCAAAAGCCGTGCTTGAAGCGGCAGATCAAATTATTCGTATAGACTACGGACGTCCGTTCCCTGCCGCGCTTTCGGCAGCATCGGCATCAACCGTAATTGCTTTTGAAGTTATGAGACAAAATATGTAAAAAATCCGCTCGTAAGAGCGGATTTTTCATTATACAAAAACTATTTAATTCTCATGCAGCGCATTGCATTGAGAATAGCAAGCACCATAACGCCGACATCGGCAAAAATGGCGACCCACATATTGGTATATCCGACAGCCGTGAGCAAAAGGACGAGAACTTTAACAGCAAGTGCGAATACAATATTTTCCTTAACTATCCTCATCGTCTTACGCGATATTTTGATTGCTTTTGCGATATTGGACGGCTTGTCGTCCATAAGGACTATATCCGCCGCTTCTATTGCCGCGTCGCTTCCGAGTGCTCCCATTGCGATACCTACATCGGCACGCATAAGAACCGGCGCATCGTTTATACCGTCACCGACGAACGCAAGTTTTTCCTTGGAATCAAAAAGCTTTTCGACTTCATCAACTTTATCCTTCGGCATAAGCTCGCAATGAACCTCGTCGATTCCGAGTTTATTCGCTATATATTCGCCGACCGCACGTCTGTCACCCGTGAGCATAACGGTTTTCTTTACTCCGCACGCCTTGATGTCGTGTATAGCCTGTTTGGAATCGGGTTTGACTTCATCGGAAATAACGATATGACCGAGGTATTCGCTTCCTTTTGAGATGTGAATTATTGTACCGACATTATGGCAGTCGTGCCATTTTGCACCCGCCTTATCCATCAATTTGCCGTTTCCGACGTATACCGTCTCGCCGTCTATAACTGCCTCTATACCGAGTCCCGAAAGTTCGGTGATTTTTCCGACTCTCTCGTCGTTTATATGACCGCCGTGAGCACTGACGATTGATTCTGCTATTGGGTGCGTCGAATGTGATTCGGCGGCAGCCGCAATATCGAGCAGATCTCCCTCGCTTATGCTTTCGGGGTGAATTGCCGTCACGGAAAAGCTGCCTTTCGTAAGAGTCCCCGTTTTATCGAAGACAATAGTCTTTACATCAGACATCTGTTCAAGATACGCGGCACCTTTTATAAGTATTCCCTTTCGCGATGCCCCGCCTATACCGCCGAAGAATGACAGCGGAACGGATATGACAAGTGCACACGGGCAAGAAACGACAAGGAATATGAGAGCTCTGCCTATCCATTCGCTCCATTTACCGTCGAATATCGGCGGAATAACTACGAGTACAAGCGCGCCTATAACAACTATCGGCGTATAGTATCTTGCGAATTTTGTTATAAAGTTTTCAGCTTTTGCTTTCTTTTCGGAAGCGTTTTCGACAAGTTCGAGAATTTTCGAAACAGTACTTTCGGCAAAGACGCTTTCGGTCTTTACATAAATAACTCCCGTGAGGTTTACCGAGCCGCTTGCAATCTTGTCACCGACAGAAGCGCTTCTCGGTGCGCTTTCACCTGTTAGTGCGGCTGTATTAAGTGTGGTATCACCCTCTATAACCGTACCGTCAAGCGGGACTTTTTCACCCGGACGAATTACTATCGTTTCGCCGACGGCGACTTCTTCGGGGGAAACCTCCGTTTCTTTTCCGTCGCGGACAACAGTTGCTCTGTCGGGACGAATATCCATAAGCGAGGCTATGCTCTTTCTGCTTTTTCCGACGGCAATACTCTGGAAAAGTTCGCCGACCTGATAAAGGAGCATGACCATAGTCCCCTCACCGTATTCTTTTCCCTGAACAAATACTCCGACGGTTGCTATCGTCATAAGAAACTTTTCATCAAGCATCTGCCCTCCGAAAAGATTTCTGACAGCACCTATGACAACATCGTATCCGACCACGAAATACGGAACAAGGTATATTGCAAGTAAAACAAACCTGTTAAGCTCAAATATGTGTGAGATAATTGTAGCCGCCGCAAAAAGCACCGCCGAAACGATTATGCGGCAGAGATTTCTTTTCTGCTTGCGTGTCATATCACAAAATTATGTGGCAGTCGGGTTCAACCTTGCGGCATACCTTTACGCATTCCTTCACTACCTTATCAAAAATATCGTCGTTTGCGTCGATCATAAGTCTCTGCGCCATAAAACTGACGCTTGCATCATTTACGCCATTGATTTTTTTTATAGCTTCCTCCATTTTTGCCGCGCAGTTTGCGCAATCAAGATCTTCGAGTTTAAATGTTTTTTTCATGATTCCTTTCTCCTTTTTCTCCTTCAATGAGGTGATCGTATCCCTGACCTATTATTGATCTGACATGGTCGTCGGCAAGGAAATAGTAAATCGTTTTCCCTTCTCTGCGACACCCTACAAGCGCGTTATTTTTAAGCACTTTCAACTGATGCGATATTGCCGATTGCGTCATTCCGAGAAATTCGGATATTGCACAAACACACATTTCGCTTTCAAACAGTGCAAAAAGTATTCGCATTCTTGTCGTATCGCCGAAAATTTTGAAAAGATCGGCGAGGTCGCAAAGCAGTTCATCATTCGGAAGTTCCCTGTGCAGCATATCGAGCACCGCCGAATGATCATGTTTTTTGGTCGCGGACATCAATCAAATCTCCATTCATATGTTTTTCTGTTCATATGATAGCACACTCATATGTTTTTGTCAAGTACTTTTAATAAAAAATTCCGCAAAATGCGGAATTTTTTTCAGAAATCAAGATATTTACGGTTTTTGGCAATGAGTTTGCCGAGAAAATAGCCCAAAATGCCGCAGGAAATTATTTCTCCCGCGCCTACGGTAAGCATAAAAAACGGTATTCCGCCTTCAAGTCCGTAAGCATACGACAAAACAAACGGAACGATCACGGTGTTCGCCGCAATCGGCGGGATAAGCGAGAGCAATCTGTGCTTCCTTAAAAGGTAAGTTCCCACCGCGCCTACCAGCGTTGCAAGACTGCCGAAAACTATATCCCAGACAACAGCGCCGCACAGGATATTGGAAATCAGACAGCCGATGAAAAGTCCCGGTATTGCCGCCGCGGTAAACACGGGAAGTACGCAAAGAGCTTCCGAAAATCGTACCTGTACAGGCATATCGGCAAGCCCGAACACTTTGGCAAGCATAGTAAGGACAACGTAAAGCGCGGCAATTACAGCTCCCTGAACAAGCCGCAGAGTTTTTTTGTTTTTCATTTTGTTTTCTCCTTTAGTTTTGTTTAGGGTGAGGAAGGTCTCGAACTCACCTGTTTATATTCATATTCTACTTTTGCTCTCGGGGCGGAAGAACCCGCAAAAAAGCCAAAGAAAGAACAGAAAAAACGATATTGAAAAGGATTGCCGACAGGCGCGAAACATTTTCGAGCGAAAGTACGTCGGCTATGCCCATGTACGGTGCGAGGAAAATTGCAGATAAAACTGAAAAAAATCCGCCACCGAGTTTCGGAATCAGCGTCAAAGCATCTATAAACGCACCTACGGCGAAAAAGAACGCAGAAAAAAGCAATACGTTTTTCTTTTTTAGAATATACGACACGAAAATCGCGGCACACATAAAAATAAGATATGCTATCGTAACGGCAAAATTGCCCGTAGTCACGCCCGAAACAGATATAATGTTGAAAGCGGAAACGCATATATCAAAAGCAAGGATCACAGAGACAAAAAATATATCCGAAATTTTTAATTTTTTCATAGCTATAATCCTCTCCGAAAACGATATAATAATTTTAGCACACTTTGAAGATTATTTCAAGCCGTTTCAAAAATATTTCGCACCGCAGATTGACTTTTTTATTTTTTTGATATATAATTTACACTATAAAGGAGAAAAAATATGATATTTTCAAAAAGCACAATAAACGTTCTCGGTCATGAACCGCCTTTTCGCAAATACATTCCCGACGAAGTGCCGAACGCCGAATATAATGGAAAAAGACCTGCTGTAATAGTCCTTCCGGGCGGAGGATACGGTATCACATATGCAGGCGAAGCAGAGCCGATCGCCCTGAAATTTGCATCCGAAGGAATTTGCGCATTCGTTCTCGACTATGCCGTAAAAGACAGCGGACGCGTATTCCCGCAAGCACTGCTTGAAGCACTTACGGCGGTAAAATTCGTTCGCGATAATGCCGAAAAATACGGCATAGACAAAAACAACATCGCAACGCTCGGATTCTCGGCGGGCGGACATCTTTGTTCCTGTACGGGAACGCTCTGGAACAAACCTTTTCTCGAAAAGTACTTTGTTGACGGCACACTTGTCGGAAGCAGAAATGATTACCGTCCAGACAAAATGATTCTCTGCTATCCTGTCATCTCGTCGGATAAAAGTATCGCTCATATAGGTTCGTTTGAAAACGTAATCGGCAAAAAATACACTGAAATTTCGGACGATATGCTCAAACTCACAAGTACGGAAAAACAGGTCGACAGCGGTACTCCGCCCACATTCGTCTGGGCAACGGCGGAAGATAGCGGTGTTCCCTGTCAAAATTCCATTGTATTTTCAATGGCACTTGCCGATAATAAAGTACCGTTTGAACTCCGTATATACCCGCACGGCGATCACGGGCTTTGCACGGGCAATCATGTGACGAACGCACTCCCGTTCGGTTCAGAATTCGAATGCGCCGAATGGTCCTCAAAAGCCGTAAAATTCATGTATGACAGGTTCAAAAAATGAAACTTCTGTTTAAGCAGCGAATTTTTTCGTGGTTTGACAGCTACGACATTTATGATGAGGACGGAAACACCGTTTTCACCGTCGAAGGGAGATTAGCCTGGGGTCACAAGCTCGAAGTAAGCGACAGAAACGGCGTCCATATCGCAACACTTAAAGAAGAAGTCTTGACTTTTATGCCGAAATTCGAAATATACATAAACGGCAGCTACGTCGGACTTATAAAAAAGAATTTTCGGCTGTTCGAACAGTCATTTGACGTCGATTTTTGCGGTTGGTCGGTCGAAGGTGATTTCGTAGGCTGGGATTACAAAATTTATTCTGGCGATAACATCGTGGCAACCGTCGAAAAGGTGCTTTTCAAGTGGTCGGATACATATGAAATCAATATAGAAAACGATAAAGACGCCCTCGGCGCACTTATGGTCGTTCTCGCGATAGACGCCGAAAAATGCAGCAGAAATTAGAAAACAAAACATGGTGAATAAAATGTACGAAGAAATAAAAAAACAAACACAAAAATCAATAACCGAACTTATCGAAGTTTCGGGAATAAAAGCGGGACAGATTCTCGTTGTCGGTTGTTCTTCCTCGGAAATCATAGGAAAAACAATCGGAAAAGGTTCAAGTCTCGAAACGGCGGAGGCTGTTTTTGAAGTCATTTACGAAGAAACGAAAAAACGCGGTATCTACCTCGCGGCACAGTGCTGCGAGCACCTCAACCGCGCGCTTATAACAGAGGCGGAATGCGCCGAAAAATACGGGTATGAACCCGTGTGCGTTGTTCCCTTCCCGAAAGCGGGAGGCTCATTCGCGTCTGTGGCATACAGAACATTTGAAAATCCCGTTGCTCTTGAACACATAAAAGCCCATGCGGGACTTGACATCGGCGGCACGCTTATCGGTATGCACCTGCGTGATGTTGCCGTTCCCGTAAGACTTTCTCTTTCAAAGATAGGCGAGGCAAATATTCTGTGTGCGAGAACCCGTCCGAAATATATCGGCGGCGAAAGAGCGCACTACAAGCTCGAAGAATGAAGTACCGTCTTAACCGCCCAGAACCGATAGACCCGATATACCCTCCCGTAATGAAAAATACCGATTTTAAGGATTTTGTTGCATTTGATATAGAAACAACAGGGCTTGCAAGAAACGAAGAAATTATTGAAATCGGTGCTGTAAAAGTGAGCGAGAACAAAGCGACAGGCAAGTTCAGTATGCTTGTAAAACCGCGAAAGTACATACCTTATCTTATAGAAGAGGTTACGGGAATAACAAACATAATGGTTTCGGACGCACCCGAAATCGAAGAGGTACTTCCCGATTTTCTGGATTTTATCGGCGACTCCGTTCTTCTCGGACACAATATCGTTTCGTTTGACAGCAAGTTCATATGTCGCGAAACGGCAAACCTCGGAATTAACATAAAAAATCCGCTTTTCGATACATTGACTTATGCAAAAGGGCTTCGTAAAAGTTGCGGACTTCCCGACAAGTTGAGCCTTGCGTCGCTGACGGACTTTTTCGGCATAAGCGTGAATGCACGTCACAGAGCCTTCGATGATGCACTTGCAAACACAAAAGTTTATTTTTGCCTGAAAGCACTCGAAAAGAAATTTTCTGAATAAATTGTGACAATAAAGTTCCTTTCCGCATTTAATGTTATGGAAAGGAGCTTTACTTATGCCTGATAAATACAGCCCGTCCCCGTATCCGTCTGCGAGCGGGGTCAAAGAAAATGTCAGATTTGCGAGAATGCTCTACGGAAGTTATCTTGCCGAACTTGAAGCTGTCAGCAACTATGTTTACGGTTCGATAGTGTTCGGCGACTGCCTTGACAGTCTTTCTTCTCTTCTCGAACATATTGCGGAAACAGAAATGATGCATTTTAATCTGCTCGGAGAATCATTAAAAAAGCTCGGGATAAATCCGATAATCAAAGCACGCGTGCAAACGCCCGTGATTCCGATAAGCCGCGACACGGGGCGCGGAATGGAAGAAGAGGCGGATAAATTTATCGCCTTTTCTATAAACGACGAGAAAAAGGCAGCAGACGAATACGCCCGTCTCGCAACTCTCACAACCGATGAAGCGATGAAAGCAATACTCGAAAGGCTTTCGGAGGACGAGAGGCATCACAGATCCCTGCTTGAAAATTATTCGCCGTAAAAAACATAAAAATGCCGACGACTTAACCGCCGTCGGCATTATCTTTTGCCCATTCGGTGGGACTTTTCCCTGTTCTCTTTTTGAACATTCTCGAAAATACGGTGTAATCGGAATAACCGAAAATTTCAGCGATCTGTGCAACGGAAAAACCGCCTTCAAGCATCGTTTTTGCTTTTTTCACGCGGACATCGAGTATGTAGTCCTGCACCGTCATACCTGTCTTTTCCTTAAAGTGGCGCGTAAGAAATATCGGTGTCACATCAAGGATATCGGCAACTCTTTCGACGGAAAAAGCCGTCATGGCATCTCCGCCTCCGATGACTTTTTTTACGCGATCGACATAATAGTCTTCTGCATCGTTTTCGGCAATTTCGTCGTACAGTTCCGAGAGCTTCCCTGCAACGGCCATTTTGTGTACACGATCAAGCATGGCGATTTTTTTTACATCATTGAAAATTTGTCCGTCATACTTGAACACGGTCGGTAATTTATTAAAATTGCTTGAAAGAACTCCGTCGAATCCTATCCAGACGTATGACCACGGTTCGTTTTTATCTGCTATATAGCACGCTCTTTCGTTTGCGGGTATAAAGAAAACTTCCCCCGGATTTACATTGTATTCTTTCCCGTATTTAATAATGGTACCTTTTCCTTTTACAACATAGTGAATGAGTGAGAATTTTCTTAAATCACCCGATTTGTGGTTTGGAAAGCAATCCTGATATCCATATTTTATCGGATTAAGATCGTTTAATATCGGTACAGGCGATTCATAAGCCGCTATCATTTGCTTCACCTCCTCATTGGTTTGATTTTATCATATTTTTGTTATATAATGCAATGGTATTATTTTGAATAATGTGTTAATATTATTGTACTCACACAAATTTGAGAAAGGAAACGGATAAAATGAACGAAATCACAAAAACAAAAAATGCCACATTTTCCATTATTTGTATTCTGTCACTTGTTCTCATTTTTGCTTTATGCTTTACAGGAAGCATATTTGCAAGTGAAGAGACAGGCGTAGTTACAAATGGAGATGTTGGAACGGAGAGCGGTCAAATGTATTCTTGGAATTTTGATGAGAGTACAGGAACGCTCACCGTAAAACTGACAGGAACAGATGACTGGAACTCAAAACCGATTACCATGCTGCTTGCGGACGGTATTTTTAGCAGTAATGCTAAATCGTTCGGCAAAAATGTTAAAGTTCTGAAATTTGAAAAAGTAAGCAAATTTGGTGAAATAATTTCCGCAATCAACAATGTATGTCCGAATATCGAAAAAATTGTGCTTACAAGTAAAAATTACAGATTCTCTAATTCCTCGCAGTTTTTAAATATGACAAATCTGAAAGTTGTTACTTATGCGGGAAACGAAAACATTGATTACGTTGATTTTTCGAACCTCGTAGATATTGCATGGGCAAATACTACCGCATCGTTCAGCGGATGCACCGCAATAACAAAAATCGTTCTTCCGACATCGGGAGGTTTTCCGACACATGAAAGCGGTAACCAAACATTCATTCCCGAAAATATGTTTAGCGGTTGCGCATCTCTTTCGGACATCACCCTCCCCGAGTGGGTAACGGAAATTAAATCAAAAGCATTCGCAGGCTGTACGGCACTTGAACAAATTAACATTCCCGCTTCCGTCACTTCGATTGCTTCCGACGCATTCACAGGTGCGGGGATCAAAAAAGTTGTGTACGGCGGAACAAAGGATAACATTTCCGTTATAACAAATTGTTTTGACACAAGCGTTGTTATCGACACGACAAACGCAGACGCAGCAAAAGCACTTGTCGATGCGGGATATACTGTCACAGATCCGCTTGCGGCATTGACCGTTTCGGGTGATTTTACATATAAGACGGTCGGAACATATTCATGGGAGTTCGTCGGTGCCGCAAGAACGCTTACCGTAACTCTTACGGCCGCAGGCTCGGATTATCGCGAACGCCACATTGAAGGTCTTATAGCACAGGACGATTTCAAAACGTTTGCAAACGAATACGGAACATATGTCGATAAGCTCGTCATAAGCGGTATTCGTAAATTCAGCGGCGGTATCGGTATCATTGACCCTTACTGCCCGAATATCACTACCGTTGAATTTGTCGGTGCAAACCGCCTCGATTCCTCAAAAACATTTTCCGGAATGAAGAATCTGAAAACTCTTATTCTTTCGGGTTCGGAAAACAGTGATTGCATTGACCTTACCAAAATCGGAAATGTCGGTTGGGCATACGGCAGCTTCAAATACACGTTTGAAAATTGCACTTCAATCGAAAAGGTAATACTTAACGCTTCAACTCCTTTTATGTACGACCAGTCAAGCCTTAATCCCGGCGAACATATTCCCGAAGGATTTTTCTACGGTTGTACTTCCCTTTCGGAAATTACAATTCCGGAATGGGTCAAGACAATAGAGGCAAAAGCATTTTACGGTTGCACGTCTCTGAATCAGATAAATATTACAGGCAGCGTTACATCCATCGCCTCCGACGCATTCGAGGGTGCTTCCGTTAAAAAGATTATATTCACAGGTACAAAGGACAACGTTTCTGTAATAACCGACAATTTCGGAACGAATCTAACTATTTACACCGAAGATACGGAATCGGCAGAAATTCTCAGAAATGCGGGATACACCGTTTACGGCATTCTCGCTTCGATCGAAGCTTCGGGTGAATATACATACGAACAAAAAAGCTATACATGGAGTTTTGACGGCAAGACAAAAACACTTACAGTCACATGTTTAACGCCGAATTATGGAGAAGAAATAATTCAAGGTCTTGTAAATGACAGTAACTTCGGTTCCTTTGCATCAAAGTACGGCACTTATGTTGAGACTCTTGTTGTCAGTTCGTGTGACAAAATTCGCGGTGGAATCGGAATTATCAACAGTTATTGTCCGAACGTCACTACGGTAAAGATCACAGGCTCGAATTATTTTGATTCCATTGCTATGTTCTCCGGAATGAAGAACTTCAAAAATCTTATTCTTTCGGGGGCAAATGATTTTGGTTATGTCGACCTGACTTCTATTAAGAGCATCGGCTGGGAAGAAGGACATTCCGAAAACACGTTCAAGGGATGCACTTCGATTACCAGAGTTGAACTTAATTCTGAAACTCCACTGCCTTACTCTAATCAAAATTATACCAATACAACATTCCTTCCCAAAGGATTTTTCGACGGTTGTACATCGCTCGCATCTTTCACTATTCCGACATGGGTGACAGACATTCATGATAATGTGTTCAATAATTGCATTTCAATAAAGGAAATAGTGCTTCCCTCTTCGATAACGAACATCGGAGCAAGCGCATTCGGCGGTTGTACGGCTCTTAAATCCGTTGTAGTTAACGGCGATACCGCGCCGACACTTGCCGTAGGTTCATTCACAGGTTGTTCGGGTATTACATTCTACTGTAAAACGGCAGAGGTTGCAAACGCAATAAACGAGCGACTCGAAGCGGCAGGCTGCACTAACTCCAAAGCGATTTCTCTTGCAAAAGGCAGTATGACGGCGGACGGTTTCTCCGTAAGATATGCAGGTTACAACGGTCTCCGTATGCACTTCGTTTTCAACGAAATGCTTAACAGCGGAAACGGCTATAACCTCGTTGAATACGGCACAATCTGCGCAACAGCCGAAAATTACGCAAAATATACCGAAACATTCGGCGAAGCCGACTCTCTTATCGGAAGCGACTTCACGTCTCCCGCAAAAATTGTTAAAGTATCCGTTTATAACAAAGTTACAGGTTACAATCCCAAGGTTGACGCAAGCAACAAAGAAAATGTTAAGTTTACGGTTACAATAACAAACTTTGAGGAAAGTCAGTACACCGCGGAAATGAAATCGGTAGGCTATGAAATCTGGGAAAAAGACGGCACATATTATGTAATATATACAAGCTATCCGAATCACGATTACAACACAGTTTCACTTTTTAAGGTGACTCTCGGTATGCTTACGGCTTATCCCGAATACCTGACAATCGGTAATAATCCGATCTGGAACGTACTTTCCGCAAGTGCACATACAGATCTCGAAACCGGCAATTCAAACATCACCGCTATGCTCTTTGACGACCCGATAACGGCAGGTAAAAAGGTCGCCGTTTATGCTACGAATTCGAATGAAACAATCGATCTCGTAAAACGCGGACTTACAAAGGAAGAGAAAAATCTTGTGAATTCCTACATTTACGGAAAAAACATTTCATATACCCTTCCTGAACTCAATAAAGTTTGGGGCTCGTATATGGAGGACAAAATGGAAGAAGTTCCCGAAGGAAAATCATTCATTTTCTACACGGATACACATACGGGACACGATTCGTATTCTACCACTCTTATAGAGTATGCGAGGAAAAAACTCGGAATAAACACCGTAATATTCGGCGGCGACCCGTACGATACGGGCGCAACGAAAGAAGAAGCACTCGAAAAGCTGAAAAAATTCTCTCTCGGTGAATTTTTCGACGTTCAGAAAGAAACGGGACTTTACGTTCTCGGAAACCACGACACAAACCCGATAACAGCAAGGGATAAAGGCGACGAAAAGTATAATTATCTTATTTCGGACACGGATATGTTTGAGTTCACCGTCGGTCAGTCTCTCAAATACGGCAGAAATCTTGTTTTCGATCAGAATGCGATCAATGCGGTCGAAAACTTCACATTTGAGGCAAATTGCAGATTCACAGCCGAGGAAATGAAAGAACAGGCGATCGCCGCAATGAAGATGCACTACTACACCGACGATGACGTGAACAAAATAAGATACATCATTCTCGATACGGGCGGAATGGGCGTAACACAGTTCGCCGAATTCTCACAGCTCAGCTACTGCGATATTATCTTCACCGAACTCGGCTGGTTTGCCGAAACGCTCGGAACCGTTCCGAGCGGATATGACGTC
>CAKRPQ010000053.1 GCA_934385225.1 uncultured Eubacteriales bacterium
ACCGACGAGTTTAGCCTCGTACAGAACCTTATTAACCTTTTCCATTATCTCGTTTCTGACCTCGACTCTGACGCCGATATCAACCGTTCCGGGCGCGTGCGCGATCTCATGCTCCGCGCAGAGCTTTTCAAGCCAGTCCGCACCTCTTCTGCCCGTTGCGACAACAACGTCGCCCGCGCGCATTTCGAACGTTTCGCCGTTCTTTTTAAGCAGAACACCGTGGCAGACCTTATCTTCAAGAATGAGATTTATGCACTCGCAACCGAAGATTATTTCAACTCCGTTTTCAAGCAGATATTTCTCTATCGCGTAGTAGATATCCTGCGCTTTTTCGGTTCCGAGATGACGGATCGGGCAATCTACAAGTTTAAGTCCTGCCTTTATTGCATTTTTTCTTATCTCCTTGACTTCCTCGGAGTTTTCAAGTCCCTCGACGTGTGTATCCGCGCCGAATTCAAGATAAATTCTGTCTGTATAGTCTATCGTCTCCTGTGCGAGATCCTCGCCGATAAGGCTCGGAAGATCGCCGCCGACTTCATAACTGAGTGACAGTTTTCCGTCCGAAAATGCGCCCGCACCCGAAAATCCCGTTGTAATATGGCAATACGGCTTACAATTGATGCACTGTTTGGTCTGTTTTTTGGGACATCTTCTGTTCTCTATCGCGACGCCCTTTTCAATAATTGTTATTTTCTTCTTACTTCCGTTTTTGAGCATTTCAAGCGCAGTAAATATTCCCGCAGGACCCGCTCCGATTATTACTACGTTACTTTCCATCTCTCATTTTCTCCTTTTCCTTATTTCACACCGATAGCCTCTGCCGTTTTTTGACGGCAAAGGCATCGTGATTTACAAAATTATTTTATTTTTTCAAAGCACGCTTTGAAGGAACTGCTTTGTACGGGGGTTTTGGGGATTTCCGAATATTTGTTCGGGAGTTCCCTCCTCGGCTATTCCCTTATCGCAGACGAACAGGATTCTGTCCGCAACCTCGCGCGCAAATCCCATTTCATGGGTCACGACTGCCATCGTCATTCCCTCCGACGCGAGATTTTTCATAACGTCGAGAACCTCGCCGACCATTTCGGGGTCAAGTGCCGATGTAGGCTCGTCGAAAAGCATTACATCGGGTTTCATCATAAGCGCTCTGACAATAGCGATTCGCTGTTTCTGACCGCCCGAAAGCTGATTCGGATAAGCGTCCGCTTTCTCGGCAAGTCCTACGCGACTCAGCAGTTCTTCGCCCGCTTTTTTAGCGTCCGCTTCACTCATACCGAGAAGCTTTACGGGAGCAATGGTAAGATTCTTCATTACCGACATATGAGGGAACAGGTTGAACTGCTGGAAAACCATACCTATCTTTCGGCGCAGCTTATTTATATCGCTCTTTTTATCGGTTATATCCGTTCCCTCGAAAAGTATCTGTCCCGCGGTCGGAACTTCAAGGAGGTTAAGACACCTTAAAAGCGTTGATTTTCCGCCGCCCGACGGACCGATTATACAGACGACCTCGCCTTTATGTATCGTCAGATTCACACCGTCAAGGACGACAAGGTCACCGAAAGATTTTACAAGATTTTTCACCTCTATAAGATCAACATTTTTATCTATCACCTTTTTGCAACCTCTTTTCAAGCAATCCGACGAGCTTCGAAAGTCCGAGCACGACGACGAGATATATTATCGCCACGGCGATGAGCGGCATAAAGTTACTGTACGTTATCGAACGGATTTTAAGACCGCCCTGCGTAAGGTCCGCTACGCCGATATAGAACGCGACGGACGACTCTTTGAGAAGCGTTATAAATTCGTTTGCAAGCGCGGGAAGCACCGCCTTGAACGCCTGCGGGATAACGATATAAAGCATAGTCTGCGAATAATTGAAGCCGAGGCTTCGTCCCGCCTCCGTCTGACCCGCATCGACGGACATTATTCCGCCGCGCACGATCTCCGAAACGTATGCGCCCGAGTTAAAGCCGAAACACAGTACCGCCGCAGGGAATTTTTCGATTCCGATCGGAAGCAGAATGACAAAGTAAATTATAAGAAGCTGTATCATTACGGGAGTTCCGCGTATTACGGACAGGTAGATACTGCATATTTTGCTGAGAATGGGGAGCTTTCCCGTTTTCAGATTCGTGACACGCACTATTGCGACAAGAAAACCGATGACAATTCCTATCATAACGGCAAGTGCCGTTATTTCAAGAGTTGTCAGAAGTCCTTTTGTGAGGTAATGCCACTGACCGTTCTGAATGAAGTTACGGTAAAAGGAATTTTTGAACCCGTTCCAGCTTTTAATCAGTTTTGTCGATGTATCGGGCTTTGAGGACGAATAATTGGAGAGTGCGATACAGTCGGAAATTCCCGAACGTATCGTATTCATATTCTCTATATTGACGGTCTCGCCGTTATATTCAACCTCTTTTACGCTCTTGACAAGAGAGATAGCCTCGGCTATGCCACCGAAACAGGTATTTATAGTATCATCGCTGAGGTAAACGTCAAGAGTTCCGTCGTGAAGTTCGTAAATGTATATATTTACGTTTCCTTCAAGTGCCTTCGCGTCTGCCAGCTTTTCGTCGAATATCTTCGATATCGAAAGCATAAGCGATGTGGCGTTGGTCTTTTTACCGTTATCCGAATTTTCCTTATAAATCCCGTATGCCGCGCCGAAAAGCTCGTCAAGATTATTCTCGGTTAAGCCGAGAATATCTACGGTTTTATATGTACAGTCAAGTATTATATCCTTTTCGTCGCCATAGCTTACATCGTTAACGGTAACGTTTGACTTATCAAAAACCGACTTTGCGGTTTTTGCGACCGATTTCGGAAGCGACGCGAAAGTCTTATCGACAAGTGTCTGCGCTTCTTCCGTCGTGAGTTTCACATCGGCTCTGTTTCCGAGCCTGTCCGTGATTACGACGACCGCGAGAGCAATTATTACAATGGCAAAAAAGGCAATCCACGCAATTCTTTTCTTTTTAACGTTCATTTATTTTCTCCGTAACAGGGAAAAAGGAATGACTCAAGATCATTCCTCTCCTCCCCCGACAGTTTTTAATCAGCCGATATACTTGTTTACGATACCTTCTATCGTGCCGTCATCTGTGAGTTCTACGATTGCGGCATTGAGTTTGTCGAGAAGCTCGGAATTGCCCTTCTTTACGCAGATTGCGTAGTCTTCATCGGCATAGGAAGTGTCAAGAATTTTAAGTCCATCGTTTGCAGCAACAAATGCCTTTGCAGGCTCATTGTCAATGATTACGCAGTCAACGGAGTCGCCGAGAAGTGCAAGAACAGCCTCGTTACCGTTGTTAAAGCCTACAACGTTATCTGCACCGAAGTCATCGGTAGAATATGTATCGCCTGTCGTACCGAGCTGAGTGCCGATCTTATAGGAAGCTCCCTCTGCGTAGAGGTCGTCAACGCTTGTTATGGGTGAACCCTCTTTAACGATTACGGACTGAACGCCGTTTGCATAGCTTACGGAGAAGTCAACTTCTTCGAGACGCTTCTCGGTTACGGTCATACCTGCCATACCGAAATCGACAGAGCCTTCGTTTACGGCCGTAAGAATGGAGTTGAAGTCCATATCGACGATTTCAAGTGTCATACCGAGTTTCTCGGCGATTTTCTCTGCGATCTCGGCGTCGATACCAATGATCTTGTCACCCTCATAATATTCATAGGGCTTGAAGTATGCGTTGGTTGCCATTTTGATTACGTTCGTTTCCGTCTTTGCGTCTGTTTCAGCCTCTGTCTGTGCGACGGTGTCAGCCTTTGTGTCGGATGTCGTGTCCTTTGTGTCGTTTTTCTTTGCTCCGCAGGATACGAGAGCGAACAGCATAAGTACTGCCAGAATAAGTGAAAGAATTTTTGTGAATTTCATTTTTTGTTCCTCCGAAATGATTTTTTGTTTTTGTCTTTCAACATGACAAGATTATACAGCATAAATATGCAAATGTCAATAGTTTTTCTGAATATTTTTTCACTTTGTATAAAATATGCGATATGCACAATTAATGGCGCGTACTTTTGTGCAAAATGCCGTATATTTTGGTGGAGCAAGTCGGTTTATCAGGTTTTGATAAAAGCAGTGAAGTTCAAAATGAAACAGTACAGCAACCAGATCATATGTATAAACATACAGATACCAAAGATTTTATTCACTTTCATATACTGCACCGCGGTAAGGAAACAGAAAAGAATTATGAAAAGAATGTCAATGAGCGCGAAGAAGAATGCACCTGCCTTAAAAAAGAGAGGATACCACACGATGTTGAACACTATCATAACGGTGAAAAAGAAGCTGCCCTTATATTTGTTCACTTCTTTTCCGAGTGCGCGGCTGCCGAGAACGGCACCGAAGCAAAATCCGAGCACAAGGTACGAGAAAAGCCAGATGAGAAAAAATACCCATGTCGGCGGGAGTGCCTGCTTCATACCTATAATGTGCAGAACGGGAAGCGGGCTCCCCGAAAGGAAGCGCGAGAGCAGTCCCGCAAGCGAAACGCATACCATCCCCGCAATTACGGGGATTCCGTCTATCCGATGGCACTTAAAACCTGCGGACGGAAAAACAAATCTTTTTTTCTTCAACACAAATCACCTCACAACTAAAATATGAGGTGATCTGCGCTAATATTATTATTTTGTCAGTCAAGTCTGCTGCGTCCCCATGATGTTATTTCGCCTGCTTTGAACGCATCAAAATCAAAGTGCTGCCAGCAGAACTGGTTATACTGTTTTTCGACGTTGGTAGTTCCGCAGAAAGTGCCGCCGAGTGTATTGACGAAGAACGGGTCGCCCCACCAACCGCCGGGTTCGACACCGTCGGGAAGCTCTCTATACACATACTGTGCGTCGGTGACCGTGACCTGAACGGGGAAATTTCTGTCCGAAACTTCGATAAGCCCGACCTTCTTCACGCTGTCGCTCGGGCAAAGCGCGCTTGCAACCGCACCAGTAGAGGTATCATAATCGACAAGCACATGTGTCGTGCAATATTCTTTCGGCTGCGTACCGAGCGCAAAATATCCCGTCTCGCCGCGGTTTCCTCTCGGATCGGCACGGCAGGCATCGGTCATAAGGTTGCCCGAATCCTTACAATACGTCGCCTTTATAACGGTGTCGGGCATGGTAAAGGATTTAAGTGCTTCGCCGCCGTTATTCGCTTCCTCAACGTATTTTTCGTGAATTTTCGTCATTACGGTATCCCATATCGAAACGCACGGGTTAGATTTAAGGCTCGAAAGGGATTTCGGGTATTCGTAGCCGTACCACACGCCGCCGATAACATAGGGCGTATAGCCGATGAACCATCTGTCGTAGTCGTTACTCGTAGTACCCGTTTTGCCTGCGCAATTAAGGGTCTTTTTAAGTGTTATCGACCTTGCAGTACCGTTTGAAACTACGTTTTGAAGCATTTTGGTCATTATCGCCGCGTTTTCCTCGGACATAACGATATTTCCGGGGTCTTCGTTTGAAAGAAGGGTTTCGCCGTCGGCGCTTACGACTTTAAGATATGATTTTGCCTTATTGAAAACGCCCTGGTTTGCGAACGCAGTATATGCCGCCGTGATTTCTCTGACGGTCACGCCGTAGTTGAGCTGTCCGAGCGCGAGCGCGGCATAGTCCATATCGGTTAATCGCGTGCCGTTCGACAGTTCGAGAAGCTCGATAAGGCTCTCCATTCCGAGATTGTATTTTGCGAATTCAAAGGATTCCTTCGGTGTGAGGTCTTCAAGCACCTTGACGGCAATGGTATTTACCGATCTTTCGATCGCGCTGTTTATATTCGTAAGTCCGCCGTATACATCGGGAAGGTTATGCGGCCAAGCCTTATTGTTAGACGTTCCGAAGTTCACGGGAGTATCGTCGTAGACTGTCGCGTAGGTTATAAGTCCCTTTTCAAGTGCGGGACCGTAAACGGAAACGGGTTTTATCGAAGATCCCGCGGGTCTTACGGTATCCGTCGCAAAATTCTGGATACGGTTTCCCTTTTTCTCGCCTTTTGCGCCCGCAACGCCGAGAACGTCGCCCGTTTTGGGATCGACGATGACCATTGCCGACTGCGCTGGCATTCCGCTCGTATGTTCGGGGAAATATTCGTCATTTGTATAAACTTCGTCGAGGATAGCTTGTATATCGGGATCGACACAGGTGTATATTTTAAGTCCTCCCGAATAAACGAGAAGGTTCGCCGCCTGTTTCGAATATCCTTTCTTCATAAGATCTTTAAGAACGTCGTTTATGACCATATCGGTGTACCACGAGTTTACGGTGCTTCCGCCCGTTTCCTGCGATGTGTAATTGAGAACGACGTCCTGATCGTAAAGCTCGTCCATCGTCTCCTCGGAGATCTTTCCCTGCTCCTTCATACACCAAAGGATTGTCTGGCGGCGTTCCTTATTGTGTTCGGGAAATCTTATCGGGTTATAATACGACGGGTTATTCGTTATTGCGGCAATGCAGGCACATTCGAGGAGCGAAAGTTCGCTTACGTCCTTGCCAAAATAGGTATTTGCCGCCGCCTGAACGCCGTAGCAGTTCTGCGACAGGTTGATAACGTTGAGATAAAGAGTGATAATATCTTCTTTTGACTTCTTGCTTTCAAGGTCGAGTGCCCAGAATATCTCCTGAACCTTTCGCTGGATTTTATATTCGTCGTCACCCGAAATATTCTTTATAAGCTGCTGCGTTATGGTTGACGCGCCGAATTCCTTCTTAAAGCCGAGGAAAAAGTTCACACCCGCTCCTATCGTTCTGTACCAGTCAACGCCCTTATGATCGTAAAAACGCTGGTCTTCAATCGCGATGAACGCGTTTATAAGATCTTTCGGTATCTGCGAATACGGAACATATATACTGTTCGTGCCGCCGTAAAGTCGCTCGCTTTCAAGCTCTACGGGCGTTCCTATTCTGTTTTCGCGGTCTGTGTAATCATAATAATACAGTTTCGTCGTTGTACTCGTCGAATTAAGCTGATATTTCGATTCGTCCACCTCTGTATTGATATATTTCTTTACATATATTGCAAACGCGCTGCAAACGATTATTCCCGTGATTATCCCGACGAGGAGCACGGTGAGAAACGCGTTCAGAATGAACATAAGCACCTTCTTTGTCTTGCTTCGGTTCATTTTCTTTTCGCGTCTCGTTGGTTTTCTGTTATTATAACCGACATTTCTGCCGTTCATGGACTTCACTCCTTTTCAAGAAAAGCATGGTAATATTATACACCCATTTTTTGAATATATTATGAATTGCAGGTAATAATAAAAGCAAGTAAAAACTTTTTTACGTTGCAGAGGTAAAAAATGAAGAAATTTTTAATCGGTTCGGCGGCTGTTCTTTGCGTTTTTCTTGCTTTTTTCTCAATTTCTTTTTCTCTCGACAACACGATGAAGTACAACAAGCTCGCGGCAAGCGCGGGAAAACAGTTTTCTGACCTGCGCACAAGGGTCACAAGACTTGAAGACGACGACTGCTTCGTTATCCTCCGCGAATACGACGGAATAATCGGAATATACGACAAGGACGAAAAAGTTCTTCTCGGAACGATAAACGTTGCCGTGAAAACGCTGCCCGAAAGTGACAGGGTGAAGCTGAAAGGCGGACTTGAAGTGACTGATTCCGAAAAATTCATATCTCTTTTTGAAGATTTTTCAAGTTAAAACGCGCAAAAATCGGAGCTTTCGGCTCCGATTTTTTTTGCTTAATTATTTTCTGACGCCGAAACGATAAACGGTCGTATAGTCGTATTTATCGCCCGCTTTCAGAACAACGTCCGTAAAATCGGGATGGTTTATCGAATCAGGCATCTTCTGCGTTTCAAGACAGACTGCGTGCCTCGGCATTTGCGGGCAACCGTCCTTAAAGCGGTGCGGGTCGTCCATACAGCAAGCCGCGTAAAGGACAACGCAGGGCTGGTTTGTAAGCAGCTTCATTTCCCTGCCCGTTTCGGAGTTATAAAGAGTAGCTCTGTGAACGGGTTCTTTGGTTTCGCCGCCTGCCATATTCATACAGAGGTCGTACCCTTTTCCGGCATTAAGGTCGGGATCGTCTGCGTCTATATCTCTGCCGATCGGCTTTTCGGTTCTGAAATCGAACGGAGTTCCGTCGACCTTTTTTATACCGAAAGGAATAAGTCCCTCGTCGGACGTGAGATAGGAATCGGCGTCGAGCCACAGCGTATCCGAGAGAATATCACCGCTCGCAAAGCCGCCGAGGTTGAAATAGGAGTGGTTTGTCAGATTGACAATGGTATTTTTATCGGAAACAGCCTCATAGTGAACAGAAAGAGAGTTTTCATTGTCAAGCGTATATGTCACGGTGACGTCGAGCTTGCCGGGATAACCTTCCTCTCCGTCGGCTGATGTATATTTAAGTACAAGCGACGGGTTCTCGCCGTCGACGGCTTCGGATTTCCACACCTTATAGGAAAAGCCGTTTTCGCCGCCGTGAAGTGAATTTACGCCATCGTTTTTCGAAATGCAATACTTCTTTCCGTCAAGGGTAAACTCGGCTTTGCCTATTCTTCCCGCAACTCTGCCGACAAGCGCGCCCTGATATCCGCCTGCGTTTTCATAGTCGCAAAGCGCGTCATAACCGCAAACGACGTCGGAAAATCTTCCGTCTCTGTCGGGGACGATAATTTTTACTATCGCTCCTCCGTACTCGGAGATCTTCACTTTCATACCGTTTTGATTTTTAAGCGTATATATATATACTTCCTCGCCGCGCGAAGTCTTGCCGAATAATTTCTTCTTTATCATTGCAAATTCCCTCTCGGTTTCTGTCAGTCGTCGTAACCGTTCGGATTCATTTCCTGCCAGCGGTTCGAATCGCGGCACATATCCTCAATTCCGTATTCCGCTTTCCAGCCGAGCATTTTATATGCCTTTTCGGGATTTGCATAGCACTCGTCGATGTCACCCGGACGTCTCGGTGCTATCTTATAATTTATCTTCTTACCCGTTGCCTTTTCGTATGCTTTTACGATGTCAAGAACCGAATATCCGACGCCCGTACCGATATTGAAGTAGTCAACGCCCTTATGCGTATCGGCATACTCTACCGCGGCAAGGTGTGCCTTTGCAAGGTCAACGACGTGAATATAGTCACGAACGCCCGTACCGTCGTGAGTTGCGTAATCGTTGCCGAAAACGCTGAGGCACTCGCGTTTGCCCGATGCAACCTGCGTAATATAAGGGAGAAGGTTATTCGGGATTCCCTTAGGGTCCTCGCCGATAAGTCCGCTCTTATGCGCTCCTATCGGGTTGAAGTAACGGAGAATGGCAACGCTCCAATCGTTGTCGGCGACCCATATATCTTTGAGTATTCTCTCTATCATAAGTTTTGTCTCGCCGTAAGGGTTAGTCGTCGAAAGCGGGAAATCTTCCGAAATCGGAACGCTCTTCGGCTTACCGTAAACGGTTGCGGACGAGCTGAAAACTATTCTCTTCGCGCCGTATTTCGCCATAACGCGGCAGAGGACGAGAGTGCTCATCAGGTTATTTTCATAGTACATTATCGGCTTTTCGACGGATTCGCCGACGGCTTTGAGTCCCGCAAAGTGAATTGCGCTCTCTATTTTATTTTCCTCAAAAACCTTTTCGAGTGCCTTTTCGTCGCGGAGGTCGGCTTCGTAAAACTTGAAGTCTTTACCCGTTATCTTCTTTATTCTGTCAAGCACGCAGGGTTTGCTGTTGCAGAAGTTATCGACAATGACTATCTCCTTTCCCGCATTAAGAAACTCTACTGCGGTATGAGAACCGATAAATCCAGCGCCGCCTGTTATAAGAACTGCCATTTTTTCATATCTCCCTTATATATAATTTATTTCCAGAGACCGTTCGGATAAACTCCGTCCGATATCATCTTTGCAATGCTTGCTTTGACCTTTTCCTTATCCTCGTGGTATGTAACTCCGTACCAGACGGAATCGGTCGAATATACTTTCATATCTATTCTTCCGTCAGCCATCATTTCCTTTATCGCTGTCGGAATGAAATACTCGCCTTTAAGCGGATTATCAAGGTGCGAAAGGAATTCGGAAAGCCCCTCTTCGATATACGTGAAAACGTCGGGCGTAAAGCCGAGGCAGTTCATCGACACGATGGTACTCTTCGGGATTTTTATCCACTTTCCGTTCTCCTCGTATGCGGCTTCGTCGCCGTCGCGTTTGAGTTTCGTTCTCTCTACAACGTCGATAAGATAACCGTCTTTATCCACACTGCATTCGCCTCTCGAAACAGTTCCGTTTTCGGTAAGAGTATTGTCAAGAACGTATCCGACCATACAGCAATGCGACTTTTCGCCGTTCTCACCGCATTTTGCGGTTCTGAGGTGCTCGGCGAGCTTCATAAACGCGTCCCTGCCGTAGAAATCGTCGGAATTTATGACCGCGAAGTTATCCTTTACGACATTCTTTGCCGCAAGCACGGCGTGAGCCGTTCCCCAAGGCTTTGTTCTGCCATCGGGCACCGTAAATCCCACAGGAATATTGTCCATTTGCTGAAAAACGTATTCAACTTTTACAAACTTTGACACGCGCGAGCCGACTGTTTCGACAAAATCCGCGTAATTTTCCTTTTTTATGACGAAAACGACCTTATCAAAACCCGCTTTTACGGCATCATATATGGAAAAGTCGATAATAAATTCGCCGTTTTCCGTTATCGGGTCTATCTGTTTGAGTCCGCCGTATCTCGATCCCATTCCCGCGGCAAGTATTACAAGTGTCATAGTTAAATTGTTTCCTTTCGTATATAAAAAATTCTTTTTGTCAATCTATATCCTCGTAAACCTTTTCGGGTTTTTCAAGGAGTATTTCGGGATTTTCGACGCATCTCTTTATTATCTTGAAGCAAGATGCGTAATAATACCCGTCACATATTCTTTCGTCGGTGACGGCTTTAAGGTCTATGTATTTGCGCTTTGTGACGCTTCCGTCCGCTCCGACAACAAACTTCGTCTGCTTTGCGCCGTACGAGAGGAACACGGGAAGATTTCCGAAATCATAGAGGTGATGATATATCGGCTTTATGCCGAGAGATCCCATACTCGTTATTATCATTGAGCCGTGGAACGGGCTTACGTTTGTAAGAAACTTCGGAAGCCACCCGAAATAGTCGAGAAAATTCAGGAGCGACACCGTCCATCTGAAAAACAGTCCCGGAATGAACGTGAGTCCCTTTGCGACATTATCGAAATTCGAGCCTTCTCCCGCCGCGAGAGTCTTTGTAACGACGCCGTTGAATTTATCGTAAACGTCGTCAATAGTATCCTCCGGGGAAAAGTCCACCTTTATCATAGTGTCGGGCGAATCTATGCTCATTTCCCTTTTCATTGACATATTGACTATTATATGCCCGTCGCGTGTAAAGACCTTTTGCCCGCTGACAAATCTGTTGAGTGCGGGACGCTGTGAAATTGCACGGACATACGCGGCAATTATAACGTGAAGTATCGTAAAATTGGTTTTTCCTTCCCTTACCTTTTCGCGGCACAGGCGCTCGGCTTTCTCGATATCAAGCTGATCCGCAAAAAAATTCTGCGCATCGGAGCGGCGACGCATTATATACGGCATAACCTTGACCATGGGGTTTATCGTTCTGACGCGTCTGCCGTCTTTTCTGTCTCCGAACCTTCTTTTTTTCATCTGACGATTATCTCCTTCTGCGGAAAAATTCATATTATTATAGCGCATCTCTCCCGATTTTTCAAGAGGGTGACACAAATATGTCTTTTTTTTATTGATTTTTTTAAAAAAATAATGTATAATACTCTAAATCGGAGAAAGGACTCTCACAATTTATGAAAGAAGTAAAAATATACACCGACGGCGCTTGCCGCGGAAACCCCGGAAAAGGCGGCTGGGGTGCCGTTCTCGTCTACGGGAAGCACGAAAAAGAGCTTTCGGGAGGAGAAAGAGAGACGACAAACAACAGAATGGAACTGACAGCGGCAATAGAGGCACTTTCAGTCCTGCGTGAGCCTTGCCGCGTCACGCTCACATCAGATTCACAGTATCTTATAAACGGTATGACGAAAGGCTGGGCAGCCTCATGGAGGAAGAACGGCTGGAAAAAGTCGGACAAATCCCCCGCTCTCAATTCGGATCTATGGCAAAAATTGCTTGACCTCGCCGAAATACACGAAATAGAGTTCGTCTGGATAAAAGGTCACGCGGGTCACAAGTACAACGAGCGCTGCGACGCTCTCGCAACAACCTTTGCCGACGGGCTTTAATGCAGAGTTTTATATATAAGTGTGCCCTTTTGCGGCTCTGTATCCGAATACGTTATCGCGTCAAAGAACATTTTCTCGGCATCTGGAAGTCTCTTCTCGTCCGATGTATAGAGCTTTGCGACAACATCGCCTTTTTCGACGTACTCACCCGTTTTCTTGACAAGGACGATTCCCGCCGACATATCAATTTTATCATCTTTGCTCACGCGCCCCGCACCGAGCAGAACCGATGCCGAACCGATCTTCTCGGCGTTCATACCGCCGATATATCCGTTCTCGGTCGCCACGGCATCGTATTCGCCCTTTGCACGCGGGAAAAGATCGGGGTTATCGCACCATGCGACGTTTCCGCCCTGCGCGCCGATCCATTCTCTGAATTTGGCATAGGCGAGACCGCTGTCGATTGCGTCTTTTACGAGCTTTTTGGATTCTTCAAGGTCTTTTCCGAGCGCAAGGCACACCATGCTCGACGCAAGCGCTTCGCAAACCTCGCGGAGATCGCCTTTTGTTTCTCCGCGCAGCACGGAAATTGCCTCCTTGACTTCAAGCGCATTTCCTACGGCACGTCCGAGCGGAACATTCATATCGGTAATGAGTGCCGCGACGTTCCTGCCGCAGGATTTGCCTATATCTATCATCTTTCTTCCGAGAACTTCGGCGTCCTCGGAAGTTTTCATAAACGCACCGCTGCCCGTCTTTATATCGAGAACTATCGAATGAGCCCCTGCGGCTATTTTTTTACTCATTATACTTGATGTAATGAGCGGAATACTGTCAACCGTCGCGGTTACGTCGCGCAGAGCGTAAAGTTTTTTGTCACACGGCGCAAGATTGCCCGTCTGACCTATAACGGCAATGCCGATCTTCTTCACCTGACCGAGAAAATCCTCCTCGGAAAGCGATGTTTTATAGCCTTCTATCGATTCGAGTTTATCTACCGTTCCGCCCGTGTGTCCGAGACCGCGTCCCGACATTTTCGCCACCTTTGCGCCGAGTGCCGCGACTGTCGGAGCAACTATAAGCGTAGTTTTATCTCCGACACCTCCCGTGCTGTGTTTATCGACAGACAGGTCACCGAAGCACGAAAGGTCTATCATATCTCCCGAATGTGCCATTGCGAGGGTAAGCGCCGCGGTTTCTCTGTCGGTCATTCCGACAAAAACGACCGCCATTGCGAATGCCGCCGCCTGATAGTCGGGAATACTTCCGTCGGTGTAACCTTTAACAAAAAATTCGATTTCTTCATTCGTCAGTTCGAGACCGAGTCGCTTTTTGTGAATGATATCGTACATTCTCATATCAGTTTCCTCCGGATATATTTATTATTTTTTAATTGCCAAAAGGGTCAAATTCGTTATCGCCGTAGCCGGGCGAAGCGAACGCACCGAGCGCATAGCCGCCGACCGTAACT
>CAKRPQ010000054.1 GCA_934385225.1 uncultured Eubacteriales bacterium
TATCAGTCGAATGTTTACTTCTGCTCTTATGAAGTATATATCGGCGAGGACGGCTCGGAGCAGATAATTTATACCGAGTGTGAAAAAGACGATTATAAGACGGTCAGCCTCTATGATGTTTGCCTTAACTCCTATAAAACGGGACTTATAAATGCCGAGAATGATACCGAAGGCATCGTTTGGGGCATACTTAATTCCTGCGCGGCAACACTCAAAGCCGAATCCGATTATAATTCTGTCGACGGACTCACAGACCTTAAAGGAAACGCGTTCGGTTCCGAATTTACCTTTGCCGACGTGCCTGCTTGCAACCAGACAGCTGACTCGGAGGGCAATCTTGTCTTTGGTGAAACGGGCGTTACGATTTCACTTTTCCGCGATAGAGTGACGGGTAAATATACGGCAGTATATCACGGCGAAGGCGAACTTCCCGCAACATCAAGATGGGGAATAGGAACGGCAAACCAGCTCCGTCCCACATTTGCTTCCGTTTTTGACGGCGGCAGTAAGCCTGTAAAGGCGGTAGGACTTTCAAGACCGAATCCGACACTTAAATCGTCTGTTGTGATAGATACGGTAGTTATCGACTACGGCGTAACAAAGGCGAACAGCGAAGCACTGGCGGATATGGGAGATGTCACGACCGTTGTTTACGGAACGTCGCTCGGCGAACTTGCAAACGGTGTGTTCCAGGCTTGTACAAATCTTGCGACCGTCGTGTGTGCAAGAGGCGAGAATACTGTTTATGAAACGGGACTTGCCGATGTAAGCTATGTTTCAAAGGTAAATACGGATTATCTGTTCAATACCTGCAAGGGCATAGTTAAAATTCATCTGCCTGCGAATATCGGTACATATGTCGGAACGCAGTTCTCGCAGAACAATACTGCGCTTAAAGGAATTTGGTGCGGTGAAGGTTCATATACCGAGGGCGTTGCCGATTTCTCGGGTGCGGCAAACCCGATTACATCGATTAAGTCATGTGCACTGATCGGAATAAGCGGTATTACCGAGGTAAGAGTAAATAATTCCGAGGAAAATGTTACAATAGCCGCCGACGGTATTACGAGCGGCATGACAGTAACATATGTCGGCTGATGAACTTTGACCATAAAGGCAAATAACTAAAAAAGCGTGCGCGTGGGGATATTCCCCATGCGCACGCCGCTTTGTATCAAGGCATAAAGAAAAGGCACCCGAAAGGGTGCCTTTTTTAGTAAGTTTTTGTCAGCTTCTTTCCTGAACTATAAGCTGAATTCTGCTCTGAATGTTGCCTGCGACTTCCTGAACGGATTTCTGACCCGCAAAGAATGCGCCTGCTTCCTCTTCGATTATCTTGTAATAATCGCTTGTATCGGAATATCGGTTGACTATCGTTGTAGCTTCTATTGCAGCGTTGACTCTGTCAATCATATCCTGCGTGAGTTCGGTGTATTTGGAGTTTTGGTTGTAGTTATCGTTATCGTTACCGTCCTGTATCGGGCCGTCGATTATAACGTTGTCTGTCGCTGTATCTGTATCGACGCTAACGGTTTCGTTTGTCGTTTCCGCACTGCCGTAATATGCGGTTTCGTATACGATAAGATCTCCGCTCGAATTGTTTTTGCTGTCCTCGATAGCCTTCTGTGCCATTGCTTCGAGCTTATCTTTGCGGACAGAAAGCGTGTAATTGCCCGCGCTGTCCTGATATTCGGAGGAGAGCAGGTACTTTATAAGTTGCCAGCAGACGTCCGTGTAGGGCGAACTTGCGGAGAGTGCAATCTCCATTGCGGGAACTATTGTGTTGCCCGTGCCGCTCGGAACAGGGAAGCCGACGATGGATACGGGACCGCCCGCGTTATTGTATTCACTGAGTATTCTGTCGTAGGAGTAGATGTAGAACTGGTCAATAAGAACTCTGTTCTCTCTGAATGCACTTTCGCGGAGCTTCCAGTCGTCCTCAGTGGAGTAATCGTAGTTTACTTCTTCGGGAAATTCCTTTGTGAGTTCAAGGAATTTGTAAAATTCGTCGGAATTAAAGTTGCATTTTCCGGTTTCGGTGTCAATGTAGTTCTTTATTGCCGTGTTGCAGAAGATAGAGAGGACTCCCGATCTTGAAACGCTGCTCATAATTTCGGCATTGGGAAATTTCTCCCTGAGTGCCGCGAGGTCAGCCATTGTCCAGCTTGATTTGTTGCCGCCGATATTTTCTTCCTTAACTGCATAGGACTGAATGGAGTAGTTCGGGATAATACTGAGGAGCTTGCCCTTGTATTCGGTAGCTTTGAGAATGTTTTCAAGATATTCTGAGCGGTTGAACGTGCTGTCCGCGTCCATGAGCTTTCCGATGTCCGCGAGAATGCCTTTCGACGCATACGTGTCGAAGTCGAGACCGTTCATATCAATAATATCGGGAATGTTGCCTGCGATAATATCGTTGTTGAGTCTTGTTGTACCTGCGTTGTAGTCGTCGTTTGTGTTGTACTGCGAGTAGTCAACGAATGTAATTCTGTATTCTTCGTTTTTGCGGTTGAAATCGATTATCGCGTCTTTGAGACCGTCGTTAAGCCAAACGGAAGCGAGACGTATAATGTACTTTTCGACAACCTCACCTGCGGGAGAAAGAATGGATATATTCATGCTTGAATAGTCCCTGTTGTTTTCGCTGATAAGGAACTTTCCGTCGCCTATGTAAGCTACGCTTGAAATGCGGTTGGAGTTAATATCGGAGTTGAGCCAGTTGATAACTTCCTTCGTTTCGCCCGTCGTGATATCGAAGGAGCGAAGTCCCGATGAATCCTGATAGTAGAAAGTCGAACCTTCACCGCTGAAAACGTTGTAGACGTCCATAAGGCTTTCGGAGGCAGTATCGAGCTTTGTGAACTTGCTGCCGTCGCTTTCGAGACGGTAAATTTCGGTTTTCATCTGCTGTGTGGCATCATCGTAGTAGTTTGCAATGAAAGCAACTGATCCGTCGCCTGTCTTTGTGAGGTCTCCGTAGATGTCGTTTCCGAGGTCGATCTTGTTTTTGAGCTTCATATCATTATCGAAGAGGTAGTATTTGTTTTCTATCGAAATTAACAGCCCGCCGCATACGTCGGTGAGAATCGTGTTTACCCAGATGTTGTTTTCCTCGCCGCCGATGATATCTTTAACATTGTAGGTACCCGTAATTTCACCGTCGAGATTTGCCTTTATGATGTTCATATTGTTCTCATAGACGTAGTTGTCGGGGTCTTTGCTGCAAGAGTATGAGTTGTTCTGAACACCCCATACCGTTCCGTCGGAGGCAACAACGAGGTTGTTGTAATTGTTCGATGTATATTCCTGTGTTTCCTGATTTGAGGAACTTTGACCTTTCAGTTCAAAGCATTTTTCGAGCTTCTGCGTTTCGATATTCAGCTTTTGAAGTATCGCAAGCTCAAAAGACTCGCCTGTTTCCTCGTTGTAGTTGTAATCCGACGTATAGAAATAAATTTCGCCGCCGTAGAATGACGGTGTCCGGAAATAGCCGAGATTTTTTGCAGCGTCGTCAAGACTCAGTGTCTGTGTTGTGTAGACGTTTTCAAGCGTCTGCTTGTCGGGGAGTTTTTTCTTTCCGCCCACACAGGAAGCAAGCGGAACGAGCAGGACGAGAGTAAGAATTGCGCACATTGCTCTCAGAATAATTTTCTTCATTTGATAAATTACCTCCGAATAGATTTAATTTTTTTCTTTCTGAACAGTTTTTTGATTTTTTCTATATAAATACCGCGGTCAATGTAGAGCATTATGAGCACGGTACAAATATAAACGACGGGGAAGAGGAGAAGCGCGAGCATGAGAAGCGAAACGAAAGCGAGTTTTGCTTCAAGTTCTCTTGCCGAGTTCTCAAAATAGGGGAAATAAATTCTGTTTACCCTCTGAACGAGCGCGTCGAAGTTAGTGAGTGTCTTAAACGACCTTATAAGACCGAATCTGCCGTCGTTTTCGACAAATTCGCAGTTGCTTTCGCCGAAGCCGACGTTTTCCTTCACGGTTTTGATGCCGAGACCTTTTACGGGGTTCGGAATAACGACTTCATAGAGAGAGTAGGTGCTCACAAGCCCCTTTCGCTCCGCAAATTTGTAAGAAACGAAGATAGTGGGCTCTTTTCCGTACGCTTTTCTGTCGGCATCGCCCGTCGGACTTTCAACAACGCCGATTATGCGGCACCTTATGCCGTTTATTTCGAGCGTCATTCCGTCAAGCTCGTAGCCGCCGAAAAGTTCCCATGCAAGCTCTTTGTCGATAACGACCGAATCGTCCTCGATGTCGTTATCCGTATAGTGCCAGCCGCTTATGAAATTCATTTCGTGAATTTTGAAGTAGTCGCCGCCCGTTATGAATGCCCTTGCGGAGACGCTTTTTTTGTCGTCCGCACCGACGCTGAACTTTTCCTCGGTGCTGAATGCGTCAAACCATATTCTGTTGCCCGCGCTCGGTGAAAGGGCTTGTGCCGTCAGAGACGTGTCGATTGCTTTTCTTATAGAATAGAGACTGTCGGACGCGAATTTTGAATCTTCTGCCACAAAACAGGAGACCTGCGTGTAGGGGAGATCTTTTGTTTCCCATCTGTCGGCGGCGTATTGCGACGGGTGCTCCGATGCGAGGGAGGAAGAGACGGCGGCGAGTATTCCTATAATAATGAGGCATACCGCCGCGGCGATCCCTCCGAAAATCACGAATCTCTTATGCTTCATGATTTGTTTGCCGCCAATCTTATCTGCGTTCCCGCTTCAACGGGAGCGGTTGAGTTTGTAATTACGAAATCGTAGAAGTAGCTTTCGCCCGTGTCGATTGCGCTGTTTGTGCTGTCGCTCGCAAGAACCGTGACGTTTACACGCTTTGCGTAGTAGCGGTTTCCGATAGGCGTTGATTTGGAGGTCGTTGTAAGAATGAACTTGCCGTCCTTGTCCTCGCGGATAGCACTTGTCGGAACGACGCAGTTGTACGACGTCTGTCTTTCGCCGATTGAAATATTGAGAGACTGACCTGCCGAAACGTCGCCTTCAACGGAAAATTCGAGAATCTTTCCTTTTCCGGGGTTCGACTGGTCGTTCTTTATGTTCTGGAGAATGATATTTACATTGCCCCACCAGTAGTCAACCGCGCTTGCGCTGTCGCCGACGTGAACCTGCTGTGCCTGCTGGTTCGTTACGGAGATGTTCAGAGTATAACCCTTGCCTTCAACGTCGATAGTCGCAAGCGTTGCGCCGCTGTTTGCCGTGTCGCCCGCTATGCAGTTGACAGACGTGATTATACCCGCGTATCTTGCGGTAACTTCTTCGCCTGCGCCGTTTCCGCGGAGCTTTTCGACGAGTTTTTTCTGCTTGTCGATGGCTTCCTTGTCCTTTTTGAGATCCATGTCGGTTTTCTGTGCCGTCTTTTCGTCGGTTGCCTGCTGTTTTGCGAGATCGGCTATTGCCGTGGAGAGATCCTTGTTCTTCGATTTGAGTTCTGTCTCTGCCGTCGAGATCTGATTTAACGTGTCAAGCTCCTCTTTTTTGTTTTTGAGGGACTTTTCAATATCCTTTTTGTCGGCGTTCAGTTCTTTCGTCATCGAAGCGACAGCGTCGTCGAGTGCCTCCTGAGCGGCTTCCTGTGCTTCCTGCGCACGCTCGTTGTAGGTTTCAGCCGATTTCTGATATGCTTTGAGTGAATTCAGCGTTCTGTCCTGAGTTTGTGCCGTGCTGTATGTTGCCTGCGCTCTGCTAAGTACCGTTTTCTGCTTGTCGAGCGAGTTTTTCTTTGCGTCGAGCGCGGTTTTTTCATCGGCAAGAGACTGTGCGCTCTCGTAGTTTGCTTTCGCCTTTTCGTAGTTTGCTTTGAGGTTGCCCGCTTCGATCTTGTATTTTGCGTCGGCAAGCTCACCCTTCTTCTGCGCAAGTTCTGCTTTTGCGCTGTTCAGTTTTTGTTCGAATTCGGCTTTTTTCGCCTCGTCCGTTTCGCTCTTCAACGCCTCTTCGAGTGCGGATATCGTGTCGCCGAGCGAAGTAATCTTATTTTCGCATTCGGTGACTATCGCTTCCTGCTCGTCAAGAGCCTTCTTTGCGTTTTCGTATTCGCGGCGAAGTGCCTCCGCGTCTTTGCCGCCGACAAGCGCGAGATGCGCCTCGTATTCGGCTTTTGCCTTTGTGTATTCGGCGTTCAGCGTGTCGTAGGTCGCCTGTGCTTCCTCGTAAGCTGCCTTTGCGGCGTCAAGCTGTATCGTTATATTCGATGAGTATTCCGCAACCTGCTCGTTTATGCTTTTAAGTGCCTTTGCGGCACTCTTTGCGTTTTCCTTTGCCTTTTCGAGAGCAGCAACCTTTGCCGCGATAAGCGTGGAAGTCGATGACGCGCTTGAAGCGATGTCGGAGATCTCTTCGTTTATGCTTTCGATTTTCGCGTTAAGCTCCTCTATATCCGCATTCAGATTGTCGATCGCGTCGTTTATGTCGCTGTAACGAGTGACCTTGTCTTTGAGATTTTCAATCTTCGTGTTGCTTCTCTCAATCTCCTTTTTAAGCTCCGCTATGCGCTCGTTGCTGTCGGCGTAGTCGGGAGAAACAATGTCGAGAAGTTTGAGGTTGTAGTTGTATTCGAGCGTTTCGAGCGTTTCGAGAGCGGTTTTCAGCTCCTCGCTGTCCGATGCGTCAAGCTCAAACAGCTTTTGTCCCGCTTCGACTCTGTCGCCTTGACGCACAAGAACGGACTTGATTTTTCTCGTCTCTTTGATCTGAACCGAGTAGCCCATGTTTGCTTCAACGGTTCCGCTTCCTCTGATGCTTGTGGAGAGTTGACCGTATCCCGCATATTGTCCCGAAACTTCGGGCAGAGACCAGTTTAGAATTGTGTTTGAAAAGAATGTCAGCACAAGCATGACCGAGAGGAATATTATAGCCGCATTCTTGACCCATCCGCGCTTCTTTGTTTCCATTATTAAAATACCTTTCCTTGACTGTTTATCTTTAATTAAAAATTAACCTTTGAGACCGCTTTGGCTCGTAATTCCCTCAACGAGAGATTCTTCTCCGTGGAGGAACAGAAGCAGTGCGGGTATCATGTATATTGTCGCGACCGCGAAGGCGAGACTTATTTCGCCCGTGTTTATCTGCGAAAGGAAAACCGAGAGCGGCATTTTTTCCTCGTCCGTAAGAAGAACGAGAACCTGTTCGACCATGTTCCAGTAGTCGATGAACACGAGAATGATAACAGAGTAGATCGAGCTTTTGCAGGACGGAATGCAGATGTGAGTAAATATCTGCCATTCGTTTGCGCCGTCAAGCTCGGCGGCTTCGATAAGACTTTTCGGTATCCGCTTCATGCTCTTTGTCAGAATGAATACCGCAAAAGGCGAGAAGATACCGGGGAGAATTACCGCCCACCGTGTGTTCATAATTCCGAGCCATTCGGCGACGAGACGGTTTGGAACAAGCGTGACCTGATACGGCATAAACATAAGTACGATATAGCCGAAAAACAGGAGCGTTCTGAACTTGCCGTTGTACCGCGAGAAGCCGTATGACGCGAGCAGAGCGACAAATACCTGAAAGACCACTATCGGAATGACGAGAATGACCGAGTTCCAAAATTTAAGCAGATACGCGGGACTTTTGAAAAGCACCGTGAAATACTGACTGAAAGTAACCTTGTCGGGAATGAGTTTTAAGTTGACTTTTTCGGATATGTAAGTTTTTCCGCCCGAATCGCCTGTTGCAAAGACCGCTCCGTAGTTGGCGTTGATTTCTTCCGGAGACATAAAGGAGTTTGTCATGGTAAGAACAGTCGGCATAAGGAAGAGCAGGGCGAATACCGCTATCCATATTGTGATGAGTATGATCTTCACGATGCGAAGACGTGACATATGTTTCTTTTTCTTGCCGGGAGATATAGCCGCCATTTATTCCACGTCCCTTCCGAAGTGATTGTCGATTACAAACAGGATACCGATTATAATGACCATGAAAATAAACATAATTATAGATGCCGCCGACAGCTTCTGGTAGTCAAGTTTTTGCAGGACGTTGTTCATGAAGTGTTGGAGCATATAGAGCGAATCGTAAGGGTGATCGCCCGTGAGAAGATAGACCTCTCTGAAAACCTTGAAAGAGTTTATGAGCGACAGGATCGTCACGAAGAGTACAGACGATGATATGTAGCGCATTTTTATGCTGAAAAATATTCGGACGCTTCCCGCACCGTCAACCTCTGCGGCTTCAATGGACGCTTTCGGAATGCTTGACAGCGCCGCCATAAAGAGAATCATATTGTAGCCGAGGTTTTTCCATAGGAACAGGACGATAACGACTATCTGGCTCTTTGACGATTTGAACCAGTCGATCGGCGTGCCGCCGAGGAGAGTTATTATGTCGTTCAGAGCACCGTTGTTGTGGAATATTACCTGCCATATGAGAACGATGGAAGCGACAGGAACCATCATCGGCGACAGGAAGAACGTCCTGAACTTGCTCTTCATCGGTATCTGCTCTTCGAGCGCTATTGCGAGAAGAAGCGAAAGCACTACCGCAAGAGGAACGGCAATCGCGGAGAAGGTCAGGGTGTTTTTTGCCGCCTGCCTGAACGCGAAGTTGTTCCAGATGTTTTTGAAGTTCTCAAACCCTACAAAATTTCGCGTTATCGGGTTATCGAGAAAGGCGTAATAGATTATAACAAGAAACGGTGCGCCGAAGAAAAGCGTAACGCCGAAAAAACTCGGTGCAAGAAAACAAGCGGACTTAAACTTTGTGCGATTTTCCGCTTTGCTTTTGATTTTTTTTCTCTTTTTAGCTTTTCCCGTCGCAAAGCCGTTGTTTATTTCGTTTTGCAATTTGTCACCTCCGTACAGTCTTGTGATCCGTTCTGCTTTTAAGACGGATTTAAGAGTGAAAAGTTTCACGCAAAATGCACTTTTTTATGAAAAAGAGGCATCTCCGCGTAAAGCATATATATTTTAACATATATGATGAAATAATTCAATAACAACGGCGCAAATTTAATAATAAATTCAGAAAAAAGAAATACCGCCCGAACGTAAAGATCGGGCGGCGCGAACGCGCGTCAGTCGCGCGGTATTTCGATTGCAAGCGAGGCGTTTTTGTATCTTTTGTCGCCTGTAACTTCTTTTATAACTTTTATTTCGTGCGGGATTTCAAAGTCCTCGTCCTCCGACGAAAGCTCAATTTCCATTACCGCCTTGTCACGCCAGAACGGATAGATGTCTATCTCAAAAAAGTGATTTCCGCGGCGCAGAAGCACGCGCGTTTTCAGAATCGGATTTCTTTTCGGGTCTGCCGAGAGCAGCTCGCGCCTGTATTCGTCCTCGGTTATTTCTCCCTCTTTTTCGGTGCAGCTGAGGTCGTTTATCCGAATTTTTTCGGTTTTTGTATATGTCGCTTTTCCCTCGCGGACGCGTTTTCTCACGCGCGTGGTCACTCCTTTGTCCGCGAGCAGATAAGTCTGTGTTATCTCGCTTTTGTCGCTTTCGGGAATCGACGCGAGCAAAGCCTCATTCGGAATTTCTATAAGGAATTTTCTTTCCGTTTCCGTGTTTGTTTTGAACATCTTTTTATACCTCGTTAATTATTCGCAGAGTTCTATTACAGCTTCAAACATTTTCGCCGCGTCGCCGCGTGTTACAAGTCCTTCGGGCGAAACATATCCGCTCTTGTCGTCAATCACGCCGAGCGAATGCATTGTGCGTACCGCCTCGCTTGCCCAGGCGGGAACGTCGTCCGTGTCCGCAAATACGGGCAGAACAACGGGTGTCGATACGGATTTTGTCTCGGAAAGAATCTTGTCGAGCATAACAGCGGCTTCGGCTCTTGTGATGCTTGCGTTCGGCAGAAAACATAGCTTTCCGTCGATCTCCGAACCGTTTATAAAGCCGAGCCTGTAAGCCGCACCGACGTAGTTCTTGTATTCGCCCGCTATGTCGGCGTCATCGTCAAAGACGGGAATTTCCGCATTCGTCGGAACGGTCATACCTGCCGCTTTCATGGCGGTCGTCAGAAATTCGGCTCTTGAAATCGTCTGTGTGGGAACGAAATAGACGGTTCCGTCGGTGTTCGTACCCTCCATAAGCGAGTTTTCAGCCATCGTAAGCGCGGCGTTGTATGTATCGCAGTCGTAAATGTCTCCGAAAACAGCCGATGTCTGCCTTGCGCGGACGGAAACGTCAACCGACGCTTTCGCGGAGTAGTTCCCGTAAATGTCTCTTGCAACGTATGAAAAGCTGTCGTTTCCTGTGTATTTTTCGCTCGGCGTGTAGATGTAAGACCCGCTTTCTCTGTCGAGAAGAACGACCGAACCGCTTGTCGGATAAGAAACTATTTCGTAGATTATCTTGTCGCCTTCGGGATCGTATGCGTCAAGCCTTCCGCACTTTGCGACAGAATCGTGAGTGCGGAGACGAAGCGTGCTTTCGGACGCGAGACTTGTCGTCGGGCTGTAATTGACCTTGTCGATGAAGTAGAGGTTGCAGCGTATCGAATATCCGCCGCCGTCCGAAAATACGAATGATCCGCTTTTAACGTCCTCAGAGGCGGGAACGAACGTCAGCACATCGAGCGCGTCACCCGAAACGCTTTGAGCGGCGGAGAGTGCCGCCGTACCGAGCATGAGCTTTCCGTCCGTCTCGCTCGGAAGCTCTTCTATCGTTATAGAGGCGATGTTTCCGACGCAGAGCGAGCGTTCAAAGTCCTCCGCCGTGAAACCGATGTTATCTCCGACGACAGCCGCTTTTGCCATATCCGTGTTTGCCGCAAGGACTTTAAGCGCGGGAGAAACGAGGGCTTTTTCGCCCTTTGCCGAGACCGCCGTCAAAAAAAGTAGCGATATAAGCGCGATGAAAATTATCCCCGTGATTTTTTTTGTCATATCAAAATCCACCTTCCGTAAAAGACTGTTTCTGCTAAATCTTATTACGGCATACGGGAAAATATACCGTTTTTTTCTTTAATAAAACAGCGCACGGGGCGGTAAAATATTTCATATAAAACAAGAGGTGAGAAAATGCGCAAATTAAGCAGCGATTATACAGTAAACGTCGCGGAGATCGACCGCGAGATAAGGGTAGAAGAGAGCTTTGATCTTCTTAAAAAGGTAATGAAGATCGGCCGCGATGAACTGACACTCTATTACATTGACGGCTTTGTCAAAGATGGCGCAATGGAGAAACTGATGATATATTTCCTGTCCCTTGACGGGATAGGGAATACGGGCGAGGACTCCGCGGACGAATTTCTGCGGGCGAACCTGCCGTATGTAGAGGCGGAGGTCTGCGAGGACGTCGACAATATGATACAGATGATGATGAGCGGTGCTACGCTCATGCTCGGCAGTACCTTCGGCGCAAAAGCTATAATAATAGATTCGCGAACCTATCCCGCGCGCGACACGCAGGAACCAGAAAACGACAGGGTAATGCGCGGTGCCCGCGACGGTTTTGTCGAAACTCTTATATCGAATACGGCTCTTATCCGCAGACGGATACGCGATACGTCGCTCATAATGGCGTATATTTCCGTCGGCACAAAGACAAAAACGGATATCGCGCTCTGCTATATGGACGGTGTTGCCGACCCGAAATACGTTGATTACCTTAAAGAAAAACTGAAAAATATCGACACGGGCGCACTTGCGCTCGGGCATCAGTCGCTTACGGAATGTCTTGTTAAGACCCGTTGGTATAATCCGTTCCCGAAAATTCGGAACACGGAGAGACCCGACGCAGCCGTCGCGCAGATACTTGAAGGGAGCGTTGTAATTCTTTGCGACAATTCGCCGGAGGCGATGATACTTCCGACAAGTATATTCGATTTTATGCAGGAGACGAACGATTTTTATTATCCGCCGTTTACGGGCAGCTACCTGCGAATCGTCAGATACCTCGTTTTCTGGTCAACGCTCGTGCTAACGCCCGTCTGGTTTCTTTTCGTCAAAAATCCTACGATCGTTCCCGATTGGCTTCTTTTCGCTCTTCCCGCGTCGAGAGCGAAAATCTCTATATTCGTCCAGCTTCTCCTCGTCGAATTTTTCCTTGACGGACTTAAACTTGCGTCGATGAATACGCCGAATATGCTCGCAAATTCGCTTTCCATTGTCGGCGGACTGATCCTCGGCGATTTTGCCGTCGATGTCGGCTGGCTCATTCCCGAAGTCATTCTCTATATGGCTTACGTTTCTATCGCGTCGTTCACGCAGACAAGCTACGAACTCGGTTACGCGTTCAAATTCCTGCGCGTTATAATCATTATTCTGACCGAAATTTTCAATATCGTCGGTTTCGTCATCGGAATTGCGCTCACGGTTATTCTTATCGCGACGAATAAGACCGTCAACCGCCGCCGTTCGTACCTTTACCCGCTTATACCGTTTAACGGACGCGCACTTCTCAGCCTTTTCGTCCGCCTAAAAAAATCCGATTAAGTGATTTTTGTTTTTGCACCGAAATCGTATTTGTATTCGGACGGCGAAACACCCGTTTTGCTTTTGAAAAAGGTGCGGAAGTATTTCACGTCGGCAAATCCGCACCTTTTCGCGACTTCTTTCGATGCGCACACACCAGAATCAATAAGCGAACGCGCGTGGCTTATTCTCGCGCCGTCAAGATATTTCTTCGGTGATAATTCGTACCTTTCGGTAAAAACTCTCCTTAAATACGTCTCGCTTACGAACAGATTTTCCGCAACCGACGAAACGTTCGTTTTTGGATCGGAAAAATGCAGATCAATGTAATTTTTCGCCTTTTCGGCACATTCGTCGCTTTTCTTTGCGATGCTTCTCTCGGTTATTCCGCCGTCGCTCTGCATAAGTGCGAGAATTTCATAGAATATCGACGTTGCCTTGTATTTGAACCCCGCTTCTTTCTTTTCCCAGACCGAAAGAGCGGCGGCAAAGAGCCTGCCGTATTTTTCGGGCTCGCTCGGCATAAAAACCTCAATCTTTTTCTCCGCGTCGCCGAACATTTCGAAGTGAAAAACCGTTGCCTCTTCGAATTCCGTGCGCCGCGTGTATTCTATTCCTCCGGGGACAAGAGCAATGCTTCCCGTTTCCGCACGCAGCTTTTTTCCGTCCGTCAGAAATTCGCTTTTTGAATTTGTGCGAAACGAAAGAGCCGAGTAGCTCCGTGCACCCGTCACGGTGACACTCGAAGACCTCTCGGAGTAAACGAAAACGTCGAGAATGTTGACCGAAATGTTGTTTATTAGCATAATCATTCTGCCTTTCACTATATTTTAACTCTTTTTCCGTCCGAAATCAATCCCCTCGCGTAAAATGTTTACTTATTTGTAAAAATCATAGGTTGACTTGAACCGCCCATATGATGTATAATTTAGAAAAAATGCGG
>CAKRPQ010000055.1 GCA_934385225.1 uncultured Eubacteriales bacterium
TGTCCGCCCTGAACCCCACTATTTTTGTCGTGCTTCCGCCGACGTCTATTCCGAGTACAACTCCCATAATTCCTCCGAATCAAAGTGCAATTTATAATTGTGTTTTATTATAGCACGGTATTGAAAATTTGTCAATAAAGTGATATACTATATTCAACAATCAATGAAGAGGTACTTATATGGCATTTGACGCAGGTATGCTCGCCGAGGTGATTTCCGAAATCAAAAACGAGGCTCTCGGTGCGAAAACAGAAAAAATACAACAGCCCGAAAAGGATCAGATAATTATTTCAATGCGTTCGCAAAGCGGCGGACGAAAGCTTCTTATCGATGCGGGATCAAACAACCCGCGGCTCGGTTTTACATTCAGGCAGAAGGAAAACCCGGCCTCACCGCCCATGTTCTGCATGCTTCTCCGTAAACATCTTACGGGAGCAAAGTTAATAGATATAACGCAACCGTCGTTTGAACGCGTTGCCGTACTCACATTCGAAACATACGACGAAATGGGGTTCAAGTGTAATCGTTCGCTTATCGCGGAAATAATGGGAAAATACAGCAATCTCATCTTTGCAGACGAGAACGGAAAAGTTATCGCCTCGCTTAAAACGGTGGATTTCTCAACAAGTTCAAAACGGCAGATAATCCCTGGAATCAAATACGAACTTCCGCCGAAGCAGGAAAAAGACAATCCGCTTGAAGCGACCGAAAGCTCTTTTGCCGAAAAATTCGAATGCGCAGACAAGAATCGCAGCGCAGATAAATTTATCGCTTCGGAATATCTCGGAATATCGGCATCGCTTGCGCGTGAAATCGCTTTCAGAGCAACAAGGCACACGGACACGCCTCTTTCCATGTGCGATCAAGACGAATTATGGAAAGCATTTTCTGGTATAATGAACAGAATAAATAACGGCGAAGCCGAACCATGCATGGTCTATGACGAAAACGACAAGCCGACAGAATACAGCTTTATAAATCTGACGCACTACGGAAAAAACGCAAAATACAAGTTTTTTGATACGCTCGGCGAGCTTCTTGACGCATTTTTCGAGGAACGTGACAAGGAAATGCGTATAAAGCAGAGAGCTTCCGACATTTTACACCTGCTAACGTCCGCCGAATCGCGACTAATCAAAAAAATAGGCGTCCAGGAAGAGGAGCTTGCCGAATGCGAAAAGGGAGAAAAGTACAAGGAATACGGCGATCTGATAACCGCAAACATATATCTGCTTTCACGCGGTATGAAAAGCGCCGAACTGACCGATTACGCGACACAGAACCCCGACGGGACTTTCAAGACAGTTAAAATCGAGCTTGACGAAAAGCTGTCACCCGCCGCAAACGCACAAAAAATGTACAAAAAATACGCAAAGCTGAAAACGGCGAAAACAGTCCTTGCCAAACAAATTCAGATTGCAAGAACGGAACTTGAATATATATACACCGTATTCGATTCGCTGACAAGAGCGGAGACGGCGACCGATCTCGCGGAAATCAGAGACGAGTTACACTTTTCGGGGTATGCTTCAAAGATGAAATCTGATATCGGAAAGAAGCAAGTACGCCCGACAGTGATGAAGTTCAGGACATCGGGCGGCTACACTGTACTCTGCGGCAAAAACAACATGCAGAACGAATATATTACACACAAATTGGCAGAAAAAAACGACTACTGGTTTCATGCGAAGGACGTTCCGGGGTCACATGTCATTCTCGTAACGGGCGGCGATGAACCGGCCGCCGAAAACTTTACGGAAGCCGCGGAAATTGCCGCATTTTATTCAAAGGCGAGCGGTCAGAATATTCCCGTCGATTACACATTTGCCCGCAATGTGAAGAAAACACCCGCATCAAAGCCGGGACTTGTGATTTATCACACCAACTGGACCGCATATGTAACTCCCGACAGCGAAAAAATCGCCGCAAAGAGAATAAAATAAAATTTTTCCTCCTTTTTGCGATGCTTGCGTTTAGAATGTCTGTTTCTCGGCAAAACTACTGCAAAAAGGAGGTTTTTAATATGATGAGATTTACACTTCCGAGAGATATTTACCACGGCAAAGGCTCGCTTGAAGCTCTGAAAACTTTTGAAGGAAAACGCGCGATGATCTGCGTCGGCGGAGAAAGTATGAAAAAATTCGGCTTTCTCGACAAGGCGGAGGAATACCTGCGCGAGGTCGGTTTTGATGTAAAGATATACGGCGGAATAGAACCCGATCCGTCGGTCGAAACCGTTATGAGAGGCGCACAGGCAATGACGGAATTTTCCCCCGACTGGATAATCGCAATCGGCGGCGGATCGCCCATCGACGCGGCAAAGGCAATGTGGATAAAATACGAATACCCCGATGTGACTTTTGAAGAAATGTGCAAGGTATTCGGTCTTCCGAAGCTGCGCAGAAAAGCGCGATTCTGCGCAATTCCGTCGACATCGGGAACCGCAACGGAGGTCACGGCTTTTTCGATAATAACAGATTATGAGAAAGGTATCAAATATCCGATCGCCGATTTCGAAATAACGCCCGACGTCGCGATAGTAGACCCCGATCTTGCCGAAACAATGCCGAAAAAGCTCGTCGCACACACGGGAATGGACGCTCTTACTCACGCGATTGAGTCCTACGTTTCGACAGCCCATTGCGACTACACAGACCCGCTCGCTATTTTCGCCATCAGAATGATAAAGGAAGACCTTATCGGTTCGTATGAGGGGGACACGCAAAAAAGAGATTCGATGCACAACGCGCAATGCCTTGCGGGAATGGCTTTTTCGAACGCCCTACTCGGAATAACGCACTCTATGGCACACAAAACAGGTGCAGCTTTTGCAGATCTCGGAGCACACATCATTCACGGTGCCGCAAACGCAATGTACCTGCCGAAAGTCATTGCCTTCAACGCAAAGAACGAAGACGCAAAAAAACGTTACGGTCAGATTGCCGATCACATGGGGCTCGGCGGTGAAAACAATAATGAAAAAGTAAAAAAGCTCATTGCTTACCTGCGCGATATGAACGATAAACTGAATATTCCGCACTGCATAAAGCACTACGGTACGGACAGCTATCCAGCCGAAAACGGGTTTGTACCCGAAAATATTTTCCTTGAAAGACTTCACTCGATAGCAGAAAACGCCGTCGCCGACGCCTGCACAGGTTCGAATCCGAGAAGTATCAATGTATCCGAAATGGAGGCACTCTTAAAAGCGTGCTACTATGACTCGGAGGTCAATTTATAACAAAAAGGGTGTTCCAAAACTAATTTGGAACACCCTTTTTCTTTTATTGATATTTGAAAGTTGCGACGACGGATACCTTTCCTCCGTCGCTTCCAATACCGAAGTTCCCGCTGTATTTCTTCACGGTTTCTTTGATTATTTTAAGACCGTATCCGTGATTTTTGCTATCCTCTTTTGTTGTGCATATTTCTTCCGCATCTTCAAGCTGATCGTTCGAATAATTTAAAGTTTTAATAATCAAAAAATCTTTTTTCTTTGAAACGGTTACGAAAATATCCTTTTCGCCGCTATGTTCCGCTGTCGCTCTTATCGCATTGTCAATAAGATTTGAAAGAACGGACGAAAGCTCCGAGTCTCCGAGCGGAACATCGGATATCGTCAGGTCAATATCATAATGCCCCGTTATTCCCTTTTCGGTCATCTCTTTAAGTTTAAGAGTCAGAATTACGTTTATGATCTCGTTTTCGCAATATTTCATAGGCTTCGGATAGTCCTTGCAAAACGCACTGAGAAGCCTTTCTCCCGATTCGGCATTTCCGCCTCTCACAAGAGCAAATGCCGCTTCAAGCGTGTTCCCTATATCGTGCCTCATACACGAAACATTCTTTTCGTTTTCAAGTGCGAGCTTGTAGTACTCATATTCTCTGCCGTTTTTGTCGCTTTGATAATCAATGCGCTTCTTTTCAGCATCGGCTTTGACAAACAAGTCGAATGCAATATAGAAAAGAAGATTAAAGCATATTGCCGTAGAGACCGTAAAAAGTGAAACAAGTTCGGATTTTTTAATTTCGAAAGAGCATATATACAATACAAAATGAAAGAGTAAAATACTTATCACCGTTTGCAGAAAAAACATAGCATACGGAATTTTACCCGCGACGCGCTTGCGAAACATTACAAACAATGATGCAAGCACGGAGAACAGTGCCGTAAAAAGCGCATACGGAACGCAGATACTGTGGGGCATCTGCTCACCGTAATGTTTACGGAAAATAAATGCCGCAAAAAAACAAACTATCCCGATTGAGATATATGCTATTCCCGATATAAGTCTATCTTTTGTCTTGTCTTTGAACATCATAAGCACGGGGAATATCGGAACAACATAAAAGAAAATCAAATTTTTTATGTTGATTCCAAAAAAAGCCGTCATCGTAAAGAATATCGCGGCTATATAAGCACCCCAGACCGCAAGAGTGATCTTAATTCCCGTTTTTGTGTGCAGCGTTTCAAAGAACAAAAAAGAAGTTGCAAAAAAGTTGAGAATACAAAAGCCGACACACAAAATATCGTTCATACGAGTCCTCCGAGATATGAGGCAAATGCCGCTCCGACATCTTTTGAACGCGTTCGGCTGATAGGAAGTTTAATATCTTCGTCAAGAAAAGCAAATCCGCCTTCGATCTTCTCTACATATTCGAAATTCACGATAAAACTCTGGTGTATCCTGAAAAAGTCGTTTGCCGAAATTTCAACATCGTCAAGCTTTCCGATAAATTCCTCATTTTTGCCGTCGCGTCTGTAAACAGTTATTTTTCTTCCGCGGCTTTCAAGGTATCTGACATCTATCTTGGCAGAACGCAGGGTTTTATCCCCGCAGGAGATTGTAATCGTTTCATTTCGGACCTTGTCCACTTCTTCGATCACCCTCAAAATTGCTTCTATAAGCTTTTGTTTCCCGATCGGTTTTACAAGGAATCCGGACGGAACGGTGGCAAATATTCTTTCCGAATTAAAGTAATTACCCGATATGTAAATTATTTTCATCATTCTGAGCTTTTTCTGTATGGATCTCACAGCCTCTATGCCGTCAATATCTTTAAGCTGAACGTCCATTATCAGAATATCGGGAATATTGTGGTTTATAGTTATATCATTTATCAGTTGTTGGGCGCCGGAATAAACCGAAACTTCACACTTAAAGAAACCGTTTTCACGTATGGCTTCCGCAAGTCCCGTACGGCAAATTTCTTCATCGTCGCAAACCGCTATACGATATTTCATAGCAAGCAACCTCTCCAAAACAATAGACAAAAATATGCATTCTCTTATATTATACCATATAATAACAAAAAATGCAAGCAAAAAAATAAATTCGGTTTATAATTAATATTCAAAAAATTTTAAGAAACCGACTATTGATTATCTTTGTGAATTGTGATAGAATTTTATCAGCATTTACGGGAGGAAAGACAATGTACAAAATTTTGATAGTGGAAGACGACGACAGCATTTCGTCCGAACTGTGTAAATTGCTCTCTGCCTGGGGATTTGATCCGATATGTATTCGTGACTTCGGCAAGGTTCTCGAAATATTTGTGTCGGAAAAACCGCACCTTTCTCTTATCGACATCGCGCTTCCCTTCTTTAACGGATATCACTGGTGTGAAAAGATCCGAAAGATTTCCAATATACCGATAATATTCATCTCGTCGAACTCCGACAGTATGAATATCGTGATGGCGATGAATATGGGTGCCGACGACTTTATAGCGAAACCGTTCGACGGTGCTGTTCTCATCGCAAAAGTGCAGGCTCTTTTACGGCGTTCATACGATTTTGCCTCGTCAATGCCTGTTCTCGAACACAGGGGTGCGTTTCTTTCAACATCAGACAACTCTCTCACATACAAAGACGAAAAAATTGACCTTACAAAGAACGAATACCGCATTCTTCTTGCGCTTATGGAAAATAAAGGCAATACGGTAAGTCGCGAAAAGCTCATGGAGTGCCTCTGGGAAACCGACTCGTTTGTTGACGAAAACACTCTGACGGTAAATATCAACCGCCTCAGAAAAAAACTCGATTCCTGCGGACTTGAAAACTTTATCACGACAAAAGTTGGAATGGGGTACATCGTAAAGTGAAAAAATTTTTTCTCTTCCTAAAAAGCGAAAAGCGGTTTGTTTTTTCGTTCTTAACGTTTTACGGAATACTCGTAATATCGTTTTTCCTTTTCAGGCTTGATATGAGAGCCGTACTCTACCCGCTTCTACTGAGTTTTATGATCGTGTCGGTATCAGCTGTTATCCGCTTTCGCCAAGTCTTAAAAAAAGAACGCATTCTGTCGGAGATAAAAAAGAGCGAATGGGAAATTCCCGATCCGCTTCCCGCGCCCGCGACCGCGGCCGAACTCGAATACAACGAAATCATCGAAAATCTTTGCAGATTACACCGCGAATTGGAAGAAAAAACGGCGCAGTCCGAAAAAGAGCTTTCCGAATACTACACGCTTTGGGTGCATCAGATAAAAACGCCGATATCGTCAATGCGTCTTGCCCTTGAAGGCGAGGATTCGGCTCTGCAAAGAAAGCTCTCCTCCGATCTTTCGCGAATAGAGCAATACGTCGAAATGGTTCTCGCCTATCTTCGTCTGAACTCCGAAAGCCACGATTATCTAATAAAAGAATACGACCTCGACCGCATAATAAAACAATCGGTAAGGAAATTTTCGACGGACTTCATAAACAAAAAGTTGAAGCTAATGTTTGAACCTACGGAAATGAGCGTTCTGACTGACGAAAAATGGACAGCCTTCGTTATCGAACAAATCCTGTCCAATGCAATAAAATATACTTCATCGGGTACTGTGAAAATTTACGCCCGCGATAAAAAAACTCTCTGCATCGAAGATACGGGAATAGGTATTGCGCCGGAAGACCTGCCGAGAATTTTCGAAAAAGGGTACACCGGCTGCAACGGACGAACCGACAAACGTGCAAGCGGAATAGGACTTTATCTTTGCCGCCTCGTCTGCGGAAAGCTCGGACACACAATAAAAGCAAGCTCCGTACTCGGAAAAGGAACCGCTATTTCAATCTGCTTTGACCGCGCGGATATAGAAATCGAATAACCTTACAAAAATGTAAGATTGAAATACGGAAATGTAAGCCGTGTCTATGGCACTGCATTTCCTTTTCTGTTAAAATGTATGTACAATTCAATCGGAGGTTTTGTTTTAACAATGAGCATTCTTGAAGTAAACGGTCTGAAAAAAATTTACACGACACGATTCGGCGGAAGCAAGGTCGAAGCACTTAAAAACGTCAATTTCACCGTAGAAAAGGGTGAGTACGTTGCGATAATGGGAGAAAGCGGTTCGGGAAAAACGACGCTTCTCAATATTCTTGCCGCGCTTGACAAGCCGACGGCGGGAAAAGTCGTCCTTGACGGAATTGATCTGTCAAAACTCAAAGAGTCCGCCGTCGCATCGTTCAGACGCGACAATTTAGGGTTTGTTTTTCAGGATTTTAACCTGCTCGACAATTTTTCGGCTGAGGACAACATTTATCTGCCTCTCGTACTTGCGGGCAGAAACTACGCCGAAATGAGCGCAAAACTGCGCCCGATAGCGGCGGATCTAGGCATTGCGACACTACTGAAAAAATACCCGTATGAATTATCGGGCGGTCAAAAACAGAGAGTTGCCGTTGCGAGAGCACTTATCACATCACCGAAACTGGTTCTCGCCGACGAGCCGACGGGTGCGCTCGACTCGAAAGCAACGGACGAGCTCCTCCGCCGGTTTGCGGACATAAATTCGGAGGGTCAGACGATTCTTATGGTGACGCACTCGGTAAAAGCGGCAAGCCACGCGGGCAGAGTTCTTTTCATAAAAGACGGCGAAGTATTCCATCAGATATACCGCGGCGAATGTAATGACGAGCAACTCTATCAAAAGATCGCCGACACTCTTACTCTTCTCCAAACCGGAGGCGAGGCAGTATGAAATTCGGTTTCTATCCGCGTCTCGCGGCAAACGGAATAAAGAAAAACGGTAAACTTTATCTTCCGTATCTTCTCACCTGCATTTCAATGGTGATGATGTATTATATAATTTCGTATCTTTCGGAGTCCGAACATATCGTAAATATGCGCGGCGGATATACACTTACGTCGGTTCTTTCACTCGGAAAGATAGTGATCCTTGTATTCTCGCTGATCTTTCTTTTCTACACAAATTCCTTTCTGCTCCGAAAGAGAAAAAAAGAATTCGGTCTTTACAACATTCTCGGCATGGGAAAAACAAACATTGTGCGCATAGTAACATGGGAAACTGTTTTCACTTTTGTTATCTCTCTTGTATCGGGACTGCTTCTCGGAATTGCCCTTTCAAAGTTGTTTGAGATAAGTCTCGTTCGCCTCGTCAGAGGAAAGATTACATTCGATCTGTACATAGCGACGGACGTGCTTTTGCCGACAACGGTATTTTTCCTTGCAATCTTTTTCGTTATATATGTAAATTCCGTGATTCAGATAGGTGCCACAAAGCCGATAGACCTTTTGCACAGCGAAAATCTCGGCGAAAAGCCGCCGAAAGCGAATTTTGTCTTCGGATTTCTCGGAATTATCATTCTCGCGGTCGCATACGCTGTTGCCGTTACAATTAAGAATCCCGTTTCGGCTGTTCTTTTGTTCTTTTTTGCTGTAATCGCCGTAATCGTAGCAACATACCTTATTTTTATCGCAGGCTCGGTCATGATATGTAGGCTGCTTCAAAAAAACAAGAAATACTACTACAAACCGAATCATTTTGTTTCGGTATCGTCGATGGCATACAGAATGAAACGCAACGGTGCGGGACTTGCTTCAATCTGTATTCTCGCAACTATGGTTCTCGTTATGATCTCGTCAACTTCAAGCCTGTACTTCGGAGAGGAAAATTCGATTGACGCAAGATACCCGGGTGACGTGGTTATGGATACCGTCGTATATTCATCGGACAACATGAGCGATGAGATGAAAAATTTCATTTCGGAAAAAATAAAAGCAATATGCGAAAAAAATAATGTACGCACCAAAAATAATGTTGGGTACAGATACCTTTCGAGTCCGACTATTATTTCCGACGGCGTCACATACCTTGAAAACACGGGTAACTTCAATTTAGATACCTATGACAGCACATACACCATGTATATTATCCCGCTTTCAGATTACAACGCTGTTATGGGAACAAGCGAAAAGCTCGAATCCGATGAGGTTCTGATCGGTACATTCCGCGGAAGCGGATATAAATTCCCTACATTCAGGTTCACCGAAAGCGGAAACGAATATCGCGTAAAGAAAACAATTCAAAAACTGCCCAAAAAAGGAGCCGTGGTTTCGAGCGTACTGCCGAGTGCCTTTGTAATTGTTCCGAAACTCGACGAATTTGCGGCCGTCTTTGACGCTCGCGACGAGAACGAATATCTCGGAGGCAGGCATCTTCTTTACTACTTCGATATAGACGGCGTAGATAATACCGACGACCTTTTGGCACAGGAAGAAATCGTCGGGGAAAACATATATGAAATCTTTTACGACAGCCGTGACAGGATCGGGTACAGTGTTGAACTGAAAGAACGAAACAGAGCCGATTTCTACGGCTCTTACGGCGGAATGTTCTTCCTCGGAATTATTCTGAGCATAGTTTTCATTTTTGCGGCGGTGCTTATTATATACTACAAACAGATATCCGAGGGGTACGAAGACAAGGCGCGCTTTGAGATAATGCAAAAAGTCGGTATGACGAAAAAAGAAATAAAAAAGAGCATAAATTCACAGCTTCTTACCGTGTTCTTTATGCCTCTGCTGTTTGCGGGACTGCATCTCGCGTTTGCATTCCCCATGATTGAAAAGATACTCTCGCTCTTCAACCTGACAAACCAAATATTCTTTGTCGCGACAACGCTCATAAGTTTTGCGGCGTTCGCGCTGTTCTATACGATAGTTTATAAGATAACATCGAACATCTACTACAAAATAGTAAGCGGAACGAAAGAATAAATCAAGCCTCGGAGGTGAAACCTCCGAGGCTTGACGCTTTGTTCGGGTGCGATGTCCTTTGTTTATTTTGTTTTGTTGTATCGCGGGTCAAAAAGAAGTCCCGCGCCGATATCCCCATACCCTATAATATTGCCCGCGGCGCTTCTTGTCGCCTTTATATAAGGGTCATACGAGGCAATTATTTTGCCGTAATAATCACGGAATACTTTTCTTCCGTCATCGTAGCCTTCGATCTGACCGATCACAAGTCCGTTCGCCGCTCTAACGGTTTCACTTGAATATGACATATCACCACTCCTTTGAGTTTAATGTATATATATTGTATCATACTTTATCCTACTTGTCAAGATGCTTTGTGAATTTTGTCGAAAAACGTTGATAATCAATCTAAATAAAGCTCATAAAATAAAATCCTATTTAATGATACTTTATCTTCTTTTCGGGTATACTTTAATATCCCGTATATAATAATACTATAAAAAAATCAGGAGGGTTTATTTTATGAGACCGTTAAAAGAAAAAATCAGCATTACAATCGACGGAGATCTGCTCGAAGCATTACGCGAGGAAGCGGAAAAGGACGATCGTTCACTTTCACAGTATATTAACCTCGTTCTTAAAAAGCACATAGAAAGAACCGGTCACAGAAACGTTTGAAAAAATATTATTTTTAAATTTCATATTTATTTTTACATTTTTTTCATAGCTCTTGACAGCGCCACTACTTTGTGATACAATATAGCAGTTAGCAAAAAACAAAACGGAGTTTTAATATATGAGAATGGTAAACAACCTCAAAGGTGCTAAGCCTCCGAAGGTCATTTCCGACCTTCGCGACCTTGTCAGGAGCAATTCGGAAATATACGGCGATAAGCCTCTGTATTTCTACAAAAACGGCGAGACATATTCCGAATATTCTTTCAAGCGTCTGTACGACGAGACGGTTTATATCGGATCGGCACTCGAAAAACGCGGACTTATGAAAGGCGTTTCGGTTATAGGCTCGACTCACCCGCAGTATATAGCGACGTATCTCAGTACGGTAAACGGCGGCGGTTACATCGTTCCGATAGACCCCGAACTTTCCGACGAACAGATAGCCTATTTTATGAGCCATGCCGAAGTTCAGACGGTGGTCTACACCGAAAAAATGAATTCGAAAATGCCCGATATCGAAAAACTTCTTCCGAATGTGAAGCTTTTTGTTGCAATTCAGCCGAGCGCAGACTTTACGGTCGACGAAAAAAACATTACGATGGAAATGCTTCTCGAAGAAGGCAAAAAAGCATACGAGGACGGCTTTACCGACTATGTTGACTACAACATCGACATGGAAAAAATGGCGGCTGTCATCTTCACGTCGGGTTCGACGGGAACTGCCAAAGGCGTAATGCTTTCTATGAAAAATCTGACGGCGGCAACAAACGCTTCGTGCCTCTCAATGTCCTATGACGACAGAAACACGTTTGTTTCGGTGCTTCCGCCTCACCACACATATGAGATCACCTGCGGTCACCTTGCAATTATGAACCTCGGAGCACAGGTATATATAAACGACTCATTAAAGCACGTCATGAAGAGCTTCAACAGCTTCAAGCCGAACGCTCTTATGCTTGTCCCGCTTTTTGTTGAAACGATGCACAAAAAGATATGGGCGGAGATAAAGAAAAAAGGCATAGAAAAACAGGTCAAAGTCGCAATCGGGTTTAACAACGCATTCCTTTTCTGCGGAATTGACATAAGAAAGAAAATGTTCAAGGAGATTATCGACTCGTTCGGCGGGAATCTGAAAAGCATAGTTTGCGGAGGTGCTCCGCTCAGCCCCCAGCTTATTAAGGATTTCTACGCTTTCGGAATCACAGTGCTTGAAGGTTACGGAATAACCGAATGTGCTCCGCTTGTTGCCGTCAACTCTCCCGGAAAGGTTCGTTTCCACTCTGTCGGACAGCCCGTTTACGGCTGCACCGTAAAAATCGACAAGGACGAAAACGATGAAACGGGTGAAATCCTCGTCAAGGGTGAAAACGTAATGATGGGATACTACAAAAATCCCGAAGCAACAAAAGAAGTTTTCACCGAGGACGGTTGGTTCAGAACGGGTGACATCGGATATATGGACAAGGACGGATATATCTACATCACGGGACGCAAGAAAAACGTTATTATCCTTTCAAACGGCAAGAACGTTTTCCCCGAAGAAATAGAAGAATATCTCGCTCCTATTGACATTATCGAAGAGTGCGTTGTCATGGCAAGAGAAAACGAAAAAGGCGAACTTACCATAACCGCGATCACAGTCCCGAACATGGCACTTCTCGAAGGAAAAAACGACGACGAGATAACCGAACTTATAAAGGCAAGAATCGACGCGGTAAACAAAAAACTGCCCACATACAAGCAGATACACCGCATTGAGCTTCGTCACGAACCGTTCGAAAGAACAACATCAAAAAAAATACAGCGATTCAAAATAAAATAAATAACAAACTAACGCCAAACGGCACGGAGGTATTATCAAATGTTTGAAAAAATTAAAGCAATGCTTGTCGATGAATTTGATATCAAGGAGTCAGACATCACTCTTCAAAGCGAGCTTTCACAGGATCTCGGCATAAATTCCGTTGAGCTTATGGATCTTGCAATGCGCTGCGAGGAAGAATTCGACATTCAGTTCCCAGACGACGATGTTCACAAGTTCAATACTGTCGGCGATATTGTCGAATACATCGAAAACTGCAAGAAATAATTGATCATTATCATAAATATCCGCGGGTTGCTGTGTCCGCGGATATTTTTTATAGACAATATTAAAAAATATATAGACTTTTTGCTAAAAATGTGTTATACTATTTTATATTTTAATGATGCGGAGATGGGAAATTGAGGATAATTACGCTTGAAAGCAGCAGCTATTTTTCAAACGGATATCTTATTGTCTGCGAAAACGAATGTTTCATCATTGACCCGGGACAGCCTGCATCGGTTTTCGAAAGTGCTATTTCCGAAAACGGGCTTACCCCCAAAATGATTCTGTTGACGCACGGTCATTTTGACCACATAACCTCTGCCGACGCGCTTCGTGACAGATTCGGAATTCCGCTCTCGGTTCACAAGGACGACGCGGAACTTCTGACCGACACTCAAAAAAATGTCTATTCCCTGTTCTTCGACGGTACTTTTACGGCAAGGCCTGCCGAAAAGGTTTTCTCCGACGGCGACGAAATAGAACTTTCGGGCGAGACCGTCAAAGTGATACACACCCCCGGAC
>CAKRPQ010000056.1 GCA_934385225.1 uncultured Eubacteriales bacterium
ATAAGCACGTCATCGCTTTTCAGAACCGTCAGAACCGCAAAAAAACAAGCAATGACAAAAGCTGCCGTGTATAACGCAAAAATGATTCTTTTCGTTCTCTTTCCGAGATTTACTTCGGGCATAAACGGCACGACAGCTGCGGCGCAGAAAACGCCTACGATTCCCGACTTTACTCGGCACATAAATAAAAGCGCAACCGAAACTCCCGCCGCCAAGAACGCGGGCAAGGCATATTTGCCTTTCCGTTCCGACACGGCAAAGGCCGTAAGGCACGGGACGGCGAGCGACAGGAAAAGTGACAAAACATCGACGTTTCCGAATGTCCCCAAAAATTCGCCCGAATATTTTACAAAGGCGTCATAATAAGTCATTCCGCTCGGATAAAGCGTAAACGGATTGAGCGAAAAAAGCTGCAACACCGCCAAAGCGAAATTCGCAAGAACCGCAAAGGAAAGCAGGTAAATATACTTCCTACGCATTCTGCCGTATGCTGCCGTCACGGCGAACAAAAAAAAGTACAGAAGTTCGGTGAGAAAACCGTCATATTTACCGCCGCCGACAAGCGACGCTTCCCTGTGCGGCGAAAAAAGAAACGAGAGCGAGACAAAGAAAATGTAGCAAAGAAAAAAGAGCGTAGGTGCGTTTTTTAGCCTTTTAAGTCCTTCCGCAAAGTCGCTTTTACCGCCTGTCAGCTTTATTTCGGCATTGCCGACGGCAAAAATCAAAAGAAAAATGAGTGCGGAGGTCATTACAAATATATATTTGTACCGTGTCACACCCGAATAATTCGGGTAACAAAAAAGCGTAAAGGCTATGACAAGGAACGAAATATATATGTCGGTAAGTTTTTCGGAAAATAGCACCGTTTTCTTTGATCTCTTCAAGGCAAATCTTCTCCGCACGCATATTTATCTATATATTAACACAATTTTTGTTTTTTTACAAGTCTTTCACGCAAAAAAGTTAATAATTAAATTTGTGAAAACGCAGAGACCGATTCCGACAAGCGTCGGTACAAGCAGAGATACAAGTGTCCATTTGAGGCTTCCCGTCTCTTTTTTTATTGTCATAAGCGTTGTCGAACACGGCCAGTGAACAAGCGTAAATATTATCATACAAACGGCGGTGCGCGTCGTCCAGCCGTTCAGAATGAATATATCGCGCATATTCGCTATGTTCTCCGCACCGAGCGTACCCGCGCGAGTATATGTCATAATTATTATCGGAATAACTATCTCGTTTGCGGGAAGACCGAGAATAAAGGCGAGTAATATCGCGCCGTCAAGCCCCATAAGCGAGGCGAAAGGGTCGAAAAAATCGGCAAGGTGCGAAAGAACGGACGCATCGCCTATATTGACATTTGCAAGAAGCCATATAACAAGCCCCGCGGGTGCGGCGAAAGTCACAGAGCGTCCGAGCACAAAGAGGGTTCTGTCGAAAACGGAACGAACTATCACCTTCCCTATCTGCGGGCGTCTGTACGGCGGGAGTTCGAGCGCAAACGACGACGGCGTTCCGCGCAGAAGCGTAAGCGAAAGCAGCTTTGTCACGGCGAAAGTCAGGCAGATGCCGCAGATTATCGCGACACTCAGGACAAGAGCCGACAAAAGGTCGGAGGAAAGGCTGCTTCCCGCCGCAAAAAAGACGGTGATAACGGTTATCATCATCGGAAAACGTCCGTTACATGGGACGAGGCTGTTGGTTATTATTGCGAGAAGTCTTTCGCGCGGAGAGTCGATTATTCTGCAACCTACAACACCCGCTGCGTTACAGCCGAGCCCCATACACATGGTAAGCGCCTGTTTTCCGCACGCGCCGCAGCATTTGAACGGCTTATCAAGGTTATACGCGATTCGCGGAAGATACCCTGAATCTTCGAGAAGCGTAAAGAACGGAAAAAATATAGCCATAGGCGGAAGCATTACGGAAACGACCCATGCGACAACACGATAAACGCCGTGTACAAGCATATTCACGACGATGTCGGGAACATTAAGAAAGCGACACGCCGCATCAAGTCTGTTCTCTATTCCGAAAAGGAGCTTCGAGAGCAGCTCCGACGGATAATTTGCCGCGGAGATCGTAAGCCAGAGGACAAGCATGAGCAAAAGAAACATTATCGGGTATCCGAAAACGCGGCTTGTAAGTATCCTGTCCGCACGTCTGTCGGAAGAATTATATTTTTCGTCCTTTCCGACAGCCCCGCAGCAGATTTTCTCCGCCTCTTTTACAAGCGTTGCAGCAATTCCGTCGCTTATTTTTTCACCGCCCGCGCGTTCCGCTTCCCGAAGCACTTCATAACGCGTTTTTCCGTTCGATGCGGCTGCAAGTTCTTCTATTTCGGCGGGATATTCCGCCACGAACGCATTTTCACTTTTTTCGTTTTCGAGAAGCTCGTCAAGAGCCGCCAAAAAACGCCTGAGCGTTTTCTTTTTTCTTGCCGTTGTTCCGACAACGGGAACACCGAGACGTTTTGAAATCAAATCGAGGTCGATTTTTATCCTTTTTCGCTTTGCCTCGTCCATCAGATTTACGCAGACGAGAACCTTTATACCCGTTTCGATTATTTGGAGGACAAGATTCATATTCCGTTCAAGACAGGTCGCATCACAGACAACGACGGCGGCGTCAGCCTTACCCGAACAGATGAACTCCGCCGCGACTTCCTCCTCGGGCGATCGGCATTTGAGCGAATACGTTCCCGGAATATCCACAAGCGTGTATGTGTGCCTCTCCGACCGACACTTTCCCGTAGCCGACGTTACCGTTTTTCCGGGCCAGTTGCCCGTATGCTGATTCATTCCCGTGAGCGAATTAAAAAGCGTACTTTTGCCTACATTCGGATTCCCCGCGAGAGCGACAACAAAATCGCTCCCGCTTGTCTTATCAAGTTCACTCGCGGCAGACGCTTTCCTGCCGACAGACCTGCTTGTCAGTCCCATATTCCCTCCTCATAATTATTTGTCTTGTATCCTCGGGTCGAAGCGCTATCACAGCGCCTCTTACAAGATATGCGCAGAGTCCCTTTCCGGGGCTTACGCCGACACATTCGACGCTTGTATCCTCTGTAAATCCTATATCGAGAAGCCGCCTGCGCATACTTCCCCTGTTTTCGAGCGAAAGCACAAAGGCTTTATCGCCCGGTTTCATATCGCAAAGTGTACCGTAACTTGTCATATATATAATCCTTCCGAATATTTTAGATTAGGGAAACTTTCATTTACAGAATATTCGAAAATCGAAAGATCGGTTACACGGAGGAGCGGGTTTGGCAGACGATGATTTTTACACATTAAAGGGGTATCTGAAAAAAGACGAATCCGAGCTTTCCGCTTCGGGCGAGGACTATATAGAAATGATATACAGGATCTCTCGCGCAAAAAGTACGGACGGCGTAAAAACGGGAAAAATATCCGAGCTTCTTCATGTAAAGCCGTCATCTGTAACAAAGATGACAGAGCGCCTTTCGTCTCTCGGATATGTGAACGCGAAAAAATACGGAGAAATAATCCTCACCGAAAAAGGCAAAGAAAAAGGCGCCTATCTGATTTACAGGCACCGTATCATAAGCGAATTTTTACATCTTATCGGCGGCGGGAACGAGCTTGAAGAGACGGAAAAAATCGAGCATTTTCTGTCGCCCGAAACGGTCGGAAACATTGAAGCACTATGCAAAAAAATCCGAGGTCAGACCTCGGATTTTGAAAACTTTTTCGAAAAAAGAAGCGATAGCGGCATGACAATCACGCCCGACAACACATCGGAAGCATAATAGAAGATTATCCACATAGCGTCGATAAAATCTTCGGGTGCGCCGTAAAAAATGTCGTATCTTATCCTCATTCCCGCTTTTACGGCAATTATCGCAAGCGCGGCAGGAATAAACACGGCAGAGATTATTTTTGAGCCTTTTCTTTTTATAATCAAAGCCGCAAAAAGAGTGCCGACAAGCATCTGGACAACGTCAAAAACAAGCGGAACTACAAAAGAAGACCAAAATTCACCTCTGTACACGATGTATGAAACGGCGTATCTGACAAGATCGGCGACAACAGCGGCTGCAAGCACTGCAAATGCGTTCCGCAAACCGTGCGCTTTTGCCACGCCTGCAAAAGCACCGAAAACAAGCGCAAAAATAACAAGGTCAAGAAGCCACGACGCGAATTCGAGCAAACTCGGCAAAATCCCGTCCGAATAGAGCACGTCGGAGCAGACGCGGGAATAAACCGGCATAAGAACCGCCGAATAAAAAACGTAGAGGGTGCTGACAAGCCCCGCAAAACACAAAATTTTTTTCAGGGAAACACGCATTTTTTATCCTTTCGCTTCTATTTTCGCTTTTGTTCGAATAATATATATAATAGCTGTATTATAAATTCATAGGAGGTAACAGACTTGTTTGAACCACAAAAAGCGCAGGACGCCGCACCGTCGTTCGGCGTCACGATGTCATACGGCAAAATGACGGAATACATAGATATTTTTTCGAAAAAATACAAAAACTTTCATGTGACATATCTCGGAAAATCAATGCTCGGAAAAAACATTCCGCTTATCACACTCGGCAAGGGCAAGAAAACAGCCCTTTACATCGGAGCACATCACGGTATGGAATGGATCACAACTTCCCTGCTTCTCAAATTCGCATGCGAATACTGCGAAATGCTCGAAGCAAACGGGCACATAGTTCACACTTCGATAAGCTATCTCAACGCTTCGCGGAAAATACAGATAATCCCGATGCTCAATCCCGACGGGGTCGACTACGAAACGTGCGGGACGGGTGAAGACAATCCTCTTTTTGAACGCGTCATTAAAATGAACGGCGGTTCGGACGATTTTTCGCACTGGCAGGCAAACGCGCGCGGCGTCGATCTGAATCACAACTACGATGCGGGATTTGAAGAATACCGCTCGTCGCGATATGCGGAAGAAACATTTGGCGGGGCACCGTCGAAATGGTGCGGCGACTCGCCCGAATCCGAACCCGAAAGCGGTGCGCTCGCGAACTTCGCGCGGTTCGGCAATGACATCGAAATGTTCATATCGTTTCACTCGCAAGGTGAAGAAATCTACTACGGTGACAGGTTTGACCCGCCAAAGCAGAACATACGCATAGGGCAGCTTCTTTCTGGCATAAGCGGATACAGATTATGCGAAACGGGCGGCAGCGCCTCCTACGGCGGTTTTACCGACTGGGTTGTGCGCGAGCTTCGCAAGCCTGCCTACACTTTTGAGTGCGGCAAAGGCGAAAATCCGCTTCCGTGCAGTTCCCTTTTCGAAATATATTACAAGCTCCGCAGGCTTCTCTTTGAAGCACCGATGATAATCTGAAAGCTAATCCGAAAATCGACCTTAAAAACCTAAAAACGTCTTTATCTGCGCAAAATTCGAGAAAATCAGATAAAGCACGAATATATGCACGGAGTAGAAAAGGTAAAAGGCATACTGCTGCACCTTTTTACCGACTTTTCCTTTCGGCGTATATCCCTTTTTACCGCTGTAAAGCAATATAGGAACAATCGCAAGTGCCGAATAAAGCTGCGTTTTATGCCACGATGATATTCCGTATCCGCGAACAACATCTTCAAGTATATATCTCGCCGCAAAAAGCAGAAGCACCGGAACGGTTCTCAGTCTGTCCCTGAAATTTTCGCCGTCGGCAAAGTACAGAAGCGCGACAAGAAGTATTCCGTATCCCGAATAGTCCACAAAAAGATTATACGCGATATAATACGCACCCGCTATCGGGAAAATGCAGAAAAATCTGACTTCCTTTCGCGTAGCCTTGACGCACATATCGACAAACACGAGCATTATAAGCGCAATCGCGAACGTGAACATAACATTCTGCGAGGTATCATATCGAACCGATTTATAAAAGCAGAGGTCATACGGAACCTCGGAAATCAGTCCCGCGACAATGACCCTGAGCGTATAAAGGACTATATTATGCGTCTTTTTGAAGCCCTTTACAATAAGATAGGCAAATATAGGAAACGCAACACGTCCTATCGTGCGAAAAAGCATCGCAAGTGCCCTGTCGCCCATTCCGTAATACTGCATAAGGTAACCGATATGGTCGAGAAGCATTGTCGCACAGGCGATTATTTTAAGAACAAACGAACTCATTTTTCGGTAAACTTTATACTGCCGTCTCTCTGTACATCAACGATCGCGAGAGAATGAAGCGGTACGCCCGTGGCTCTTATAAGGTCGCCGCCCTTCTGGAACGCCTTTTCGATACATATGCCGACGCCGACAGTCTCAGCACCTGACGCCTTGACTAACTTCATCAGTCCGAGAGCAGCCTCGCCGTTTGCGAGAAAATCATCAAGAATAAGGACTTTATCTTCCGCAGAAAGATATTTTTTCGAAACGCGGACGGTAAAGTCCTTTCCCTTTGTATAGGAATGGACAGTAGTCGAATACACGTCCGAATCAAGGTTCTTCGCCTCGGACTTTTTCGCGAAAACGACGGGAACATTCCCGAAATATTGCGCCGTTATACAGGCTATTCCTATTCCCGACGCTTCTATTGTAAGTATTTTATTTACGCCCGCGTCCGCAAAAAGACGCGCAAATTCTTTGCCGATTTCCTGCATGAGCGCAACGTCTATCTGATGGTTCAGAAAGCTGTCAACTTTAAGCACACCGCCCTCGCGCATTTCACCGTATTTGAGGATTTTCTGTTTAAGCAGTTCCATAAGTTTCTCCTATCTCCGTTTTTCTATTATAATACCACATTTTCGCGTTTTAGTAAAGATGTAAAAAGGAAAATATGAAAAAAATATTGATTATTTTATCAAAATATGATATTATATAGTGTAATAATAATTTACCTCGGAGGTCTGTATGGCGGACAACAAAAACGTGATTTTCAGAAATTCCTTAAAGGGCTACAATAAATCGGACGTGAATTCGTACCTCCTGAAAATGACGGAGGACTTCGAAAAAAAGGAAAAGGAACTGCGTGACAGGCTCTCGGCATGCGAAAAAGAGCTTAGTGCCGCGTCAGAAAAGCTCTCCGCCTTCGATGAAGCGAATGACGAGACGGAAACATTAAAGCTACGTATAAAAGAGCTTGAAGAAGCCGAAAAAAACGCGGAAGCCGAAAAAAATTCCGTTACAGACGACAAGTACAACGCCGTTATCGCGGAAAAGCAACGCATAATAGGCGAGCAGAATCTGAAAATAGAGAGCCTTACGCTTGAACTTGAAGAACTGAAAAAAAGAGCCGCTGCGGACAAGGAAACGGTTCAGAGCTATGAAGAAACCGTCAAAAAGGCAAAAATGTACGAAAAGACGAGCGCAAACATAGGCGATGTTATAATTTCGGCAAACAGAACCGCCGACGAAATCGTCTTTGCGGCAAAGGAAAAAGCACGCATTATATACGAAGAATCCGAAAGAGCTGCGGAAGAGAGGCGTCGCAAAGTTTCCGAAGCGTCAAAACGCGCCCTTGACGGCATTTTTTCAAAATTCAGGGCGGCTGCTCTCGAAAACAGAGAGTCGGCAAAAGCAACGCGCGAATTTGCGGCAAGGAAAACGGAAGAAGTCCTGCTTGAAATCGAAGCGAGAGAAGCAGCCGAAAAAACAAGGCTCGACGAATACGAGAAAAATCTGTGGCAGGATATAAGGAACGACGTAAACTCTATACGTTTCACGTCGGGCATCGGAAGTACGGGAAAAGACACGGGCAAGAATGAACATAGGTGAAAAAATTAAAAACCTCCGCACATCAAAGCTGATGACGCAGAAGGAACTGGCGGGCACGGAAATCACGCGAAATATGTTAAGCAGCATTGAAAACGGCTCGGCAACACCGTCGCTCGCAACGCTGAAATATCTTGCGGACAGGCTCGGCGTTTCTGCGGGATACCTTATTTCCGACGGCGAAAACGACGAAATCTACTACAAAAAATACGCCGATTACGGCAATATAACAGAGGCATTCAAGAAGAAAGAGTGGGCAATATGCCGCGACCTCTGCGCCGAATGTCTCTCGGACTCGGCGGACTACGAGCTTACATATCTGCTCGCAAAGTCCTCGGCAGAGCTTGGAATCGCCTGTTTCCGTGACGGAAATCTCAAAAAAACAGTATCGCTCTTTGAATGTGTCTCGGAATGCCTGCCGAAAATGATTTTCGGGGCGGAAGACATTGTTTCCGAAATTCTGCCGTATCGTGAAGTTATGCTCAGTATTTCTCCGACGCTTGAATTTGATATTGACGCTTCGCTCGGACAGAATTTGGTGCGGATAAACGACATATATGCATACGAAAAGGCTCTGCGCAGCGGATATTCTGTACCGAGTGGGTTCAAATGGAAAAACGAGGACTTTGAATATGCGCTTTCCGCAAAAAAGCTGTCCGACAGCGGGAATTTTGAAGCGGCTGTTGCGCTTTATTCTCACATCTGCGAAAACGATACCCTCCCGAAGCCTGTTATGTATCTGATTTTTGAAGATTTCGAAAGGTGCTGCAAGGAAACGGAGGACTACAAAACGGCGTATGAGTTATAACAAGTCAAAATCAATCTGCTTGAAAAAATGCTTGCGGAAAATTAGTTTATTTGCGCTTGTTCTTGCGTTTGTATTTATTTTTTCGGCCTGCGAAAACACCGAAAGGGTAAGCTATGTCGGCGAAACGATCGACATAAACGACCTTTTTGCACGCTCGACAGAAGCGGCGGACACCGAAGCGGAAAAGGCGGCTGTTGAATATACAGACACCGAAAAGGCAGACACCGATGACGGCGAATCGGAGAACGAAAGGGACACTAATCTTCAAACCGAGGTCGAAAACTTGTCGGCTGCAACGGCAGAAAGCGAAAGTGCCGAAACGAGTAGTGCCGCATCGGATTCTCTCAAATCAAGCGAAATAAAAAATGCGGGAGATACCGCTCCCGAAACGGATAAAAGCCCGAACGGAGGAACTGTTTACTGGGTTGATGGCGGAAAGGTATGGCACAGTACAAAAGGGTGCTCCGCGCTAAGCCGCTCAAAGAACATTATATCAGGTTCAAAATCAGAAGCGATCGCGGCGGGAAAAGAGCGCGGCTGCAAAAAATGTTATTAAAAATGTGGTGTAAAAACTCGATATGAGTTTTTACACCACTTCTTATATTCCGAGATAGCCTTTCAAAACTTTAAGCGTGTTATAGACGCCGTCCTTATGGCTTCTTTCATAGCCGTGGCTCGCGTAAACACCCGAACCGATAAGTCCGTGACGAATATCGTAACCGCCCGAAAGCGTAGCCTCGACATCAGAGCCGTAATGCGGGTAAACATCGACCGCATAGTCCGCATTCTCTTTTTTTGCGGCATCTATCAACTTGCCCACAACGTCGTAGCTGTAAGGCCCGCCGGAATCCTTTGCGCAAATTGAAACCTGTCTTTCGGTGCAGGCAAGTCCGTCGCCGACGCACCCCATATCAACGCTGACAGCTTCGGTCACACCGCTCGGAACAGATCCGGAGCCGCCGTGTCCGACCTCCTCATACACCGTGACGTGAACATATGTACGCCTCGGCAGCGTAATTTCCTTATCTTTTATGTATTTTGCAAATCCGAGAAGTATTCCGACGGACAGTTTATCATCGAGAAATCTGCTCTTGATATATCCCGACTGTGTCACTCTCGTCCTCGGATCGAAACAAACGATATCGCCGACTTCTATTCCGAGAGCCTTCGTTCCGTCCGCGTCATTTACGTCCTCGTCAAGGACGATCTCGGTTGTATCGAAACTGCGTTTTGTGTCGCCGTAGCTACCGTTCACATGAACGGACGCGTTACAGAGTTGCAGCGTTCCCTCGTAAATTTTTCCGTCCCGTGTATATACGCGAGCGTTCTCGGTCTCGCCGTTCTCGGCTCTCATTCCGCCGAGATTCGTTATGCGAAGTCTGCCGTTCCCTTTTATTTCGGCGACCATTCCGCCGAGCGTATCGGTGTGCGCTTCAAGAAGAAGCGCGTCATTTTCTTTTTCGCCTCCGAGATCTATCAGAACACCGCCTTTTTCGGTGATATGCGCAGGAAACCCGAGTTCTGTAAAGTTTTTCTGCGTCCATTCCGCGGCGCGTGCCGTAAAGCCTGTGGGGCTGTCGATGCCGAGTAGCTCTACCGCCTTTTCGGTCGCATAATCGGCATATGAATACTCAATTTCCATTTTCATTCTCCAAAAAGTTTTTTATAAAGATTTATGCAGTCGTATATAGGGTCATACGTTGCGGCGGCATGAGCCGTCACCAGAACATATTCCTTTCCTGTGCCGTTTCGCTTGCCGAGGCTCACGAGGCAATGAAGTCCCTCGTTCGTATAACCTGTTTTACCCGCTATTATCTCCGCAACGCCCGATTCATCTCCTTTCATACGGCTGAACATGGTACTCGTAAGCGGGATTCCGTCGGGGTGTTTATCGGTCAATGCCGTTGTGTACTTATAAGTCGAAAGTATTTCCCTGCATCCGTCAATCTTCATGGCGTATTCGAATATGAGTGCCATTTCGTGCGGAGTGCTGTAATGGTTTTTATCGTGAAGTCCGCTCGGATTCGAAAAATGAGTGTTTGAAAGTCCGAGTTGAAGCACCTTTTTATTCATCATTGCGACGAATTTTTCTATACTGCCCGCCGTATATATCGCAAGCGCGTCCGTTGCGTCCGCACCCGACGGTAGGATTGCACCGTAAAGAAGGTCTCTTACCGTCACCTCTTCGCCGACGGAAAATCCTGCAACCGACGCCCCCTCTTTGAACAGCGGGTCTGTTATCTCAGCCGTCATCGTGAACGTGTCATCAAGGTTTTTGCAATTTTCGTATGCGACAATGAGCGTCATAACTTTCGTCATAGAGGCGGGATAGATCATCTCGTCGCCGCCTTTTTCGGCGACAACGGTATTATTTCCGAGGTCTATCATAATTGCGTAATCCGACGCGATTTCATCGGTCAGTTTCAGGGTATCGTCGGTTTTTATCGCGTACGTCACGGCGAGATTTGCGCCGAGTGTCTCCTCCGCGTAATCGTTCAGTATATCGTCTGCCGAGTCGTTAGCTGCCGTATCTCTCGCGCGGTCGTTATCCGCATATGCGGCGGCGTTCTTTTTACTGTTTACAACGGTTGCGATTATTCCGACAAGAACCATACCTGCGAGAAGCGCGACAAACACGGTCTGCCAGCTGAAATATGTATTTTGTCTGCGGTTTGCGGTGTTTTGCGGAGGACGATTATATGTCCCCTGCGTTCTTTGCGGTCTCGGCGCACCCGTCTGTTGTCGAATCTGCGGGTTTTCACGGTAATAAGAGCGTTCCGCTCCCGTATTCTGCGTGCGCGGTGCGCCGTTATAAGCACTGTTTTGTCCTTCGCGATGCGGTTGATTTCTGACGCCGTATGTATTTTGAGAATTTGAATTTATTCGTTTGCGTCCGTAATCAAATTCATTATTGTTTCCGTTCATTCTTTCAGGCATTTCCTCTCAATTTTTCATATACTTATTATAACACATAAAAGATGAAAAATATATCAAAAAAAGATGAACAGATTAAAAAAATAATTCTCAAAACAAGGAAAAATGCACCTTCCGCATTCTCTCATTTTGAGAATTATTATTTTATATTCTTTCAAATTCGGGCAATTCTTTTCCCGCTCTTTTACGCGAGAACGCGCTGTATTCCGTGACGTTCTTTATCGTTTCGCCGTCGATTTGAAGTGCTGTCGGTCTGTCGAATTTCACATTGATCTCGCTTCCGCTTATCACCTCGACCGCGTCCTTATGCTCGATATGCTTTCCCGAAAAGATGGACGGAAAAATCATAAGCGTTTTGAGCTTGCCCGAACCGTACATTACCATAACGGATATTTCACCGTGCTCGGACAGTCTGTCCTGTGCAGGTGACGGCATCATACCGCCGCCGTAAAAATGACCGTTCATCGTAGGCGCAAGCCAGACTTTTTTATATTTATGTTCTTTTCCGTCGACAATGATCGTCGCATTTGTCGGGTGATAGTGAAAAAGGAGTCCGGTTATGGCGATTGATGTATAATTTATCTTCTTTTTCGATTCGGCTCTCATTCTGTCGCCGACCTCACAGCAATAACCGTCTATACCGTACCCGATACCGTTTATAAATCTGTATTCGCGCCCGTTTACATTCACCGTCGGGAGGTCTTTCAGATATTTATTTATTTGTATCGGCTTATCATACTTTGAGCCGCCTATATCATGCAGAAAATCGTTTCCGCTTCCTACGGCGAAGTAATAAATGTCCTTATCAAGCTCTGTGTCGCCTATATCGTTGACAAATCGGTTAAGCGTTCCGTCACCGCCCGCAATTATGACCGCCTCGTTATTTCCGATACCACTCAAAAAGGTTTTATAGTCGTCAATTTTTGTGATGTCGCTGAAAACAAGCTCGTCGCCCTTCATTATATCGCGTAATTTTTCGGCTTCTTCCTTACCCCTGCCGTTTCCTGCATGGGGATTGTAAACAACGTAGTATTTCATGTTTCCTCCAAAAGTCGAATTTGAACGGTACTTGCTAATTATCCCGCTCCAACATCAACCGAAATTCAACAAATTTCGACTTTTCCCGAAAAAAGCAAAAAAGAGTACGGAAAACGGTGCAAAACCGATCCGTACTCTTTTTTATCAGATTAGTTTTCTGCCCATGAGAACGCCCATGACGGAAGCCATCATAAGCCCTCTCGTCCAGCCGCTCGAATCGCCGAGGCAATGCAGACCTGCTATATTGGTGTTGAAATTCTCGTCCATCTTTACTCTGTTACTGTAAAATTTGAGTTCGGGAGAGTAAAGGAGCGTTTCTGTCGAAGCAACGCCGGGAACGACCTGATCCATCGCCTGAATGAAGTTGACGATATTTGTCATTGCGCGATAAGGAATTGCAGCCGTTATATCGCCCGCAACAGCGTCAAGAAGCGTGGGACGGAGGTTTGACTGCGCAAGCTCCTTTGCCCATGTTCTCTTACCGTCAAGAATATCACCGTATCTCTGGCAGAGGATATGTCCCGCTCCCAGCATATTCGTGAGTTCGCCGACCTTCTGCGCATACTCTATCGGCTGGTTGAACGGAACGCTGAAATTATGCGAAACAAGTATCGCAAAGTTCGTATTATTCGATTTAAGTTCCTTATACGAGTGACCGTTTACAACGGCGAGGTTATTATCGTAATTCTCCTGACTTACAAAGCCG
>CAKRPQ010000057.1 GCA_934385225.1 uncultured Eubacteriales bacterium
TTTATATACAGCGTCAGTTTGTCGCCGTAATATTCCACAAGTCTTTCAAGAGCCTTTGTATTACCCGAAAGGTATTCGTTATAAATTCCTGTTGTATCCATTATTCAACAAACTCCTTTCTTCGTTTGGTTTGACGGACAATTTTTCCGACAGAATGTGTCATCATTCCGATACAAAAACTCATATTAATTATATCATGCATTTTAGTTTTCGTCAATGAACAGGAAGGGTTTTCGGCGTTTTGTACTATGAAAAAATTGTAAATTTTTTGTTTTTCTCAAATGCGGAAAAAAAATCAACGGCACGGCAGAATCAATCTGCCATGCCGTCTCCCCAAGCACCGCCCATGGGCTACCTGCCTTATCGCAGGTGCCACATCCGTGCTTTTTGTTAAATTTTCGGGTCACTTCAATATTTTCGCCGTATTCAGCATTATGGTGCTGTAAATGAACAGCGCATCGGTATTCTCAAAATCGACATACGAGCCGATAAGAGAGCTGTCGATATAGCGGATATCGACAAGGGTTATTTTGGAATATCCTTCGATGAGAAGCGGCGCAAGACTGCTCCCGAACGAATCGCGGAAAACGACGAGCTTTTTCTCGCCCTCAAAGTGCGGATTTTCAATCGTTATTATCGACTGCGCGCCCGAAAGGAACATCTCGTACGGGTCTTTTCCGCCCGCCTTCTCCATATTGTAAACACTCTTTACGCCATTGCCCGTCGCACCGAGAACATCAACCGTACAGTCCGAAAGAATATCGCTTTCAAGATACTTTATCCTGTCCGGTTTAACGGGGATCGCCGCCTGACCGTAATAAACGCCGTAAAACGGCGTATCAAGCTCCCTCTCGGTATATTTTGCGCCCGTTCTTTCCGCGCCCATTTCGGAGAGCAGTTTATCGGCAACGTCCGTTATCTTCTCCTGACGCCAGTGCGTATCTGTGCGGTAGTAGTCGCCCGCGTCAAGAAGCGGGTAAATATCAATATATTCTATGCCCTGTCCGTCCGTCCCGCTTCGGAGAATTTTCGTGAGCCTGTCGTAATCGAGCGAAAGATGCCCGCTTTTTTCGGCAAGGAACATATTTTTGTCGGGAACGACCGACATATAGACATTTCCGCCGCTTTCCGATAGGTATTTATCCTTTACGGCGACGAATTTATCCGACGCATACTTTATCATTTCCTCGTCAAGCGGGTATTCGAGCTTTGAGATATAACCGTCCGAAAGGTAAAGACCGCCGTTGTCCATTTTTGCGAAAACGAAATTTTCGTTTATCGCTTTCAGCGTCCTGAATCCGTCGCGCATCGGGAAATGGTCTAGCGTGTAGTCCTCAAAACCGCTTACAAACTTTCCGCGAAGAAACGAATCAAGCGAAACTTCGGGCATTTTCGCAAGCGTTCGGCGCTCGGAGGTCGAAAAAGTCTCTTTCGGCAGAAAAGCAAGTCCGAGCGAAAGAGAGAGAAGTAGCAACGACATAGCGCAGATCAGTATAATATTTTTTATTTTTTCTGTCTTCATTTGCGCCACCTCAGAATCTGAAATAAAGGAACGGGTTGAACGAACCGTCAACGAGATAAGCCGTCATAACGAGCATAAGGACTACGAGTGCGACGGGTTCGGCAAACATAACAGGTTTTCGGCATTTTTCGGAGGAAAATATCTTCTTCGGAAGCGGTGTCGCACCGAAAAGAGCAAGCACAAACACGACGGCATAGCTGCGCAGATAGTAAAGAGCCTCGCGCGAAACAAGCGGATATTCGCCCGCGCCGAACATTGCGCCGATATACGAAAAAGCCTCGCCCATACTGTTTGCGTTAAATATGACAAAACTGATAACGACAAGGAAAAGCGTCGTTACGTGCGGAAGAACCTTCATTTTTTTTATGTGCGGCAGAAGCCACAGTTTTTCGATCATAAGAATGACCGCGAAATACAGACCCCAGACGATAAAATTCCATGCGGCACCGTGCCACATTCCGGTAAGGAACCAGACAACGAAGATGTTGAACATCCACCGCGGTTTTGAAACTCTGTTTCCGCCGAGCGGAATGTAAACGTAGTCGCGGAAGAACGTGCCGAGCGAAATGTGCCAGCGGCGCCAGAATTCGGTGACGCTCGCGGAAATATACGGGTAGTCGAAGTTCTCGATGAAGTCAAAACCGAAGATTTTGCCGAGACCTATCGCCATATCGCTGTACCCCGAAAAATCGAAGTAGATATGAAGCGTGAACGCGATGGCGTATATCCAGAAAAAGAGTACCGATTTGTCTCCCGATGCGCGGAACGTATCGCAAAGTTCTCCGAGAGCGTTCGCGATGAGAATTTTCTTGCCGAGCCCCAGCACAAAGCGGCGGATACCCACCGCAGTTTTGTCGATGCCGTGCACGCGTGTTTCAAGCTGCGCGGCAATATCAGAGTAACGGACGATAGGCCCCGCTATAAGCTGCGAGAACATCGTGACATAGGCGGCAAAATTAATAATGTTCTTCTGCGCTTTCACCTCGCCGCGGTAAACGTCGATGTCGTAGCTGAGTATCTGGAACGTATAGAATGAAATTCCGATAGGAAGCGCAATCTTCGCGAGCGGCAGGGAAAGTCCCGTCAAAGCATTGAAGTTTGAGATGAAAAAGTCGGCGTATTTGAAATAACCGAGAAGTCCGAGGCTCGTCACGGCGGCGAGCGTAAGAAAGAGCTTTGCGTGTTTTCTGAACCTTTCGATAAGCAGTCCGAAAACGTACCCCGAAAGTATGGAAATGACCATAAGAACGACGTATTTCGGCTCACCGCAGGCGTAGAAAACAAGGCTCGACAAAAGAATAACGGTGTTTTTGAGTTTTTTCGGCGCGGCGAAGTAAAGAATCAGCACCGCGGGCAGAAAAACATATAGAAAAGGAATGCTCGAAAAAAGCATGGGTCACCTCATTTTATCTGAACAGCATTTTCTTTAACGCCGCAAGCAAAAGAACAAGCGGCAGGACTAATTTCCAGAGTTCGACTTCCTTTGTCACCGAAACGGAGGCAAGTTTTTTCGCGTTTTCGGGCGACGCGGAGTCGGGCAAAAGCGACACGCGGTAGAAAAACCGTTGTATTATGCTCGGCTTCTTTATTTTTTCGATAATTTTGTTCATCTTCACAAAAACTTTGACGCAAATGTCCTTTTTCATTTTTTACCCCTCCGTTTTGCTTTCAAAATTCGATTCCGAGATTATTCTTCACCTTTTCGGCGATTATATTCCCGATTTTTTCTATTTCAAGAGGATTGTCACCCTCATAGCATTTTATTCTCTCCCAGCCGAGCTTATCCGACGAATAGAGCGCCGCGCTGTAACTGTTTTCAAGGTAGTCTGTGTCAAGCTCGTGAATGTCCTTTTTGACGCCCGTCTCCTCGGAACGGCGGCTTATCAGCTTCTCCGATATTTTCGGTGTCATTTCAAGGTAAAGAACGAGATCGGGGTGCGGAACACCGAGCTTGCCGTACTCGAAATCCCAGAGCCAGTCAAGAAATTCGTCCCACTTTTCACGCGGCATTTTTGAGAGTTGGTGCACGGCGTTCGCCGTCGTAAAGCGGTTTGCGATCACGGTCGTTTCGGAGTCTTCAATGTCCTTTTTCCAGTCTGTTCGGTAGCTTATATATCTGTCTGCGGCGAAAAACATCGACGCGGCGTAGGCGTTCGTGTCTCCCGGGTGCATACCGAGCCTGCCGTCAAGATACATTTTCACAAGACAGCTGCTCTCGTTTTCATACCTCGGAAAGGAAAGGAGTTTTACCTTTTTGCCCGCCTCTCTCATTTTTCCCGCAAGAAGCTCGGACTGCGTACCCTTGCCAGATCCGTCAAGACCGTCTATAACAATAAACTTTCCCATTTAAGTCTCTCCATATATCAGCTCAGATCGTTGTTTACTATCATTTCCATATACATTTGCTTTGTTATAAGCACCGTTCTCGGCTTCTGCCCGTCCTGCGGACTGACGTAACCGAGCTGCTCCATCTTGTCTATCAGCTTTGCGGCTCTGCCGTAGCCGAGAGACAGGCGGCGCTGTATAAGCGACGTGGATATTTTTCCGCACTCTATCGCAAGTTCTATCGCGGGACGGAGCATAGGATCGCTTCCGTCGTCGGGTGCGGGTGCGTTTTCGTAGCCCTCGCCTTTCTTCGGCTTTTCAAGTCTTGCCGCCGCTTCTTCGATGCCGTCAACCATACCCTCGTCGTAGTCGGCTTTACCCGTATTCGTCTTTATGAAGTCGCAGACGGCCTCCACCTCGTCGTCCGAGATAAACGCGCCCTGAACTCGAATCGGCTTCGGTGCGCCTACGGGAGCATAGAGCATATCTCCGCGTCCTATGAGCTTCTCCGCTCCCGCAATGTCGATGATTGTGCGCGAATCTACCTGCGACGCAACCGTCATTGCTATACGCGACGGAATGTTCGCTTTGATAAGACCCGTGATGACGTCAACGGACGGACGCTGTGTACCGATTATGATGTGCATTCCCGCAGCTCTCGCTTTCTGCGCAAGACGGCAGATGGCGTTTTCGACGTCGTCGGGCGTAGTCATCATAAGATCCGCAAGCTCGTCTATGACGATAACTATCTGCGGCAGATGCTCTCTGTCGGGATCGTCCGCCGTAAGCTCGTTATAGGATTTGACGTCGCGTACGCCTACCTCCTCGATAAGGTCAAAGCGTCTTTCCATTTCCTCGACCATTTTTACAAGCGCGCCGGCCGCCTTTTTCGGATCGCTCACAACGGGAACGATAAGGTGAGGTATATCCTTGTACTTATTGAACTCGACTTTTTTCGGGTCGATAAGGAGCAGTTTTACGTCCTTCGGCAGAGATTTGTAAAGGAGGCTGACGATAATGCAGTTTATGCACACCGATTTACCCATACCCGTCGCGCCCGCGATAAGCAGGTGCGGCATTTTCGCGATGTCGAATATTATCGGGTTGCCCGCAACGTCCGCACCGAGGCACGCGGTAATGTTGCTCTTGCTCTCCTTGAATTTACGGCTCTCTATAAGCGTGCGCAGATAGACGGTGCTTGCCGTTTTGTTCGGCACTTCTATACCGACCGCGCTCTTACCTGGGATAGGCGACTCGATACGCACGCCCGTCGTCGCAAGGTTAAGCGAAATATCGTCGACGAGGTTCGCGATAGAGCGCACTCTCGTGCCCGATTCGGGTTGAAGCTCGTAGCGCGTGATTGTAGGACCTCTCGAATAGCCGACTATTCTCGTTTTTACCTTGAAGCTGTCAAGCGTCTCGCGGAGCTGTTCGGCTGTCGCGCGCAGCTCGGCGGTGTAGTTTTCGTTCTTGCTCGTTTTATCCTCTTTAAGGAGCGAAACGGGCGGGAATATTTCGGCGCGCACCTGTTCGCCCGTAGGCGGCTTCACTGCGGGAATGTCCGTTATCGTCCCCTTTGAAACGGTCAGAAAATCGTCGTCGGACTCCGCCTTTTTCGGCATTTCCTCCCAAGGCGGGAGATCGTCGCCCGTTTTTTCGCCTTCGCCGACTTCTTCTGCGGATTTCTCCGAATTATCGGCATTTTCCTTGACGAAAAGCGCGTCAAGACTGTCGTCAAGCTCTTTTTCGTCGAATTTCGGCGCGTCGGCTGCAATTCCGTTCTCTATTCCCATGCCGCTCATGGTTCTGAAACTGTCGTCGATCGGCTTGTTCACTTCGTTCAGTGCCGCGTCATACGCCGCAGGGTCTGCGGGAACGGTATCCGCACCGGCGGCGACGCCCACGCCGCCGTTTTCCGTAAATTCAAGTCCGAGATCTTCGGGCGATGCGCTCGTTTTGGTGTCGGGGTCGATATCAACGTCAAACGTGCGCTTTTTGCGCCTCGTATTTTCGCTCTGCGATGTCTGCCGTGCGCGGTTTTCGGGTTCTTTCACCTCGAAATTCGGCTTATCGACAAAGACGGGATCGTGCCACCTGCGTTCCTCGCGCAGTTTTTTTCTGTATTTTACATAAAGGATTATGTTGTCGGGCGTCATTCCGAAAAGAAACATCAGTGTGATACATATAACGGCGATAAGGACGATAAGCGATCCCCAGAAATGAAGTCCGACATACGAAAAATGACCTATAAGGCCGCCGACAACTCCGCCGCCCGAAAGTGCAATACCGTTTTTCCAAAGCCCCGCGATTTTGACCGTATCCTCCGCGCCGCCGTAAAGAACGCAGACGTGTATAAGCGACGAAATAAGCACGAGCGAAAGGACGGAGAAGAAGATTTTATACCCCGTCTGGTAGGAATCGACGCTCTTTCGCCACACAAAGGCGAGGTAGACGAGAAGAAGCGGAATAAGAAACGCTCCGAAGCCGAAAAGACCGAGCAGAAAAGAGTTGACGGCAAAGCCGACAACACCCATGGAATCGGGATTTTTCAGTGCGTCTATAAGCAGAAAGCATATCGCGAGAAACAGTGCCGCGACGGCAAGTATATACGGAATTATCTGATTTGAAAGGCACTTTGACGGCTCGCGCGCCTCCTCGATTTTTTTGGCTCGCGCCGCGTTATCCGCACTTTTCTTTTTCGATGATGTCGCACCGCGCGTGCTTCCGCTCTTTTTCTGCGCGGGCTTTTTTTGTGAGGATTTATTCATTGTCGGAAATATCCTTTCGATTTTTATGAATATTTCTCCGCATCGGCGGAAAAATAAACGTGAATGGCAACAGTGTAGAAAATATCTATTATATATTATAACACCGATTTTGTTTTTTTACAAGTACATTTTTTGATGTCGTAAAGGGGACGGTAAAGATGAGCGTGACGGATGCAAAAAAACACGCGGGAATCCTTGCGCTTGCGGGACTTTCGGCGGGACTTCTGAACGGACTTCTCGGCGCGGGCGGCGGGATCGTCATGACCTTCGCCCTCGAATATATGATAGGACACGGCGGACTTCAAATGGAGGAACGCGATATTTTCGCGAACGTGATAGCGGCGACGCTCCCGATCTCCGTCATGTCCGCTCTGATCTACGGCGTGCGGGGAAATATCGACTTTTCGGGATTTTCCGTGTTCGTCCTGCCCGCCGTCGTCGGCGGACTTGTCGGCGCGGTTTTCCTCTCAAAGATAAGCGTCGTGTTTCTGAAACGCATTTTCGCGCTTCTTGTCATCTGGTCGGGAATTTATATGATTATAAGATAGGGTGAAAATGAAATGATACTCGATATAATAAGCGGTTTTGCCGCGGCTCTGCTTTCGGGGCTCGGCGTCGGAAGCGGAGGACTTCTCGTCATATATATGACCCTCGTTTCGGGGACTGAGCAACTGCGCGCGCAGGGGACAAATCTGCTTTTCTTTCTTTTCTCGTCGGGCGCGGCGATGCTCTACCATTTTTCGCACAGAAAAATAAACTACTCCGTCGTGACTGTACTTATGTTTCTCGGCCTTGTCGGTGCCGCTGTCGGAACCGCGCTCTCGTCCGTCCTCGGAGGCGCGCTTACGCGCAAGCTGTTCGGCTCTATGCTTATCCTTGGCGGCATCGTCACATTGCGCAAATGCGGAAAAGGAGCGGCAGATAAGCACCGTAGCGCATATAATAAAACGAAAGGAGACTGACAAATGGAAAAAACGAAGAACGAAAGCGAAATTCTTCTCTCCGCACCCGAAATTATAGGAAAGGGTATGCTCGTGACGGCGGGGAACACGGCAGACGGCTTTAACTGCATGACGGCAACATGGGGCGGTATCGGTTTTCTCTGGAAGAAAAACGTTTTCACGTTTTTTATCCGTCCGCAGAGGTACACTCTCGGTTTTGCCGAAAAAAACGAACTCATAACCGCCTGCTTCTTTGACGACAGCGAAAAATCAAAGAAAATTCTTGCCTACTGCGGCTCGCACAGCGGAAGAGACGCGGATAAAGCGAAAGAATGTTCTCTCACGCCGATCTCGGTGTCGGACGGGAAAGCCGTCGTTTTCGCGGAAGCGGAATATTCGTTCGTCTGCCGAAAGCTCTATGTGACGGATATCAAAGCGGAGAATTTTGCGGACAAAACGCTTCTCGGAAACTACGAAAAAGGCGATTTTCACCGCGTTTTTGTCTGTGAAATCGAAAAATAAATTGTAAAAAAGATTTTTTTATTGCCTAAACAATTTTTTATTCGAAAAGTATTTACTTTTTACGTTTTTTATGGTACTATATCCAAAAAGCGGATATGTCCGTACAAAAAACGAAAGGGAAATACAGATGAAAAAAATTCCTTATAACAAAGAATCACTTATGAAGCTCGTAAATGAGCTTTACGCGGGCGACGATTTCATCGTCGCACAGCAGATGTCCGAAACGTACAGCGACGGCGGACATAAGGTCACGACAGAGCTCGGCTGGTTTGACGATGTAAACGCCAAACGTCCCGCAATGCTCGGCTTTGACATTGCCCACGCCGTAAACGAATATAACGAGGCTGACCTCGACGTTCTCGCGGGCGAATTTATCGACTACGCGTCGGAGGGCGGTATCGTTACGCTATGCGGTCACTTCCGCAACCCCCATCTTCCCGAAGGACCGAATTCGATTTATTACAGAGGTCACCTCGGAATGGAGGACGAATGGGAAGCGGTTATGAATCCCGAAACGCCGACAGGTAAGGTCTTTAAGGACGACCTCGATAAGGTCTGCCGTTTCATGAAGAAGCTCGATGACGCGGGTGTGCCTGTTCTCTGGCGTCCTCTGCACGAGATGAACGGCAACTGGTTCTGGTTCTGCGTCGGTCAGTACGACTGGGGACAGGATCCCCTTTACATTCCGAAGGAATATGCCGAAAGAATGTGGAGATACATATATAAAGTCTGCACGGAGGAATTCGGTCTGAAACACCTCATCTGGGTATTCAGCCCGAACGTAGGATGCAAAGAGGGAATGTATTGCTACCCCGGCGACGACGTTGTCGATATCGTTGCCTTTGACTGGTATCCGGGAAGCACCGAAATTCCCGACAGCGTAAAGAACGATTACAAAAATCTCTGCGAAACGGGCAAGCCGTTCGCTATCGGCGAATTCGGTCCCGGCAACAACCGCACGGACTATGCCGTCAGCCCCGAGGACAAATTCAATAACCTCGACGCGCTCGGAATGTTCCGCGATATGAACGGTCAGAACGTGCGTTTCGCCTGGGTAATGTTCTGGTCAAGCTGGGCGCAGGTCAAAATCTCCGTACACAATATGAAACACGCGGATAAACTTATGAGCGCTCCCGAAGTTTACAACCTCGATAAGGTAAAGGCTTATTTCGATAAGCACTGATATTAAAAAAGGCTGCCCAAAAACTCAATGTTTTGGGCAGCCTCTTTATATTCTTTTATTTGTTTAAGCAGAGTTTCATTTCCTCGGATTTTTCCGCCTTCGCGTTCACCTCTTCGGGATCGGCGTAGGTCGGGACAGTCTCCTTGAACGCTCTCTTTATTGCCTGCGATTCAAGCTCGTGTTCGGCACTCTTCACCGCGGCGGAGAGAATGTCGAGCTTTTTATCGACTTCCGCACGCGTGAGCGGTGTGTCTTTTTCGACGAATATCATACCGTTTTCGGTTTTTGTAAGCGTTTCGGACTTTATGAGCAGCTCTTCAAACAGCTTTTCGCCGGGACGCAGACCGATTTCTTCGATTTTTATATCAACGTCGGGCGTATACCCCGAAAGACGTATCATATTTACGGCGAGGTCGTAAATTTTAACGGGTTTGCCCATATCGAGAACGAAAAGTTCGCCCTTTTTCGCCATCGAGCCTGCCTGCATAACGAGCCTGCTCGCTTCGGGGATAGTCATGAAGTATCTGATGATGCGTTTGTCCGTAATCGTTATCGGACCGCCCTTTTCGATCTGACGTCTGAAAAGCGGAATGACAGACCCGTTCGAGCCGAGTACGTTTCCGAAACGAACAGCGGCAAACGACGTTTCGCTATCCGTTCTGCACTGGACGATCATTTCGCACATACGCTTCGACGCGCCCATAATGTTTGTCGGATTGACGGCTTTGTCCGTGGAGATAAGTATAAACCGCTTCGCGCCGTATTTTTCAGCCATATCGGCGGTGTTGTATGTGCCGATTACGTTGTTCTTTATCGCCTCGCAGTTCGAGTGCTCCATAAGCGGAACGTGCTTGTGTGCGGCGGCGTGGAAAACGATTTCGGGACGGTATTTGTCGAAAATGCAGTCAAGACGCACTCTGTCACGCACAGACGCGATTTCGACCGAGAGATCGAGCGTATCGCCGTAGTCGCGGATAAGCTCCTGTTGTATATCGTAGGCGTTGTTCTCGTAGATATCGACAATAATCAGCATTTTCGGCTTGCATTTGGCAATCTGACGGCAAAGCTCGCTTCCGATTGAACCGCCGCCGCCCGTTACGAGAATTGTCTTTCCGCCGTAGAAGCCGAGCGTAGCCTCGTCGTTTATGGCGATGGGCTTTCTGAACAGAAGGTCCTCTATCTGAAATTCGCGGAGCAGCCTTTTTGAGGGGCTGCCGCTCGTCAGATCCTTTATCGGACTGTCGTAGAGCTTGACTTTGCACCCTGTCTGCGAATATTTGTGGTAAACCTCGGATATTGTGTCGCTGTCAGCCGTAAGCGCGACGAAAATTTCGTGAACGGGCATATTTTTTACCGTTTCGATAATATTTTCGTCCTCATAGATTATCTTGATTCCGCAGATTTTATTCCCGCTTTTTGTTTTGTCGTTGTCGATGAAGCAAATGGGATTGTAGTGCGAATTCTTGCCGTAGAGAAGCTCCTCGGCAAGCGACGCGCCTATCTGACCCGCGCCGACAATGGCGACGTTTATTTTCTTTCCCGTATCGAGAGAGTTGTTATAGTGCTTGTGAAGCATACTGTAAATGAAGCGGGACGAGAGCGTCATAAGTGCGAACAGTGCCGAGACCGTGCCGATGTGCCAGATGTCCGACGTTTTCGAGGTATATGCCACGACAGCCGAAAGAACAGCCGCGCACATATCCGAAATTATCATTTGAAAATAGGTTTTTGCGACGGCATATCTCCAAACGTTTGAATAGACACCGAAGCAGTAGCGGAACAGGAACAGAGTCAGCATAAGTACGGCGGACGAAACGAGAAAGCCGTTCGAGCCGCTATCAGCATTTATCCCCGTGATTTTTGCAATACAGAAATATAGGGCGTTGAGCAGAGCAAAACAAAAGAAGTCGAACGCAAGAAGCACGATCCGCCTGAAATAGGAATTCATTTTCTGTCTGAGATTAAAAAACATAATAAACACCCTGCCGTAATTTATTTTGCAATAAAACGATATTCAAAAAATATATCCTTATTTATTATACACTTGCGAAAACAAAATGTCAAGGTGTTTGAATTTTTTTGTCGGATTGCAAAAAAGCGCTTGAAAAAAACGAAAAAACGTTGTATAATTAGTCTGTCCGATACCATATGAAAAACAGAAGGAGACAAAAAAATGCTTGTTTCGACACCTACATCACCGCTGAAACGTCTTTTTGACGATAAAGGAGCGATAGAACTTATCGCGAAGGCGGGATTTGACGCGTTCGATATGTCATACCTTGAAATGTTTTCGGATTCCGATAATTGCGAGATAAACAAACCGACTTATATTAAATATTCGGAAGAACTGCGCCGCTTTGCCGACTCTGTCGGAATAGTGTGCAACCAGGCGCACGCACCCTTTCATTCGTCCTGCGGCGACCCTGCGGAGGATAAGAAAAAATTCGACGCCATAGTACGTTCGATGGAATCGGCGGCTATCCTCGGTGCGAAGAATATTGTCGTTCACCCGAAGCAGCACCTGCGCTATTCGGAAAACAAAGAAATCCTCCGCGAAATGAATATCGAGTTTTATTCGTCGCTTGTGCCTTACTGCCGCGAATTCGGAATACACGTCGCGGCGGAGAATATGTGGCAAACCTCGCGCGTCGGCGATAAGATAGTGGAGAGTACCTGTGCGTCGCCCGACGAATTTTGCGATTACATCGACAGCGTCGGAAGCGAATACATTGTCGCCTGTCTTGACATAGGACATTGCGTTCTTGTTGACAGAAAGCCGTCCGAGATGATAAAAGCACTCGGCAGGAACAGATTGAAGGCACTCCACGTTCACGACGTTGACGGACTTAAAGACCTTCACACTCTTCCGTTCCTTGCGGGTGTCGATTTTGACGATATGACGACTGCGCTCGGCGAGATCGGCTACGATGGCGATATAACATTTGAAACCGTCAATTTTACCGGCGGAATGCCGAAGGAAATCATTCCCGACGCATATAAATTCGAATGTGCCGTCGGAAGATACCTTGCCGCCGAGGTCGAAAAACACAGGAAATGATTTTTTGAAACAGAGAAAGCTCCCGCCGTGGTGTACAAGTCTGTTTTTAACGGACTTGTACAATTTACCAACAGTGCCTTTTGTATACAAACCCATATTTTTATGAGTTGCATTCCCCTTTTCATTATCAGCTGAGATAGTATCAGTGACATTACTTGGTCACACAAAGAGTGTCTCAAAGCCCGCCTTTTCCGCAAATTGTGGTATAGAAAGCGGAGTTCAGTGCCATGTTTCTGAAAAAAAGAGTTTATACGAAGAAAAATTTCGAAAGGAGAACATGGAACATGAATTCGGAATCCGGGAAGAGCTATATGGGCAAGCTAAGGCAAGAAATATTCCGCCGGAAATTCAGACGGAAATGCAGATGGCGAGGAGATAGCAACGGTACAAAATCACAGGAAAGCGCTTGAAGAAAGAGAAAAGAGCGAGGTCGCATGGCCTCGCTCTTTACATACTACTATGGTCTAATACTTATAGTAAAAACAAATCCGAACCATTTTCGATTGACGAAATAGTTCGGATTTGTTTCATTTGGTGACCCATACGGGATTATCGAATAAGATAGCACTGCGTGCTATCTATCAAGTTGCGTTCTGTTTTACCGAAATCCCTCTATCCGTG
>CAKRPQ010000058.1 GCA_934385225.1 uncultured Eubacteriales bacterium
GGGCGGAATAAGCATTGCGAGGTTTGTCTTACCGCAAGCGGACGGGAATGCGGCGGATACATACTTGATATCGCCGTCTCTGAACACCGCACGTTTTACAATGCTCGCGCTTCCCGTTACATACTCGTCGTTCTCGTTTGTGAGCTTTGCATTTGCTTTATTCTTCTCCGACGCAAAGATCACGCCGAATTCTTTAAGCGTATAGCCGTTTGCTTCAAGTTCGGAAACCTTTGTACGGTCAAGAGAGAATATACTGCGCAAGCCGTTATATTCGCTGATTCTGACCTTATATCCCTGCAACGTGATCGCGCCTTTTATCTCTTCGTAGAACACGACCTTTGTCTCGGTATCGCCGAGAACAGCTTTAATCGCGTCTCTCTGCGCCGCGGACGCGCAAACGATGTAAAGGTCACTCTTCGACGGGAACGATGTCGCGTCTACCGTCGTATTTTCGCTCTCGAATATCACCTTTTTAAGCGATGTGCAGCCGTCAAAGGCATTTGTGCCGACGGACGTGACTACCGCGGGAATTGTGACTTCGGTGAGCGATGTGCAGTCTATAAACATACCGTTAAAGACTTCATTTATATTTGCGTTCGTTTTGGGAGTAATGATCACATTTGTGAGCGACGTACAACCCTTGAAAATATTTTTCGGTTTTGTACCCGACCACTTATTCCAGCCCGTAAGGTCCGCAACGCCTTCCGTAACCTTGCCGCCCCAGCCTATCGTCGTGAGCTTCGGGCAGTTTTCGAACAGACCGCTTGCATTATGCGTTTGGAATTCGAGGGTGGACTGCGTAAAGCAAATGCTTTCAAGGTTAGGCCAGTTTGCGAACAAGCTGTCGGGAGAGCCGTTATACTGGTATTTACTGAAACTGCCGACTACAATATGCTTTATCGCATTCTTCCATGTGTTCTTGAATGCAATGAGTTCAGCCGAGTTGCCGTTATAGAGAAGTTCGTTCCAGCCTGTAACGCCGTCCGGCTTTGTGAATGTGAGAGTCATAGTTTCAAGGTCAACAGACCAGTCAACGCAACCGTACTGCATATTCTGCGAGCCGCTTGTAACGAATGTCGGGTCTTCCTCGCTTGTATAGTACCTCATCGAAACATTCTTTGTGACGTTTGCATTCGGACTATCGCCCTGCTGTTTTGCAATAAGCTCTGTGATCACGCTTTCGGCTACGGTTCCGGGATATACGCAGAATGTAACCGATTTGCAATTCTTTCCGAGCTTTGAAATTTTAAGGCTTTCGAGTTTCTTTCCGAGGTAGAACGTCGGTGTAGTGCTTTCGAACGATGCCTCAAAAATTTGTTCGTTCAGTTTCGTTATGTTACGCAAGTCTATAACGCCGTCTTTGACGTCATTCCCCTGCATCGCTATGGTGTCAAGCTTCGGATCTGCCGCAAAGACGTTATATGCCGAAAGATCCGTAAGTGTAGTCGGGATTATTACCGTTTTAAGATTGTCGTGGAATGCGAACGAATACTGTGAAAGGCTCGTAATACCCGTTTCTTCACCTATAATTACGGTGGTTATCTCTTTTATGTATTTGTTCCACGGTAGATTTCCCATTGCGTCCCAGTTGGGCGTCTTTGTAAATTCGAGTTTACCGCTGCCGCTGCCGCTTATCGTGAGTACGTTATCGTAGCTGATCGACCACGTGTAGCCGCCTTCCTTACAAAGACCGCCGTCTCTGACGTTAGCCTCTGTTCCTTCAAGCGCGGAGGGATAGCCCTTCCATATAGGCTTTGTGAAGCCTGTCGTCCCCTCGGCATAGTAAACGATAAACGAGCTTGACTGCGTGCCGAATATCGTCGTTCCGACTGTCGCAGGTGCGTTGCACTTAAAGAGTACGTTATCAAGTGTGAGCGCGGAGAACGCGTTATTGACTATACTGTCGATATTCGAATCTGCCGTGAACACTATCTTTTTGACGGTGTCCGCATAGCTTTCAAATTCGGATATCTTTGTGACCTTACCCTTTGTCGTTACATAAAGCGTATCGTTCTTAATATACCAAACGGTATTATCGGTAACGTAGCCGACAAGGTATTCCGCACCGATTTCTGCGGCATAGGACTTTGCAAATTCGGATTTACCGATCACTGTCGTTATAGGCGTTCCGCTGAAAGCATTACTTGCCACGCTCGTAACGCTGTCTCTCAATATTACGGTGTCAAACGCGCAGTTTTTATATGCGTTTGCCTGAGAGCCGATATTATTTATATTGTGGAGATCCGCTACACCCTCTATCGGTGCGTTTCCTCTTACGTAAATGGTTCTGAGGCTCGTACAACCGCTGAATGCCTCCCGGTCAATCTGTCCGAGTTCGGGAAGCTCGACGGTTTTGAGTGCCGTAAGTCCCGTAAACGCGCCGCCCGAAACCTTTCCGAGTCCGTCGCCGACGATAATCGTTTCGATTTCGTTTACATACGCCTGCCAGCCCTTGCCGTCAACCGCATGTTGGAGTGCTCCCGTCTCGTTCCAGCCGCTCTTTGTCGAAACGAACGAAAGCGTCTTTGTTGCCTTATCGTAGTGCCAGTCGGTGCCGACTGTCTGCGCGCCGTTATATTCGGCGTAAAGCGAACCCGATGCTATCGGAAGAATATCGTTTATATCCTTAAATTCAAGTCCGTTATTTTTGGCGAATGTCTCCGCGCCCGATTTTGCTCTGCCGTAAACGGTCGTAAGTGCCGTACAGCCCGTGAACGCGTTATCGTCGATCGTCATATAGGAGCTTGAAACCGCAATAGCGGTGATATTCTTGCAATTTGCGAATGCGCCTGCCTCAACCGAATCGACATCGGGGAGGAAGAACGTACCGCCGAAGTTCATATTTTCAAATTCGCCTGTGCGAATGGTCGTTATTGCCGACTCATATACTTCAAAACCTCCGAGGTTCGAAAGTTCCGAAAGAGTTCCGACGCCTATCTTGTTTATATTGCCTCTGAAAATGACGCTTGTGATCTTATCCGAATACGCGCTCCACTGTGCGGGACTTTCTTTCACTATCGTGTCGCCCGTACCGTAGAAATACATTGAATAGGTATCGTTGCCGTTCGAAATAATCTTGAAATATACGTTTTCGCCGCAGTCACCTCTGTACTCTACCTCGCCGTCATCCCGGTCTCCCGTAAGATCTTTGAACGTAACACCAAGCGTATTTGCAAGTGACTCTGCGGGAGTGCCGACAAAGCCGTAGATTGTATCAAACTTTGTATTACCGTAGTTCGGATTTTCAAATGAAGTTCCGCCGAGAACTTTAAGAGTTTTAAGTGCGGAGCAGTCATAGAACGCTCTTGCCGATGCCGAAACAAGGTTCTTCGGAAGCGTCAACTCTGTAAGTGTGCTGTTATAGGAAATGAACTTATCGCCGAGAGTCCCCGAAAGATCATCGGAGAATTTGATTGTTGTCGCCGATGTGCCGCCGTCGAACTGATATCCTGTGGGGAAGCTCGTTACGCACGAAAGGTCAAGCGTTCCCGCATTAGGTGTGTTTCCGCTTATATAAATGGTTTTCAGTTTACGCGCATTCTGGAACACGCCCTCGCCTATCGTTTTAAGGTTCGACGTTATTTCAACCGTTGTGAGTGCGCTCATCTGCGTAAAGCAGTATTTTGAAATCGTTTTTACAGATTCGGGGAGAACAACCTTTTTTATACTGTCATAATACTTATACCAGGAGGATTTTGAACCTGTATTATAAGCGTAGCAACCCGATGAAACGGTCGTTCCCGAACCGCTTATCGTAAGGGTATCGTCCTTGAATGTCCAGATGAGTCCATCGCCCGCGTCACCGCAAGCACCGAGGCTGACAAACGTTACACCGCTCTTTTTCGCGAGTGCAAGCGTGGGGTCATTACTCTCGTAGCCGTAGAGTGTGACAGCCGTGAAGCCCGAAACTGCCTCCGAATCTATCGCTGTAAGCGTATAAGGAAGTCTTATGGTTTCAAGCGAGGTCATATTCGCAAACGCGCCTGCGCCGATAGACTTCGCGCCGTTTGCAACTACGATCTCCTTTATCTCGGAGGCATATGCGCTCCAAGGGTAGCTTGCTCCCGCTACCGCGCCGTCCGAAATGACGTTAAGGACGCCGCCGTCGTCAAGAACCCATGAATATGTGTCCTCTGTTCCGTATGCTTTTGCGGACGGGTAAATCTTATAGGTGCTTCCGCCCACCTTTACCGTGCCGCCGCTGCCTGTACTTCTGTATGTGAAGGCATCGACTGTGTCAAGGCCGCTCACCTCGGTGAAAATTCCGTCTCTTATCGCGTAAAGCGGAGAAGGAACGACCGCAAAAGCAATCTCTCTGCCCTCGGATATAATGTGAAGTTCTCTGATCTCCTCACCCGAAACGGCGTCGACAAGTTTTGTACTGCTCGACGTGTACGGCATATTACCGTCCGTTATAGAGAAGAGATTGAACGCAGCCTGTCTGCCGATAGCGTTATAATCGCCGCTTCCGCTATTTTCGACAACGTAGAAGTCGGGATACTTATTACCGTCAAGCTGCATAGAATATGCAACCTGCGCGGCATAAGAAACGCCGCTGTCCGTCGGATTTGCGATGAAGCCGACATATTTTGCGCCGAATTCTTCTTTAAGTGCCTTATATGCCGCCGCAAGTCCCTCTCTGCCGAGGCTGCTTACGCTTCCGTCATCGACAATGAAGAGATAAACATCGCCCTCGGTATATTTGCCCGCGCTTATTTCATCGCTGTGCGACGCTTTAAGCGCATTAAGGAGCGAAACAGACCCCGAAAGATCGGGAACGTTTACATAGTCGATCTGTTCGTGGTGGCGGAGGTAAAAACCGTCCGCAAGGCCGCTTGCAATTTCATCGTTTCCGCCGACAACAACCGCATAGTTTAGTTTTGACGGAACTACGTTCACGTCTATCGGCGATCTGTTCGAATCGACGAACGTAACGGTGGAAATTCCAAGTTCGCCGTCTGCTTTTACGGTGTAATCATCGACAAGCGTAAGCGAGCTTCCGTTTACGTTTGCGATCTTCCAATCGAAAGTGAATGTGCCGCCGTAATTTACGCTGAAATCGGCACTTCTCTGCGAATAGGGCTTATTAACGCCCGATGCGTAGGTCGTTGAGCAGTTATGCATCATTCCCTGGAAAATACGAAGTTCCTTTTCGCAGGTGAGTGCGTTATACATACAGATAACACCGGGTGTCGGGCATGTATCGTCGCCAAAGCCTGTATCTACGCGGGTCTTGCAGACAATTCTCTTGCCTAGACTGACAGACTCGAAGTATTTCTGCGAATAATGCTCATAGACAAGTCCCATTGTGAATCTTGTGGGGAAATATGTTTTTGCATACATATCGCACCAGCAGGGTACCCACGGGTTGCAGAACGAAATATCGTGATCAAGTGCCGCAACGGCTATACACTGGAAGCCGCCCTGACTCTGACCGTAAAGTTCGATATCCTTATTGTTCCAGAGACCTGCCCAAGCGGACGTATCAATACCGTTTACCGTTCCCGCTCCGCCGCCTGTCGCGCCGAAGAACTTTTTAAGGAAGCGGACGGACTGAACGTCGCGGAGAATCATATACTTTGTATAGCTCTCCTCGGCGTTGTCGTTATAGAGCTGTCTCGCCATATAGTTTCCGAGAATCCCTCCATAGGCAAGACCGTTATAGTAGCTCGCCTCGCGGCTGAGCTCTATGCTGTGCGCATACACGCAGAGAGTTACATATCCCGCTCTCTTTGAAACTCCGGGAGAAGCATATACGCCCGCGCCCTGATAGCCGAGATAGAGCTTTGCGCTCGCAGGATCAAGGTTTTTCGGAACAACGAGCTTGCCCGCCACATATGTAGCGCCGTTTGGTTCTTCTCCGCTCGCGGCGGTATTAAGAAATCTCTTGCTTCCGACGCAGTTTATGTAGAGGTCGTAAACGTCGTAGTTTGCGTCCGACTCCGATGCCTTTTTGATATCATAGATATCGGGTGCTACCGTGTCAAGCTCGGCAAGGCATTTTTTCCAGTAAGCGTCGAAATCATCTGGCTCTGCCATCTGCGTTACGAGCTTTTCAATCTCGGCAGCCGCGCCGCCGTTGAATTTCACGTTCGAATTGATCTCATTGCCGCTTTCGTCAAGAGCACTGACAGTGAGTCTGACAAATCCGGGGCAGCTTATCTTTGTGGAGACTGTGAACTCTCCTTTTCCGCCGTCGACGGTTCCGCTTGTGGAATTGCCGTCCTCACCTCTTATCGAATAGGTGAATTTCGGTACGGATACGGTATCACTGCCGTACATCAGTTTGACGGTGAACGTCATCGTTTCGCCGACTTTATAGGACGCGGGATCTTTATCCGTCGTTCCGACAAAGTAAGCGCCGCCGAGATTATTCAGCGTTTCGTGGCTTATTGTTTCTGCCGAAATCTGCATCACGCACACAAGCGCGAAGAGAAACACGACGAGAATCGGCAACAGCCACTTTCTCTTTGTGGTTTTCATCTTTTACCCTCTCGTTTTTTTATTTATATCCTATTAAGATATATAGATAATTTTATCATATACACCTGTTTTTTTCAATACCCTTTTGTTTTTTTCGGCATATTGCTAAAACACGACATCACTTTTTTGTATATTTTGACAAAAGCACTTGACAAGCCTCTGTCCGTTCAATATAATATTATATATATTTCTTTACACGAGGAGAGTTTCAATGCAACTGAAAGTAGTAAAGTTCGGCGGCAGTTCACTTGCCGACGCCGAGCATTTTAAACAGGCGGCAAAAATAATAAAGGAAGACCCCGAAAGAAGATATGTCATTCCGTCCGCTCCCGGAAAGCGCTTTTCGGACGACATCAAGGTCACCGATATGCTCTACCGCTGCTACGAAATGGCAAGGGCAAAGGAAAATATAGACGAATACTTTGAAGTCATTGCCGACAGATACCATGAAATAATAGCGGAACTCGGAATGGACTACAACATAGACGGTGAGCTTACATACGTCAAAAACGCGCTTATGCACAGTTCGGGTCGTGACTTTGCCGCCAGCCGCGGAGAATATCTGAACGGTCTTATCATGGCAAAATATCTCGGTTTCAACTTCATTGACGCCGAAAACGTGATACTCTTTAAGGAAAACGGCACTTTTGACGCGGAAGCGACAAACGAAATTCTCCGCGAAGAACTCAAAAAGTACGAATACGCCGTAATCCCCGGTTTTTACGGCGTTATGCCGAACGGAACAATAAAAACATTCTCCCGCGGAGGCTCGGACATCACGGGCGCTATCGTCGCGAGAGCCTGCTCCGCCGATCTGTACGAAAACTGGACCGACGTTTCGGGATTCAAGATGGCTGATCCGCGCATTGTGAAAGATCCCTGCACCATCGACACGATAACATACAGAGAGCTTCGCGAACTTTCATACATGGGCGCAACGGTCCTGCACGAGGAATCAATTTTCCCCGTCAGATTTGCGGGCATTCCGATAAACATTCGCAACACGAACGCGCCCGAAGAAAAGGGCACGATGATAGTTCCGTGCGCGAAGGATTACGACGCAGGTAAGGTCATTACGGGCGTTGCAGGCAAGCACGGCTTCTCCGTAATAACCATCGAAAAGGATATGATGAACGCAGAAATAGGCTTCGGGCGCAGAGTTCTCGAAGTTCTTGAAGACTACGACATTTCCTTTGAGCATCTCCCGTCGGGCATCGACACAATGTGTGTTCTCGTCACAACCGCCGAAGTCGAAGGAAAGAAAGAAAAGCTGCTCACATCGCTCACGCGCAGAATACGTCCCGACACGCTGACAATAGAGGACGGTATTTCCCTGCTTGCCGTTGTCGGACGCGGAATGATCAAATCGAAAGGTACGGCGGCAAGAATTTTCAAAGCGGTCTCAGCTGCCGACGTCAACATTCGTATGATAGACCAGGGTTCAAGCGAGCTCAGCATCATCATCGGCGTAGAAGATCACGACCTCGAAAAGGCACAGGCGGCAATTTATCACGAATTCGTGAAAGACTGACAACGAAAAAACGGGCTGTCGCAAAACAAACAGCCCGTTATGTTTTTTAGGTTCAGTTCAATTCAGTTCAGTTCATGCTCTCGGACATCTTCGCGCCGCCGAGAATATGGAAATGAAGATGTTTTACGCTCTGACAGGCGTCCTCGCCGCAGTTGGAAACGATGCGGTAGCCGTTTTTAAGACCTGCCTCGGCGGCTATTTTCGGTATAACCTCGAATATCTTCGCGACATACTCGCTGTTCTCCGCATTCACCTCATCTGCCGAGGCGATGTGCTTCTTCGGAACGACGAGAATGTGAACGGGCATCTGCGGGTTTATATCGTGAAAAGCATAGACGTACTCGTCTTCATACGCTTTTTTTGACGGAATCTCACCGCCGATTATTTTACAGAACAGACAATCCATTTTTTATAACCTCTTTTCTTTCGGAGTTTTTATGAATGATTTTTTGAATATCGGACAAGACCTGTGGGAATATCTTAAAGGCTCGGAAAAACCGATAGTTATGTACGGAATGGGAAACGGTGCCGACAAAATTCTCGCCGTATGCGAGAAAAAAGGAATAACCGTATCCGATTTTTTTGCAAGCGACGGGTTTGTGCGCGGTCACGCTTTTCACGGAAAAACAGTGCTTTCTTACGACGAAACGAAGGAAAAATACGGCGATTTTATCGTTCTGCTGTCATTTGCCAGTTCCCTGCACAATGTGATTGACAATATAAAGAAAATCGCGGGCGAAAACGAGCTTTACGTTCCCGACGTTCCCGTTTTCGGAAGCACTCTTTTCGATATGGAATTTTACCGCAGTCACGAGGACGTTTTTTTGCGCACATCGGAACTTTTCGCGGACGAAAAATCCGCCGATGTCTACAAAAACGTTCTGCGCGCAAAGCTGACGGGAAAAACAGAATACATTTTCGCGTCGGAGTGCAGAAAAGATGAAGTCTACACTAATATTCTGCGCCCCGAAAAGTACCGCTTTTACGCCGATCTCGGCGCGTACAACGGCGACACAATACGGGAGCTTTCATCATACGCGAAAAATCTCGAAAAGGTTTATGCCTTTGAGCCTGACAGACGTAATTTCAGAAAGCTGACCGCCTATGCCGAGTTTGAAAACCGTTTTGACATTGAATGTATCAACGCCGCCGCGTGGGACAAGCGTGAAACGCTTATTTTTGACGGCAGCGGGAACAGAAATTCCAACATTTCGGAAAATTCGTCGGGTAAAAAAACGGTCGAAGTTCAGGCGACACCGCTTGACTGCGTCGCGGAAAACGTCGATTTTATAAAATACGACGTCGAAGGCTCCGAAACAGAGGCACTCTACGGCTCAAAGTCTTTAATAAGCCGCTTCCGTCCCGATCTTATGATCTCGATGTATCACCGAAGCGAGGATATGTTCCTCTTTCCAAAGCTCGCGAATGAGCTTTGCGGCGCAGGCTACAAATTCTATCTGCGCCGCTTCCGCTACATTCCCTGCTGGGATCTCGGTCTTTACTGCATATCAGAATAATTTACAGGGATAAACTCCGTCTTCTATGAGCTTTTTGAAATAGGCTTCGACGGCGGGTTTATCCTCTTTGTATGTCACGCCGACCCACGCGTCGTTCGATTTAAGGACTTTTACGATCGCCGCCTTCTTCTCGATAAGCTCCTCAACGAGCGTCGGGAGAACGTGCTCGCTTTTAAGGTCGTCGGGCGATATATTTTGAAGGAAACGAACGAGTGCCTCTTCGGCTTTTTTGAATATATCGGGCGTGAAGCACCACATATTCATCGAAACGACGGAGTCAATATCGACCGACTTCTCGCTGCCGTCCTTGCCGACGCTTACGGCGTCATCTCCTCTCTTTTCGATGTTATACGTCTCGACGACCTCCGCAAGCGTATCACCGTCGCCGATACGGCAGATACCCCTTGTAACACCGCCGTTTTCGCTTAATGTGTTACGGAGGATAAAGCCGACCATACCGTATTCGCCGTTCTGCGCTTTAACAAGGAAGTTGTGAGCGGTCTTATAGGCGCTCTTGCCGTAATAATCGTCAGCGTTTATTACAAGAAACGGCTCTTTTACCGCGTTTCTTGCGCTCCAAAGCGCGTGAGTCGTTCCCCAGGGCTTCGTTCTTTTACCCGAAAGTGTCGGTATGAACGGAAGATCCTCCGAGTCCTGATAAACGTATTCGACCTCGCAAAGTTTTTCTATTCTCGTGCCTATCGCCTCGCGAAAATCCTTTTCGATATCGCGTCTGATGATGAAAACGATTTTGTCAAAACCCGCGTCGAGCGCGTCCTTTATCGAATAGTCGATGATTATTTCTCCGTTCGGTCCGACGGGTGCGATCTGCTTGACCCCTCCGCCGAAGCGTGAGCCTATTCCCGCCGCCAGAATAACGAGTGATGTCCTCATTTTTTGTCCTCCGTTTTATTTTTAATACAGGTATCCGAGACGGTAAAGAAGCTCCGCATTCAAAACACCGCCGCCCGCCGCACCGCGAAGCGTGTTATGAGAAAGTCCGACGAACTTATAATCATAAACGGTATCTTCTCTGAGCCTGCCTGCGCTGACACCCATTCCGCCGTAAAGATCGCGGTCAAGAGCCGCCTGCGGGCGGTTATCCTCTTCAAAATATGTAATAAACTGCTTCGGCGCGGACGGAAGTTCAAGCTCCTGTGGCTTACCGCGGAAATTCTTCCACTCGGCGATGATCTCCTCTTTCGACGGCATATTTTCAAATTTTACGAACACAGCCGCCGTATGACCGTCGGTAACGGGAACGCGAATGCACTGTGTTGAAATGACTGTATCCTCGCAATCGACGATTTCGCCGTCTCTTACGCTTCCCCAGATTTTAAGCGGCTCTTTTTCGCTCTTTTCCTCTTCGCCGCCGATATACGGAATGACGTTATCTATCATTTCGGGCCATTCGCGGAATGTTTTACCCGCGCCGGATATTGCCTGATAGGTCGTTACTATAACTTCCTTTACGCCGAATTTACGAAGCGGCGTGAGCATCGGAACATAGCTCTGAATAGAACAGTTAGGTTTTACGACAACGAAGCCCTTTTTCGTTCCGAGACGCTTTTTCTGATTTTCGATAACGGAAAGATGTGCGTCGTTTATTTCGGGAATGAGCATAGGAACGTCTGGGACTTTTCTGTTCGCGGAGTTATTCGAAATTACGGGGATCTCCGCCTTTGCATATGCCTCTTCAAGTGCTTTGATCTCGTCCTTTTTCATATCTACGGCGCAGAAAACGAAATCGACAAGCTCTTTTATCTTTTCGATCTCGGAAGCGTCAAAAACGGGCATATCCTTAAATTTTTCGGGCATCGGCGTTTTCATCTTCCATCTTTCGCCGACGGCGTCCTCATATCTCTTACCCGCCGAGCGTGCGGACGCGGCAAGCGCCGTTACGTCAAAATACGGGTGATTTTCAAGGAGCGTCAAAAAGCGCTGTCCCACCATGCCTGTTGCGCCGATTACTCCTGCTCTCAATTTCTTCATTTTGAATACCTTCTTTCAGTTGTGATTTATAATTTTATAGATTACATTTTTCGTTACGCCGCGATCCTTTGCGGCGGCTTTTATTGCGTCGTTTTTCGTCATTCCGAGCGATATGTAGTGTGCGACGTGTTCTTCCTCGGTCATATTCGCAAAAAACGTCTCCGTGCTTTTTTCGGTCTCTCCGCACCCGTCGACAACAAGAACATACTCGCCTCTCGGCTCGGTTTCTTCATAATGCGCGACCGCCTCGCCTATCGTTGTTCTCATTATATCCTCATTCAGCTTTGTGAGTTCGCGGCAAAGCGAAATTCTGCGCCCGTCACCGAAAATATCGCGCATATCCGAAAGCGTCGCGCGCAATTTATGCGGTGCTTCGTGGAATATCATGGTTCTGTTCTCGTTTTTCAGTTCTTCAAGCTGTTTTATGCGCTCCTTTTTCAGAGCCGATAAAAATCCCTCGAACGTAAAGCGTCTTGTCGGAAGTCCCGAAAGCACGAGCGCGTTTATACCTGCGCACGAGCCGGGAATACTCGTGACTTTTATATTTCTCTCGGCGCAAAGCGAGACAAGATCCTCGCCCGGATCGCTTATTCCGGGCGTTCCCGCGTCGGTTATAAGCGCGCAGGATTCGCCCGCCTCTATTCTCGCGCATATTTCCCCGCCCTTTTCCTTTTTGTTATGTTCATGATAGGAAACAAGCGGCTTTTTTATGCCGAAATGGGTCAGAAGCCTAACTGAATTGCGCGTATCCTCGGCGGCAACAAAATCCACCTCCGAAAGCACCTTTATCGCTCGCTCCGACATATCCGAAAGGTTTCCTATCGGCGTTGCGACAAGGTACAAGGTGCTTCCGCTCACCTTATTTTTTTCGTTTACTTCTGCCATATCATTCACGTCCGATCATCTTAAAAAATTCGTCTTCGTCGATTATCTCAACTCCGAGTGACTTTGCTTTCGTTAGCTTTGAACCAGCCTCATCGCCCGCGAGAACAAAGTTCGTTTTCGACGAAACAGAGCCGCTGACCTTGCCGCCGCGCTCTTTTATGAGCGCAGACGCCTCATCTCTCGTCATCGACGGCAGCGTTCCCGTGAGAACGAATGTTTTTCCCGCGAAAATATCGCTCACCTGAACAGCTGACGCTTTTGTGTTAAGTCCGTGCGCGATAAGTCTCTCGCAAAGTGCCCTATTCTGTGGGTGCGTAAAGTAGTTCACGACGCAATCAGCCGTTATCTGTCCGAAATCGGGGATCGTGCATATATCCTCCGCACTCGCCGAGAACAAGGCTTCAAGACTGCCGTACTTTGCGGCAAGCGACGCTGCCGCAACCT
>CAKRPQ010000059.1 GCA_934385225.1 uncultured Eubacteriales bacterium
CTATGCAGGCGTCCTCCTCGGACGGCAGCGGGTCGCGGTTCTTCGGCGGTCGGCATTTGAGGATATTCGCGATATACACTTTCTCTCGGTCGATGCCGACGGCAAACAGATACTTATCGAGCAGTTTTCCCGCCGCGCCGACAAAAGGTATTCCGCTGAGATCCTCCTTTTCGCCGGGAGCTTCGCCGACAAAAAGCACATCGGCATTTTCGCTTCCCGTGCCGAAAACGACGTTAGTCCTCGTTTCGCAAAGCGGACAGGCACGGCATTTTTCGCATTTTTCTTTAAGTTCGGTAAGGTCCTTCATTTTTACCTCTTTCAAGTTTTACTTATATTTTTGAATTTTCGGGGCATAATATCCTCTGAATAAAAAGCAAAGGAGCAAACAAAATGAGTAGGGAATCCCACGAAAACAATATGCCTCTCGGTCTTGCGATGGCACTTGCGCAGAGCAGCGTCGCAATGAAAAACTTCGGCGTTCTTTCGGAGCTTGAACAGGAAAAGCTGATTGAAAGAGCGCGTTCCGTTCACTCCAAAAAAGAGATGAAGGACATCGTCTCGGAGCTTGCGGGAGAATGAGCAAACTGCCCTTCGGGGCAGTTTTTATTTTTTCTCTGCTTTCCGTTTTGCGATAGTATAGGAAATGCCGTAAATCGCAAGCACAAGCCCGCCGCCGATGAGAGAACCGACAAAGTCCTTTATAACATCGACCACCTCACAGGCTCTGTCGTTCGTAAGCTGGATACATTCGTCCGCAATGCCGACAAGCAGGCAGAAAAAGAACGGCATATACACCGAAATCGCAAGCGGTCTGACCTTTGAGAGGAGCAGAAGAAGCATTACGAGCGCGCCGAGAAGCACAAACTCCGCAACGTGCGCAAGCGAACGGATTATTCCTTCGAGCTTTCCGAACGTTAGCTTTTTTTCCTCAATAGCCTTTTTTACGGGCGGTATTTTTTCGACCGTTTCGGTTACGGCGGTGCTTGAATTTGTCGATTTTTCAACGTCTTCAAGCGAATTGCCGAATATAAAACCGATAGTCAGAAGAATAAGCAGAATATTGATCGCGACAAGTATTTTTCTTTTTTTTTCACTCATAAGAACACCTCCGCGGAGCGTTTCAATCGCACAGAATATCCGCAATGCGTCGGCAGGCGTGACCGTCACCGTAGGGGTTCGACGCGCGGCTCATTTTGTCATATTCGTTGCTGTCATCAAGCAGCAGCTTGAAATTTTTATAGATATTTTCCTCGTCCGTACCGACGAGTTTTAGCGTCCCGGCCTTTATGCCCTCAGGTCTTTCGGTCGTGTCGCGCATTACAAGCACGGGTTTTCCGAGCGCGGGAGCCTCCTCCTGTATTCCGCCGCTGTCGGTGAGTATCATATAGCTCCCCGCCATAAAATTATGGAAGTCGATAACGTCGAGCGGTTCTATCAGCTTTATGCGGTCGCTTCCGCCGAGGTACTTCTCCGCCGCCTCGCGCACGACAGGGTTCATATGTATCGGGTATATCGCCTTTACGTCGGGGGTCTCGTCTATAATCCTGCGTATCGCGCGGAACATATGGTGCATCGGCTCGCCGAGATTTTCGCGGCGGTGCGCCGTTATAAGTATCAGTCGGCTCCCGCGCGCCCATTCAAGGTCCGGGTGGGTGTAGTCCTCGCGCACCGTCGTTTTAAGCGCGTCGATGGCGGTGTTTCCCGTGACGAATATGCTGCCCTCGTCCGTTCCCTCGCGCAGAAGATTCTCCTTTGAGCGCTCGGTCGGCGCAAAGTTGTATTTCGCGACTATGCTGACCGCGCGGCGGTTGAATTCCTCGGGAAACGGCGAATAGATATTGTATGTTCTGAGTCCTGCCTCAACGTGTCCGACGGGTATCTGCATATAGAAGCACGCGAGTGCCGAGGCAAAAGTGGTCGATGTGTCGCCGTGAACAAGCACGACGTCGGGCTTTTCGGCGTCAAGCACAGCCTTTACCCTTTCGAGAATATTCGTCGTTATATCAAAAAGCGTCTGCTTTTCTTTCATAATGTCAAGGTCGTAGTCGGGCGTGACCGAAAAGGCGTCAAGTACCATTCGGAGCATTTCGCGGTGCTGTCCCGTCGTGCAGACGACGGTTTTTATATTATCTCTCGTTTTCAGCTCGCGCACGAGAGGACACATTTTTATAGCCTCAGGTCTCGTACCGAAAATGAGCATTACTTTTTTCATTTTTTCAAAAATCCCCCTCGAAAATCATCTGAAAAACTTCTCTATTTTAAGCATCTTCCTGTATTTGAGAAAATAAACGCGCAGGAGCATCGTAAGGGCAAGGTCGTAGACGACGAACGTAAAGTTACCGAGCGCGAAAAGCGAAATAATGTAGCCTCGGTTCATATCGGGAACGCCGAGAACAAATTTGCTTATGAGAACCGCCGCCGCCATCGCAAGGTTCATCGCCGCAAGTTTCGGCCCGTAGCCGAGAAAACGGGAAGGAAGCCTTTCGCAAAAGCGTTTTAACATCGGGTAATATCCCGCGATAAGAATATAGATAAGCGCGGCGAACTTCTGCGGAAGAAGCAGAAACGAAAGCGTTCCCGTCACAAGGTAAACAAGGTACGGGTACGCGCCGCCGATCTCGATAAGTACGACGGTATTCATCATCGACGCGAGAGCCGCCGCCGTGAGATCAAGCACGTCCGTCAGTGCCCCGATGTACATAATGACGACGCCGAGCGCGCACATCACCGCGCAGAACGCCGTCGCACGGCTCTTTTTTATCCTCTTTTTCTGCGGTTTTATCGCATCGTAATCTATTTTCGGCAGTTTCATATACATCTTATCAGGTCTCCGCCCATACATTCGCAGCAGCAGTCGGCGCAGATCAGCGACGAGCATATATCGCACCCCGACATACCGCAGCCGTGCGGATTTCCAGCGCCGCCGTAAGGTGAGTCGAACGAGCGCATTCTCATTCGCATATTGCTGTACTCCGCGTTCGACGGGTCAAGCGAGCAGGCAGTGTCAAAGTAGCGCGAGGCGTCAAACGTGTTGCCCTTTTTAAGCTCCACGCACCCCATAAGGAAGTTCCATTCCGCGGCGCGGTCGTTCACGTCAACCTCATAAAGAAGCCTCTCCGCCTCGGTGATGTTGCCGTTATTTATAAGGATTCTTATCTGCGTAAATTTCGGATTTCCCGCACTTCCCGAATTTCCCGTGCCGTAAGAACCGTACGAGCCGTATGAGCTTCCCGCACCCGTTCCGCCCTCTGCGCGTATTTTCTGAATTTCCTCATACGCGGCGTTTATCTCTTTCATCTTTTCGTTTGCGACGTCGGCAAGATCGCTGTCGCGGTACTTGTCGGGGTGGTACTTCCTCGCAAGCTCTCTGTATGCCTTTTTTATCTCCTCGTCAGTCGCGTTCGGCGACACGCCGAGAACCTTATAAGGGTCGGTCATCTGTTATCTCCGTTTCGTTTTCCGTCTCTCCCGAAAAAAGCACCGCGTCAAGCGTGCGTGGCATTCCGAGAGAAAGAATATTGTGTATGAGCCCGCAAAGATCACGTCTGTCGCCAAACGAGACGAGGTCAAAAGCGTTCTCCGCTTTCTTTGTCAGTGCCAATGCTGCCCCTTTTATGTCAAGTTTTATTTCCATGCTCGGTTCTCTTCCGTCAAAAAGGAGGAGAAACGGGTTGTAGTTTCCTTTTTTGCCGTCACTCTCAATGTCGTCAATCGCGTCGATAACGTAAATCCACTTCCCGACAAGAAAACCTATCTCGTGCGCGATTTTTGCGCTCGCCGCGTCCGCGATTCCGAGCGAAAAAAGTTCCCCCATCATCTCGCCGAACACACCCGACGGCTTATCGGCGGATTTTACGCGTTCTTTTTCGATCTTTGAAAGGAGCGCGAGCTTTTCGGCGCAGACTTTATCCGCCTCCGCGTATTTCTTTTTCGCACGGCGGTAGGCAGAGCCGAAAACAAGTTTCAGGACGCGCGCGCCGAGCCTTTTAAGTCCTTTTTCGTCCTCTATCGTATCGTCAAATTTATGGTACGAAAGGACAGCGCACATATCGGCTGAAAAACGGAGCGCGTCGTTCGGTTTCATCACAAGTTTTTTCCTCAAAGGATGGACAAAACAGCGTTTTTTCTCAAATTCGGGTATTTCGCCCGTAACGGCGAGACGCGCGAGGACGAGAAAAGTAAAATCGTAGTTTAGCATAAAACGCGAAGGCACACCCGTTTCGTCTCTCATTGCACGGCAAAGTCCGCAGTATGATGCGCGGTAGTAGCTGTTCTCGACGACTTTAAGTTCGGGAACATAGGGTTTCACATATCCGAACACGCGCGCACCTCCGTTTTTTGCATTTCATTATATTATAATACATATCTATTCTTCATACTTCAACTTTTTGTAAATTTTTTGCCGAACCGCGCGAGATATAAAAAGAGAGCTTCCTTTCGGAAGCTCTCCCATAAAGTCATTATTTAATTTTGGTGGTTCAGAACAGGATATTCCTCGTACGTCTTATCAATTGCGGCAACAACCTTATCTCTGTAAGTTTCCATTGTGGAAGCGATTGCGAGAGAGTTCGTTTTGACGAGCTTCTGCATTGTGGAGTTAAGGTCGGAAGTCCAGTTGAACGGAACGGAAACCTCGACACCTCTCGTACCTCTTATAAGTCCGAGAACGTCGATTGATTCCTGCTTACCGAGAGCTTTGAGCGAAACGTGAATATCGTAGTATCTCGGAAGAAGATCAGCGTAGCTCTTGTATGTGAGGTAGTCAACGATTATACCCGTTCTCGAAAGGTTCTTGTTCGTGTTAGGAATGCAGAACGAGAGGCAGTCGGAGAAGAGGTTGGAGTTATACTCTTTCTGCGCTTCATCGTACTTAGGCTGGGGCATAAGTCCGAAATGGCCTTCCCATTCACGGAGCATCGTTGCACCTTTAAGCTCCGCATGGAGGAAGAGCGCACGGTTTGCTTCGAACACGCCGTAGTAACCGTCGGGGTCAAGGTCAACGGAAGTTGCATTAATTGTCATACCGTCGTCGGGACCGAAGAAGTTAATGAGCTTCGTCCATGTGTCGGTAAATTTGGGGTCTGTGTCTGCGGTGAACTTATATTTGCCAGTTTCGTCTCTCGATACATATTCTGTTCCGAGACCGTAAGCCATATAAGGCGCCGTACCCATGTTGGAAACACCGTATGTAGCGTTACCGTTCACATCGAATACGAATGACGCGTCACCGTTAAGGTTAGCTGCGGCGGAGCAGTACTTTTTGAGTTCGTCGAACGTCCACTTACCGTCAAGAGCGAGCTGGAACGGGAGATCAAGACCGAGCTCGATCATCATATCTTCGTTGAAGTACATGCACCAGATACCTTCGAAAGCCATGAGCGAAAGGTCGCTCGTAGCAAAGAAAAGGCGATCGCCGACGGTGTTACGTCTGATCATCGGCTGATCCCACCAGATGTGATCTGTGTGAAGCTCCTCAATTTCGAGAAGGTCGTAGAAGAGGTTCTCGGAGATGAGAGGAGTGAGCTGTTTCTGCGGAATGTACATGGCGTCATATACATCTTCGCCCGTGAGAATAAGCGTCTTTGCGTAGGAAGCAAGCTCCGCATAGGGCTGTGTTTCCTCTGTGATCGTGATGTTCATTTCCTGCTCTACAAGGAAGTTACGCTCGTAGCAGCAGTCGTCAAGAACGTCGCCCGTCATGTCGGGGTCAAGATAGATATACATATAGTATATCGGTGCGGAGTTGAGGAACTTGAATTCGTGTCCCTCGAAGTCGTATTTTGTTGCAACGTCTCCATCTACATACTCGGTAGCGGTTGCTGCCGGGTCATAAGTTTCAAGATACTGCGCAAGTGTGTCGACCGTTTCCGTCTCGGTGTCTTTGTCCTTGCCGCCGCCCGTTTTACCGCAGGACGCAAGAAGCACCGCGGAAAAGAGCAGGATAAAGGCAAGGAAGAATGAAAGAATTCTCTTTGTCATTTTTTGTTTTTTCTCCCTCGTAATCCATTTAGGAATTTTGATGTTCTCAAATAATACCACATAATTGTGAATATTCCGTTACGAATGTGATGAAAAAGAAAAAGTTCTGCGTTTTTCACAAAAACCGGGGAGCTTTTTTGTGCAGTTTGACGATTCGGACATAAAAAACTGCGGTAAAAGCCGCAATCTTTTCATTTATTTTGTTCAGACGTCACGCCTGCCCTCTATTGCCTTATAGAGTGTCACCTCGTCGGCGTAGTCAAGGTCAGCGCCGACGGGTACGCCGTAAGCAAGCCTTGTCACCGATATTCCGAGAGGTTTGAGCAGTCTCGAAATATACATCGCCGTCGCCTCGCCCTCAACAGTCGGGTTCGTCGCAATGATAACCTCTTTCACCTCGGTATCCCCACATCGGTTAAGAAGTTCTTTTATCGTGAGTTTATCGGGCGTCACGCCGTTCATCGGTGAAATTACGCCGTGCAGAACGTGATAAAGTCCCTTATATTCGCGCACCTTTTCGAGCGCAAACACAGCCTTTGCGTCCTCAACGACGCATATCGTGGAGCGGTCGCGCGTCTCGTCCGAGCATATATCGCAGACGTCCTTATCCGTCAGATTACGGCAGACGGGACAAAGATGTATCTTCGACTTTGCCTCAGTTATCGCCTTCGCGAAATCGCCCGCCTCGTCGTACGTCGCGTCAAGGACGTGAAAAGCATACCGCAGAGCGGTCTTTCTGCCGACGCCCGGCAACTTGCAGAACTGCTCGACGAGCTTTGCGAGCGGTTCGATATAATCAGCCATCAGAAAAGACCCGGCATTCCGAGATTGCCCGTTATCTTCTGCATCTCGGCGTCGTTCGTCGTTTCGACGCGCTTTATCGCCTCGTTTACGGCGGCGACAAGTATATCGGAGAGCGTCTCAACGTCGTCGGGATCGACGATTTCGGGCTTTATGTCGATAGAAAGTATCTCTTTCTTTCCGTTTATCTTAACGGCAACGGCTCCGCCGCCCGCGCTTATGTCGTATTCTCTCTCGTCAAGCTCGGCTTTGAGGTTCTCCATATCCTCCTGCATCTTCTGTGCCTGCTTTATCATCGCCTGCATATTCTGCGGTCCGCCGCCTACGCCCTTCGGTAAATTTGCTTTCATTTCCGTTCCTCCGAATTATAAGTTATTATCCTTTATTATTTCTTCTATGCTTTCTCTGCCCTCGTCTATCACGTCGTTTGCATGCGACACCTCTATCACAAGGTCGGCAGGAGAAAGACGTCTTTTTTCGTATGTCGAAAGCACCGCGAGCATATTCTCCGTCGCCGTTTTTCTCGCCTTTATCATCGTGGCGGCAAAGTCGCTGTCAAGTCGCAAGACTATCGCGCCGCTCTCGTTCTTATACGTCTTTGAATTGCGCAAAAATCCGGCAAGGCTGGGGTCTCCCTCGCATATTTTATCGATAACTTCGAGCCAGTAGGGGAGCATTCTGCGGGAAAAGGCAGGCTTTGTTTCCTGCGGTTTTGCATCGCCGCCGGTTTTTGCGCTCCCGCCGTTCTCGTTTTTTTCTTTATCTTTTTCGGACGCCGCATTTGAAGGCGTTCTTCTGTCGCCCGCGTCGGTCACTTTTATCTCGGCAGTCTCGCCCGCGGGCATCGGGGCATAATACTGCGTGCGGTCAAGTCTGTCTTCAAGTGCCGAAATTCGCGCGAGAAGCGCGGAGTCCGACGAAGAAAGCGTTGCGTCGCACATTTTTACGAGTGTCATCTCGGCGCAGAGGCGCTTCGCGCTGTTCGATTTCTGCATTTCGGCAAGCGCGTCCTCGGCGAGTTTACAATGATATATGAGCGTTTCGCGCGAAAAAAGTGCCGCGCATTTTTCGGTTATATCCCTCTCGCCCTCGGTAAGATCAAGATATTTCGATGCGTTTTCCGCCGTTTTTGCTGTTTTTATCACGAGCATATCGCGGTAAAACGACATAAGATCCTGCCAGAAAACGGCAATGTCCTTTGACGACGAGACGGCCTCCGCGACAACATCGAAAATTTTATCAAAATCGCCGTCATGAAGCGCGCGCACAAGCGACGCGACCTCGTCTCTGCCCGTCATTCCGACGGTGTCGGCGACAAGTTCCTCGGTGATCTCCCTGCCCTCACCCGCGCAAAGGTCAAGTAGACTGAGCGCGTCGCGCATACCGCCCTGTGCGAGCTTCGCGATAAGAAAAGAAGCGTTTTTATCGAGTTTTATGTTCTCTTTTTCGGCGACGTACATCAGTCTCTCGGATATTACGGGTACGGCGATCCGTCTGAAATCGAATCGGCGGCACCTTGAAATTATCGTTGACGGGAGCTTATGTAGTTCCGTCGTCGCGAGTATGAAAATGACGTGTGCGGGCGGCTCTTCGAGCGTTTTAAGGAGCGCGTTGAAGGCGCTGACCGAGAGCATATGCACCTCGTCCACGATATAGACCTTATATTTAAGCATCGACGGCGAATAGACAACCTCGTCGCGTATATCGCGGATATTATCGACGCCGTTATTCGACGCAGCGTCCATTTCGACGACATCGGTAGCGCTGCCCGCGTCAATTGCAAGGCAGGACGGGCATTTGCCGCACGGACTTCCGTTTATCGGATTTTCGCAGTTTACAGCCTTCGCGAGAATTTTCGCGCAGGACGTCTTTCCCGTTCCGCGAGAACCGCAGAAAAGGTATGCGTGCGAAAATTTGCCGTTTGCACATTCGTATTTAAGGATCGACGTGATATGCTCCTGACCGTAAACTTCGTCAAACGTCCTCGGACGCCATTTTCTGTAAAGTGCCTGACGCATACGTCTCCCCTCCCCGAAAAATAAAAATCAAGCTGCAAAATACGACCATACACCTTAAAATCGAACTCCGCGAATACGCGCGTTCCCGTATCACTGCTCAAAACAGGCTTCCTCACGGCACATCGGGGTGACCGCTTAATGCTGCTTGGTTCCCCACCTGACATGGTTCACGGTTCCCGATTGCGTAAGACCCATCTCTCAGCACAGTGAATACGGGTGCCTCGCACCCGCGTAGCCCTCAAAAAAGGGATTCACCCCTGCTGTAGCGGATTTCAGGTTCAGGGCCCCGCTAATTCCCCGGCTAGTATGGCCTTATTTCACAGCTTGTGCTGTCAAAATACCCTGTCGGGCATTTACGGGATATATTATATCAGATTTTTTCTCGTTTTGCAAGTGTTTTTTGAAATTTTCAAAATTTTCGGAAAAGAAAAACGCGCTTGACTTTTCGGACAAAACACTATATAATTATAATAATGTATATTTCAGGCGTTTCGGGAGGAACTCTAAAAATGAAAAACATCGAAGAAAGACTATCGACACCAATACGCGGGGAATGCGACGTGCTCGTCGCGGGCGGCGGTATCGCGGGCATCGCGGCAGCTCTCGCGGCGGCAAGGCAGGGCGGTAAAAAGGTTCTGCTCGTCGAAAACGAATTTTCGCTCGGCGGTCTTGCGACGCTCGGCATAGTCACGATTTATCTGCCGCTCTGCGACGGTTGCGGTCATCAGGTAATCTACGGCATAGGCGAGGAGCTTCTCCGTCTCTCGGTAAAATACGGTATTGAGGACAAAAATCCCGCTGCGTGGCTCGAAGACGGTCACACGGACGAGGAGCGCGTAAAGAACCGCTTTGAAGCACAGTACAACCCGAATATGTTTATGCTCGAAGCCGAAAAACTCCTCACGGACGCGGGCGTAAAAATCCTCTACGGCACAAAAATATGCTCCGCTTTAACCGTGGAAAACAGAGTGACTGCCGTCATCGTCGAAAACAAGAGCGGTCGGTACGGAATCGAAGTAAAAGCCGCCGTCGACGCGACGGGCGACGCAGATCTTTCGCACTGCGCGGGCGCAAAAACAGAAAACTTTGCGCAGGGGAATATTCTCGCGGGCTGGTACTACTCACTCTCACGCGGCGTAAAGAAACTGAATATGCTCGGCTTCTGCGACATTCCCGACGACGAGAAGAAGGACGGAAAAACCGTAAAAACTCTCACGGACAGACGTTTTTCGGGGCTTTCGGGCGAGGAACTGAGCGAACAGATGCTTTTATCGCACACGTCGATACTTAATAATTTCAAGCAAAAGCGCGCGGAAGCGCCCGACACCGAAATCACGCTCACGGCGACGATCCCGCAGATAAGAATGACAAGGCGTATAGTCGGAAGCGCTACAATGGACACTGAGGACGATAGGCTTCACCGCGAGGACAGCGTCGGACTTACCGGCAACTGGAAGGTTCGCGGTCCGATATACGAGATTCCTCTCGGCGCGATTGCGAGCGTGAACATCGGAAACCTTTTTGCGGCGGGACGTATGATCTCGGCGACGGACAGAATGTGGGACGTAACGAGAGTTATTCCGACCTGCGCCGTGACGGGTGAAGCCGCGGGGATTGCCGCGGTGCTTGCGGCGGAGGGCGATGGCAAAGGCGGAGTAAATGTCCGCGAGCTTCAAAAGAGGCTTGTACGCGGCGGTGTAAAGCTCCATGTGAGCGACGTTTTATCATAAAATAAAAATCAAGAGGTAGAAATGGCAAAGAGCGCAAAGCAATACAACGACGACAGTATAGTTCTGCTCAAAGGCGCGGACAGAGTGCGCAAGCGTCCGAGCGTAATATTCGGCTCGGACGGTCTCGAAGGCTGCGAACATTCGTTTTTCGAAATCCTCTCGAACGCCGTGGACGAGGCGCGCGAGGGCTACGGAAAAGAGATCGTCGTGACCGCATTCTCCGACAAGTCGATAACGGTTGAGGACTTCGGGCGCGGCGTTCCGCTCGGCTACAACGAGCGCGAGGGAAAATACAACTGGGAGCTCGTCTACTGCGAGCTTTACGCGGGCGGAAAATACAACAACAATTCGGGCGGCTCGGCATACGAATATTCGCTCGGTATGAACGGTCTCGGCGCGTGCGCGACGCAGTACAGCTCGGAATATATGGACGTCTACTCCTACGACGGCTCGCACTGCTCGGAAATACATTTCAGACGCGGAGAACCCGTCGGCGAGCTTTCGGTACGCGACCTTGCGCCGCGCGAAAAAAAGAACGGAACGATAATAAAGTGGCGTCCCGACCTTGAAGTTTTCACCGACATAAACATTCCGCACGAATTTTTCTCGGACGTTCTGCACCGCCAGGCTGTCGTCAATTCGGGGATAAAATTCAGGCTCCGCCTCGAAAAGGAAAACGGAAAATTTGAGGAGAGCGAGTTCTACTACGAGAACGGAATCGCCGACTATATAAGAGAAATCGCGGGCGAAAGCACGCTGACCGCGCCTGTCCTATGGAAGATGGAAACGCAGGGTCGCGACCGCGACGACAAGGAGGAATACAAGCTCAAAGCCGAATTTTCGTTCTGCGCGTCAAACACCGTGAGCGCGCTCGAATACTATCACAATTCCAGCTTTCTCGAACACGGCGGTTCGCCCGACAAGGCGGTAAAAACGGCGTTCGTCTACGCACTCGACAAATATCTGCGCACAAACGGCAAATACAACAAAAATGAGGCTAAAATAACATTCGGCGACATCGCCGACTGTCTCGTGCTTGTGATAAACAGCTTTTCGACGGTCACGTCCTACGAAAACCAGACAAAAAAGTCGATAACGAACACGTTCATATACGAAGCGATGGCTGATTTTCTCAAAAAGAATCTCGACATCTACTTCATCGAAAACCCGACGGAAGCCGAAATATTCGCAAATCAGGTGCTTGTGAACAAGCGCAGCCGCGAATCGGCGGAAAGCACGCGCATAACGCTCAAAAAGAAGCTGACGGGTACGCTCGACATTGCGAACAGGGTCGAAAACTACGTCGGCTGCCGCTCGAAAGACCCCGAAAAACGCGAGGTCTACATCGTGGAGGGCAAATCCGCGCTCGGCTCGTGTAAACTAAGCCGAAACGCCGAATTTCAGGCACTCATACCGATAAGAGGAAAGACGCTGAACTGCCTCAAATGCGGCTACGACAGGATATTCAAGAGCGACATCATAACAGATCTGCTCCGCGTTATCGGCTGCGGTGTCGAAATAAACGGCAAAATAAAGGGCGACATTCCCGCCTTTGACATAAACTCTCTGCGCTGGTCGAAAATTATAATCTGTACCGATGCGGACGAGGACGGCTTCCAGATACGCACTCTGCTTCTCACGATGTTTTACAGGCTTTTGCCGACACTGATAAAAGAGGGAAAGGTGTTCATCGCCGAAACGCCTCTCTTTGAGATAACGACGAAAAACGAAACATTCTTTGCCTACGACGAATTTGAAAAAGCGGATATTCTGAAAAAGCTCGGAAATCAGAAGTACAAGCTCCAACGCTCAAAGGGTCTCGGCGAGAACAGTGCCGAAATGATGGCTCTGACGACAATGAATCCCGCGACGCGCCGTCTCGTTGCGATAACGCCCGCCGACGCGGAGGCAACGGACAGAATCTTTGAAACTCTCCTCGGCGACGATCTGCCCGCGCGAAAGGACTTCATTGCCCTGCACGGAAGCGAGTATATAAAAGAAGCGGATATATAAAAAGGCGACCCAAAACTTAAAGGTACTGCCCCAAACTCGATGTTTGGGGCAGCACCTTTTTATTTCACAAAATTTTTATTGTAATTTTCAATCGACTCTTTGATTATCTCGTGCGCCTCTTCGCGGTTGAAGAGCGACTTCACCGCCGTCTGCTTGTTTTCAAGCTGCTTATAAACGCTGAAAAAGTGCATCATTTCGTCGAAAATGTGGTGCGGTAGGTCGTCTATCGCCGTTATGCCGTTATAGCTCGGATCGGAG